>DAOLIU010000059.1:0-17567 GCA_035328385.1 Nitrospira sp. | reverse complement strand
CTTCAACAAGTCGGGCAAGGAAGTGGCGCGCATTCAGGTCGAAGAGCCGATCTACATCAGGCCTGCGGAACGCGTGACCTGGTTGTAAGAGGCTCACCGGAAGCATGGGCCTGAGGAGAGAGACCTGTAGTCTCGCCCCGGCGCCCAGGTCATCGGCGACATGAGCACACGAGGGGCAGGAAGCTCGAAAGGGTTTCCTGCCCTTTGTGCATGCACTGGGGGCAACGTTGAGAATCGGCTGGACCTCCTGGCTTTTCAGCATCTTGATCATAGGCTGTGGATGGCTCGGCTCTCAGGCCTTGACCCGTGTCGACCAGGATCTCCGCATCATGTATGCGGAGTACACCATGGCCGCCGCGGACTTAGGGCACGTGAATGGAGAGCTGATCCGATATCGCACGACGGTTCTTCGCGCGATCGAAGCCGAAACCAAAAGCGACTTCGTCCGGATTGCGGCATCGTTGCCGAACATTCAGGCCAGGATCGACAAGGCCTTACAACGATTCGTCGACGCCACAAACGACGCCTCGTCCGGCAAGAGCATGGATGCGCGTGAACTTGAGGAACTGAAGACCGTTCAACAACGATTGACCGCCTACATTTATTCCTCGTATTACACCATCGATTTATTAAAGGATCGCTGGGAAGCCAAGTCGACGAACGAAGCGCGCCGCTTCAGGGAAGCCGCGGAGCAGCATGCCGCGAAAGACGCGGGAAGAAAGCTTATCAGCGTCACACTGGAGCTCGACCGTCTCCTCGAAGTAGTGGCAGAGATCGCCGACGAAGTCCGCAGAGAAGCGGAATTGTCACTCCGCGTCGCGACCATCGAGTTCATGACCACGAGCTTCCTGTTGGCCGCCTTGGTCCTGATCGTGCCGACTCATCGCGCCGGTCGAAAGCCGTGACCGGCACGCGCGATCGTTCTGCACCACACAATCATCTCATTTGTTGATGGCTCAATTGTCGTAGCCCCCGTATCTCTAGTCCTCCATTGGGTGAAGGCCTGAGAAGACGCCGGTGTTCTTCTTTGCACTGTTATAGACTATAGGCAAATCCAGGGTTGTTTTCGACAATAGGATCGTCTAGGGTAACGAAATGGCTCAGAACTTCTGGACCGCCAAGACCGTCCTCGTTGCGGGAGCGACGGGATTTTTAGGCGGATGGTTGGTGCGCCGTTTGGTTTCGCGCGGCGCGCACGTCATCAGCTTGGTTCGCTCCTACAAGTCCAATTCGCAGTTCTTCATGGAGTCGCTCGACAATCAGACGTGGGTCGAATGGGGCAGCGTCGCCGACCAACACCTGATCGAGCGCATCTTCGACCGACATCAAGTCGACGTCTTTTTTCACGCCGCCTACGGCGCGGACGTCCATCGCGTCTTGAAGGAACCGCTGGAGTGTTTCAAGTCGTCCGCTCTCAGCACCTGGCAGATCTTGGAGTTTCTCAGACAACATCGGCCGCAATGTATTTCCGTGATCAGTTCGACCGACAAGGTCTACGGGCGCCAGGAGATCCCGTACCGGGAAGACATGGCGCTCCAGCCGCTGCATCCATATGAAACGGCCAAGGCATCGCAAGATCAAGCGGCTCAATCGTACGGAAAGGTCTTCAACTGTCCCGTGGCCGTGACGCGCTGCGGCAATTATTTCGGCGGGTACGACTTCAACTTCACACGGCTGATTCCCGGCGTGGTTCGCAGCATCATGCAGGGTCAGGCTCCCACCTTGCGTTCAAACGGCCGGTTCACGAGGGATTTCCTCTACATCGGGGACGCGGTCGATGTGCAGCTTCTGCTGGCGGAACGGCTGTCCGAGAATCCCGAGCTCTACGGAGAGGCCTTCAACTTCTCCTACGGCGAACGGATAGAAGTTCGGGACATCGTACAGCAAATCTGCCGAATGCTCGACTCGCCGGACGAACCGCAGTTGAACGAAAACAGTACGGCCGAAATTCCGCACATGGAGTTGTCATCCGAAAAAGCGAAGCGGCTCCTGGATTGGAAGCCCTCCTACGGGTTCATGCAAGGCCTCGAACGGACGGTCCGCTGGTATCGCGACTACTTCGCCTCGCAGACGAAAACGGGAACGGCCCACCACAGCCGCCGGGTGGGTGAAGATCGCGTGGTCCATACCGCGACCTCACCTGCCGCGCATGAAGCGATGATCGTGCGCGATTCGGATGGAACGATCCGCTATTGGAGCAGTGAAGCCGAGCGTATTTACGGCTGGACCCCCCAGGAAGTCCTGGGTACGTGCATCCATCACCTGTTCGAGACGAAGTTCCCCGAACCGCTTTCGATGATCGAGCAAGAGATTCAGGAGAAAAGCTTCTGGCGCGGGCAAGTGATCCATAAACGCCGCGACGGCTCTCGGATCACCGTCAATAGCCGCTGGAGCGCCCAGCAGAATCCCGACACCCGATCCTTCACGGTGATCGAGGTCAACGAGAAAGTCGCCTGATCAGGCTGCGCCGTCCGGCCCCCTCTTCCAGATCCGCTCCCCCGATCACCTCGTGCCCGCCTCTCACTGGACACTAGCGTCCGGAAATGATGGGAGATTTTGCGGCCTCGATCTCAAGATCCCGCACGAGCCTCTGAAAGTCCTTGTCGTTTCTGATCAGCTTGGAGGCGGCCAGGAGCAAACTCTCGATGTCGGAATCGGTGAGCGACAGGTTGGTGGGGATCCTCATCACCCGCGCCAGCTCCTCCCGATCTTCCAATTCGGACAGGCTGGCATCGATGAAATAGATGTCCGCGTCAGGCTCGAAAATATCCGTGTCTTTTCGAGTCCGCTGGCGCAGTTGGGCTCTCCATTGCGTGACCGCCTGCCCCATCAACTCGAAGGTATCGTCGGAGTAGCGATTGATCGGGATGTCCACCAGGGAATTCAATACCCGCGAGAGGCTGGGAATCTCATCCAGCTTGTATTGACTCACGTCCGGATCGGTTTCGGCATTCACCATGATATAGACGAGCTTGCGGACCTTCTTCACGCCGAGCACTTCAAAGGCCCCTTCCAGATTCTCGACGAGCGCCGAAAGCTCCAACACGCTCCGCATACCGAGGTTGTCGGCCAATCCGCCGTCCAAGAGATGGATATACGGCCGTCGCTCGGCATCGAGATAGGACTGCAGCTCCGTCGCGCGCCGCCTCCCCCAAGACGTCTCCTTTTGGGCCGTGATGTACAGCGGAGGAATGTAGCCGCACTCCCCGGCGTAGTTCTTGAGCGAAATCGGGCTCAGGAGCAACGGAAGCGCGGACGACGAGGCGGTGGCCACGGACAGCGGCAGTTTGCTGAGATCCGAACAAATCAGGTCGAACTGCCGCTGATTGAACTCAAATCGCGACACCGTCGCCATGTCGGAAGCATGCATGAAAATGATCGGCCGCTGATCGCTCGAGAGGAGGTCATTGAACGTTGCCCCTTCGAACAGGGCCTCATCCAGTAGCTCGGAAAAAATGTGCGCACGGCCGAAATACGGGGACAGGAGCCGAACCCAATTGTGGGGAGACCGCAAGATGCGCGAGCGCAGCTCATTCTCCCAATCTTTTCGAAGAAAGCGATACTCGAAGTCATGGAAAATACGGTTGTGATGAAGCGCATAGTACGCGGCCGTGAAACTGCCCCCGGAAAGCGCGTTGATCACGTTGAGCTCATCGGCGAGCGTCTTCCGATATCCTTCCCATACGATCGGAGTCCTGGCCAACTCACGCAGCACACCGTAGGAGAGCGCCGAGGCGCGAGCGCCGCCTCCGGAGAACGACGCCACGATGAAAAGACTGTCCGTGCTGCCGGCCACCGACGGAGGAAGATTCGCAAAGCGATAGCCGTACTCGGGATTCCACCGAGGCAGCGGCTCGTTCATGGTGGGGCGGACATATTCGCAGCCGACGATCAGACACGACAGCGCGCACGCCATCCACATGCCCGGCTGCTTCATGAAGGCGGAAGGTTACAGAATCACCCGGGAGCCGTCAAGATGATCGTAGCTGTTCACCTAGCCGATTGTCTGTACTGGTTTTACTCTTGAACCGTGTCCGGTCGCCCGGGTGAATCGGTCCGGGCTTTCGAGAGAAGTCAAAACGGGCAGAGGAGCGCATCTCCCAACGGCTTACCTCCGTCGACGAAGACACGGCGCCCTTCCACCCGCAGGCGGCCTTCGGCAAAAAGCTCTACGGCGCGCGGGTAGATCCGATGTTCTTGTTCGAGAATGCGCGCGGCCAGCGCATCCGGCGTGTCGCCGTCCAGGACCGGCACCGCCGCCTGCAGAATGATCGGTCCCTCGTCGACGCCCTCCGTGACGAAATGGACGGTGCACCCGGCGAGTTTGCAGCCCCAGTCGATGGCCTTCTTTTGCACGTCCAGTCCGGGGAAGGCCGGCAAGAGGGACGGATGAATGTTCATCATCCGGTTGGCATAGGCGTCGATCAGCACGCCCGTGACGATCTTCATATAGCCGGCCAGCAACACCAGCTCAACTTCGTGCCGGCGGAGCACGTCCAAGAGCGCGTGATCATAGGCTTCCCGACTGTCCGGACGACCGGCAAAGGGTTTGGGATCGACGAATACGTCCGCAAGCCCGTGTTTCCGGGCCCGTTCCAGGGCGAGGGAGTCCTTCTTATTGCTGATGACGGCCACGATCGTGGCGTCGACCCGCCCCGCCTCGATCGCGTCGATGACAGACTGCAGGTTGGAGCCGCGGCCGGAAGCCAACACGGCAATGCGAAGCGGGGCGGCTCTCTTAGTCGGCATATTCGACCTGCGGCTCTCCCGGATTTGCGCCGACGATCTCGCCGATCACCCATCCCTGATCCCCCAACGCGGAGGCACGTTTCACGAGGGTAGCGGCGGAAGAAGCCGGCGCCACGAGGATGAGTCCGACCCCCATATTGAACACCCGATACATTTCCTCCGCGTCCACGTGGCCGAGGCGCTTGAGGACGTCGAAGACAGGCGGAACAGGCCAGCTCTTCCGATGAATCCGCGCCCGCATCCCGTCCGGCAACACCCGCGGCAGGTTTTCCGTGATTCCACCGCCCGTGACGTGGACGATCCCTTTCACCGGCTGTTCCGACGCAAGCGCCAGAATCTGCCTGGCATAGATCCTGGTCGGCGTCAGCAAGATCTCCCCGAGCGGACGATCCAACTCGGCCACTCGGCTGTCGACGGTCAGCTTCGCCCTGTCGAAGAGAATCCGCCGAACCAGGGAATATCCGTTACTGTGGAGACCGGTGGACGCCAAGCCGATCACGACATCGCCGGGCAGGATGGACTTTCCATCGATGAGCTTCGGTCTGTCGACCACGCCGACGGCGAATCCAGCCAGATCGTACTCCCCGTCCGGATAGAACGACGGCATCTCCGCGGTTTCACCGCCGATCAGGGCGCACCCGGCCTGCCGGCACCCTTCGGCGATGCCTTCGATGACTTGTTGCGCCTTGCCCAGAGCCAGTTTTCCCGAGGCGAAATAATCCAAAAAGAACAGCGGTTCCGCGCCGCTGACGGCCACGTCGTTGACGCACATCGCGACCAGATCGATGCCGACCGTATCGTGCTTGTCCGTGAGAAACGCGATCTTGAGCTTGGTCCCCACTCCGTCGGTTCCCGACACCAACACGGGGTCCGTGTACTTATTCGCGTGAAAGCGGAACAACCCGCCGAAGCCTCCGAGATCCGTCAGCACTTCCGGACGGAACGTCGAGCGAACCAGCGGCTTGATGCGGTCGACGAATTCGTCGCCTGCATCGATATCGACTCCGGCATCGCGATAGGTCGTCATAACCAAGGAAGGTTGAAGGTCGGACTCATTGGGATCCGCATCTTAGCGGAGGCCGATCGGAGAGGTCAACGCGCCCGAGAAGCGTGATCAAAGAGTCCGCGGCGGCGAGGCTTACAGCGGACCAACCAGGCTCTGGCTTAAGCGAGGCCGCTCAGGTTTCTGGCCGCATTTCCACGTCCAGCAGCTTGATCTTGCGATGCAGGTGGCTCCGCTCGATCTTCAGGTCTTCGGCCGTGCGCGAAATGTTCCAGTGATGCTCACGCAGCTTGCGCCCGATGTATTCCTTTTCGAACGCGTTGCGGGCGTCACGGAGCGAATCGAACGATTGTCCCAGCAACGCGCTCACGGCAGACGAGCCGGCCACGGCCGAAGCGGCTTGAGCGGCGGAGCCGGAAGGACGCACCTGCAAGGCCATCGTGGCCTGCGCGGCATCGATCGTCGATCCCGGCACAATGATCATCAGCCGCTCGACCAGGTTCCCCAGCTCCCGGATGTTTCCGGGCCATTCGTACTGCTCGAAGACCGCCATCGCATCCGGGGTGATTTCTTTCATCCGCAGCCCCTGCTCCTCCCCGTGCAGCTTGAGAAAATGCCGGATCAGCAGCGGAATATCCTCCCGGCGCTCGCGGAGGGGCGGCACCACGATCGGCACGACGTTCAACCGATAGAAGAGGTCTTCCCGAAAGGCGCCTTTTTCGATTTCCTTCAAGAGATCCTTGTTCGACGCGGCGAGGACGCGGACATCGACCTTCATCAACTTCGTGCCGCCGACCCGGTTGAACTGCTGCTCCTGCAGCGCACGCAGCACCTTGGCCTGCGTGCTCAGGCTCATGTCGCCGATCTCGTCCAGGAACAGCGTCCCGCCGTCCGCCTGTTCGAACTGGCCCCGCTTCATCGAGGTGGCGCCGCTGAAGGCGCCCTTTTCATGGCCGAACAGCTCGCTTTCGATCAGCGTTTCAGGAATGGCGGCGCAATTGACGGCGACGAAGGGCCGATCGGCGCGTGCGCTGTGCTGGTGAATCCCCCGCGCCACCAATTCCTTGCCGGTCCCGTTCTCGCCGCCGATCAAGACCCGGCTGTTGGTGGGACCGGCCGTTTCGATCAATTGACGAAGCTGTTTCATCGCAGGCGACTGTCCCACCAGCTCGAACCGTCGCTGCACTTTCGTCCGCAGGGACCGGTTCTCTTGCTCCAGCCGGTGCTGATCGAGCGCATGCTTGACGCGAAGCGTGACGTTCTCGAGGGACAGCGGCTTTTCGATGTAGTCGTAGGCTCCGAGCTTGATGGCTTTGACGGCCGTCTCGATCGACCCGTGCCCCGACATCATCATCACCTGCGCGGTGGGCACCAACTCGCGCACGCGCTTGAGGGTTTCCAGTCCGTCCATTTCCGGCATCCAGATGTCCAGCAGCATGAGATCTGGAGGATCCGTCGTGAAGATCTTCAACGCGTCCGTGCCGCTCTTTGCCACCGCCACCTCGTAGCCTTCATCCAGCAGGATGCTGCTGAGCGAAGACAGGATGGCCTCCTCGTCGTCCACCACCAAAATCGAAGCCGACATTAGTTCCTCACTTTATGATCACGCCCGACCGTCGTACTAGTCGCCCAAGCCGGCGAGCACTGCTCAGACCGGCAATTCAAAGGTAAAGATCGCGCCTTTGGGATGGTTGTTCCCCGCCTGGATGTGGCCCTCGTGGTCCGTAATAATACGCCGGACGATGGCCAATCCGAGTCCGGTCCCCGTTTTCTTCCGCGTGAAGTAGGGTACAAACAGCTTTTCCTGGTCTTCCAACGCGATGCCGGTTCCCTCGTCGGCGATGCTCACCACGGCGCGACGCCGTTTCGTATCGTATTGGGTGGTGAGCCACACCCGGCCCTTCTGACTCATCGCCTGAATGGAATTGTCGAGCAGGTTCACCAGCACCCGCTTGATCTGCTCCCAGTCGAACTTCAACGGAGGCAGGTCCTCGTCCAGCGAGACGATCAAGTCAATGTCCTTGTGGGCGCCCCGATACAAGGCGACCACCTCGTTGACCACATCGTGCAGCGACTGCTGCACCAGCTGCGGCGCCGGAAGCCTGGCGAACTTGGAGAACTCGTCGACCATGTGCTTCAGACTGGTGACCTCATTGACGATGACGTTCGTCGATTCGTCGAACACCCGCTCGAAATCGGAGGCCTTCTCGAAAAACTTCTTCCGCATGCGCTGAGCGGACAACTGAATCGGCGTCAGGGGATTCTTGATTTCATGGGCCACCCGGCGCGCGACCTCCTGCCAGGCCGCCACCTTTTGTGCCTTCAACAACTCCGTCAGATCCTCGAACACCAAGACGATGCCCAGGTCCTGGTTCATTTCGTCCTTCATCCTGGAGCCGTGCAGGGCGATCGTCAGGAACTTGCCTTCGACCTCCACCGTCCCGTCCATCGTCAGGTCGTCCCGCTGGTCCACCAGCATGCGGTCGTAGAGGGTCTGAAACAGCGTGAGTCCGAACTCCTTGAACACGTCGTTCGCGGACCGGCCGTGAAACCGGTCGGCCGAGATTCCCAGGATCCTCTCCCCCGACGGATTGAAATTCATGATGATCCCGTTTTTCCCGATCGACAGGAGACCCGCCGCAATGGTCGCCACGACCGTTTCGATGTAGGCGCGGCGCCGGTCCAGTTCGAGGTTGTTCTGCCGCAACGAAACGTTGGCGGCTTCGAGCGCGGATTTGCCGCTCTGGATGTCCGTGGTCATGCGGTTGAAGGACTCGATGAGCGTACCGATCTCGTCCGTGGCCTTGGCGTCGATCCGCACCGACAGATCCCCCTGAGCGATGGCTTCCGTGGCCTCGGCCAACCGCTGGATCGGCACGGTGATGCTCCGCGCGACGTAGAAACCGAACCAGGTCGCGCCGAAAAGAATCAGCACCGTGATCACCGCCACGAACAAATAGGCGCCGGCCTTGATCGGATTTTTCATCGCCTTGATCTGCTTGTATTCCTCGTACTGCCGCCCGATCCCGTCCATCTTGGCCAGCAGCGATTCCGGGACATAGGCGTCGACGAGGACGACGCCGCCGACCTCGCCCCCGCGGCCGCTGGCGGCAATGGGAGCCGCGGCCCTGACCAGCCGCCCCGTCGGCGCTTCCTGGACCGTATTGCCCTCCTGTTTGCCGTTGATCGCTTGGAGCACCAACTGGCCCACCGGCAGGTCCAACACTCCGGCCGGCACCTCCGGATCCAGCGATTTCGTAAGGGTCTCCATCTTGGCCGAATAGACCTCGATGCCCGCCACCCCGAATTCCACCCGCTTGCGCGCCATGGCCGAGATCAGGATGTCCCTCTGGGCCGGCAACAGGAGGTCTTCCCGGAAAATTTCATGGCTGATCGCTCTGGCGCTGTTGACCGCCAGCGTAATATGACCGGCGTGCTGCATGCGGGCCACTTCATACGAGTCGCGCATGACCCGGTCGATCTGGTCGCTGAACCAGACGTCCACCGCTTTGTTGACCAACCCGCTCGCGACGAGGGCGAGCAGCACCGTGGGAATCAATGAAAACCCGATAAAGGCCGCCACGAGCTTGGTCCGGAACCCGGAGCCGATGAGCCGATGCCGCCGTTCGAAGTAGGCCTTGATCAGATTGCGGGACAGGAGCAGGAGCAGAACGACAACCCCGATCAGATCGAGGTTGATCAGAAGGAGAACGAGCGCATAACTGGTCGTCGGAATGAACGAATCACTGTCCTCTCCCCCGGGAACGACGACTTGGGTGTAGTAGAAGGTCAGCGCGAGGCAGCACAACAACAGCAGGAAGACGACCCGGACCGGACGAAAAAAACTGCGCTTTCGGCGATCCGGCTCCACCACGGCGGGCGCCATCCCCATCGGTCGAAGGGGAACATCCGCCCTACCACCCTGCTCCCCCGACTCAGGAAGCTCGGGAGAAGGCCACGTCGGAGATCCGGTTTGCTTCTGAAAGTCATTCATGGCCGGCCGCCCAGGGCGATCGCTCCCTGGGACGAAGAGTCAAGACCACCTACTATAGCGGATTTATGCGCTTGTCTCAAAACGTCGCCGGCACGGAGAGGGGATGTTGAACGGAAGCTACTTTCCTGTACTCAGACTGACGTATTTCATCCGCAGGGCATAGAGCATGTCCCGCAAGACCGCTTGTTCTTCAGTCGTGAGGTTTCCCACGGTCTTCTCTTCCAGAATCGATAGGAGATCGATGATTTCCTTGGCTTGGGGCAAGTTGACGGGCATGGCAGGCTGTTGGGGGTCCAATTTCTCCCCCATGAGCATCAGCGAGGAGCTCCCGAGAGAAATGACGAAAGACCCAAATGTCACTGGGATATTGGGAGCCTGCCCCGGATCCTCCGGCAAAATCTTGTCCGAGGATTCCGCCTGGGACGGCGGCGGGACGGGGGCCTTTTCCGTCGATCCGCCGCCCCGGCGATCCCGAACGACGAATCCCTCTTCCTTGTCGGTAGCCATAGACAAGTCCCGAATCCTCAACGCATGATGCGCGGCTCATTACCCTAGCATAGGGTTCTCAAGGCCTGCAAGGCGCGCCGGCTACATTGAAGCGCCGGCGGAACCGGGTATAATGGCGCTCGCATCTTCCTTACCCTTACCCCGAGACCGAGCATGTCCGAACGATTCGACAAATTGGCGGAGCTGATGGCGGCGTTGCGGGCTCCGGAAGGTTGTCCTTGGGACCGCAAACAGACCCACGAATCCCTCAAACCATACCTGCTCGAAGAAGCCTATGAAGTGTTGGACGCGATCGATCATGAGGATCACGCGAAGCTGGCCGAGGAATTGGGCGACGTGCTGCTGCAGATCCTCTTTCACGGTCAAATCGCCTCGGAGAACGGCGCCTTTACCCTCGACGACGTGATGGACCGGCTGGCGGACAAACTGATTCGCCGGCATCCGCACGTGTTCGCCGCCGGAACGAACGATACGACGCCCCTCAACTCCGACCAAGTCCTCACCCGCTGGGAGGACATCAAAAAGGCGGAACGGCAGGCGGCGGGGCGGCCCGACTCCGTGCTGGACGGCGTACCCGTCGCGCTGCCGGCATTACTGAGGGCCTATCAGATCCAGGCCCGGGCCTCCAGGGTCGGATTCGATTGGAGCCATGACCAGGGCGGATTCGATCAGGTCCTCACCAAGGTCGAGGAAGAGATCCGGGAGCTGCGGGAGGCCTTGCGCCAGCCCGGGACGGACGGCGACTCTTCCTCTCGACAGCGGGAAATCGTCTCGGAATTCGGCGACGTCCTGTTCTCGCTGGTGAATCTTTCCCGGTTCGTGAAGGTCAACCCCGAAGACGCGCTTCGTCTCTCCGTCAACCGCTTCGTCGAGCGCTTTCGATTTATCGAGCGCGAAGCTTCACGATCCGGACGAAACGTGGGAGAGCTGTCGTTCGACGAAATGAACAATTTGTGGGAGGCCGCCAAGCGCGGCTCGGCTCACGCCCAGGACGGCCCTGTATGAGCGATCAGCCGGACCCGTACGAAGAAGGCAAGCGCGCGGGTATACATCCGCTCATCGTGGTATTCACGGTCCTGCTCGGCCTGTGGCTGTTCGTGGCGCTGATCGTGCCGAGTTCCAAGAACAAACAAGCGGCCGGCACCGAGGGACCGGCCATGCCGATGATCGAGGATCCGGAAGCCGCGCCGGTCATCTTCAAGGTCGAAGCGACGGTGCCGGACATGAATGCCGTCAGCCTGGTCGTTCCCGCTCAGGCCACCGAGAGTCAGGTCGTGGGTCTGTTGAAGCGACTCAGAAAGGAGCGGCTCGCAGGCTCACTGTCGGATCTGATCCCCGCCACGACGCCGGGTCACAAGCTGGGCGACCATGCCGTCGCCGACATTTACGTGACCTCCGACCCCAAGTACGCCAAGGCGGACGTGATCAGGACCCTCACGCGCGGCGCCCATGCGCCCGGCGGGCTCTATCCTGACGCGGTGCCGTTCGAAGTGGCCATGGAGGAGATCAAAGGCCATTATCGCATCGATCTCCACAATACGGGCGCGCCGGACAGCGGCTCCGTCGGGTTCGCCGACGAATCGGGCGTCCATTCCAAACACTACCGCAAAATCTTCTGAGTTCAGACCCCGGCGCGCGCCTTCACTTCGGCCAGTAAGGCTTGGCGCTCGCGTTCGAGCCAGTCGTCCAGCTTGGCGAAGAGATGCGCCTGCGGCCCGGTGAACGGTTCGATGACGACGTCGCGCCGATCCGAGAGGGTGCCTTCGGCTTCCGCGATCTTGAGCTTCTCGTCGGCGATCCGTCGCGACAGCGCTCGGGCGATCAGGAGTTGCTGTCCCGGCGATCCGGTCACCTGGCCGAGCAATCGGCCCTTGACGACGTCCAGTTCTTCGGCGATGGCGACCTTGACGCGCACCGCATGCGGCATGCTCCACGATATACGCTGCACCGCATAGTCATAAGAAAACACCGGCTCCCTCGGCTCGCGAAAGGGTCCACTCACCTCGAGCACGGTCAATTTATTGTCCGTCGCCATGCTTTTCACGTCTCCCTGCCTCTCACTCGTTCTCCTGTCAAATGTCGGACGACGCGGTCGGCCGCAATCGCCCCGTCGCGGATGCAGTCGGGAATACCCACGCCCCGGTACGCGGAGCCGGTCAGCACCAGCCCGCCGAACCGGCTGAGCGCCGTCTCGATTTCATCGAGTCGCTCCAGATGTCCGAGCACGTACTGCGGCATCGCCTTTGTCCAGCGATTGACCTCGACATACGTCGGCTCGGCGGTGAGCCCGCATATGCGCTGCAACTCGGTACGGACCCGGCCGATCAACGATGAATCGTCCAGTTCCAGGACGGCTTCACGCCCGACGCCTCCGAGATAACAACGGACCAGCACCTGGTCGGGCGGCGCGCGACGGGGCCATTTCAACGACGTCCAGGTCGCCGCGATCAGGTCCCGCTGCTCGACGCGCGGCACGACGAAGCCGAAACCTTGCACGCCCGATCCCACCGTGGCCGCAGGATACGCCATCGCGACGGTCGCCGTCGAGGCGTAGGGAATCCTCTCCAACAGGCCGCCCGCGATCGGCGTCAACGGCCGAAGCAGCTCCGCCGAGACGAACGCGGGGGTCGCCAGAATCAGCCCGTCGACTGAAAGCGCACCTCCGCCGCTCAGCATGACATCGTACGTCCACCGCCCCAGCTCATGGGATCGAACCCGGAGCGACTCCACCGGCGTGCCGCTTCGCAACGTCACGCCCCGGTCCGTCAACGAGCGGCGAAGCGCGGCGACGAGATCTTCCAGCCCGTTCTTGAGGCTCACGAACGTCGTCCGTTTCCGTCCGGCGGCCGGCGCGGCGGACGCCTCGGCTCTCGTCGCGAGCATGCCGCGAATGACGCTGCCGTGGGTCCGCTCGAGCTCGGGGAACCGCGGAAACGTGGCCTTGATGCTCAATTGTTCGGCATCGCCGGCATAGATGCCGGCCATCAGCGGCTCCATCATTCGCTCGAATGCTTGACGGCCGAACCGTCGACGGAAAAAGGAGGCGAGGGATTCGTCCTCCTGCGAGCGTCCGGCCGGCAGGATCATGTCCATTCCCATGCGAAGCAATCCGGCAGGACTCAGCAGCCCGCTTCGGAGAAAGGGTCCGACTTGGCCCGGCGTGATCACCACCAGGCCTTCGGGCAGGTCCCGGAGACGGCCCTGCGAATACACGCAGGCTTTCGTCGCGGTCTTATTGGTGTCGATCACCTGATCGGTGAGACCAAGCTTGTCGATGAGTTGCAGGCCGGCGGGTTTTTGGGACAGAAACGAGTCGGGACCGGCCTCCGTAACCAGGTCGCCGACCCGGTGGGTCACGATCTTCCCGCCCCAGGAGGGGCTGCGTTCGAGGACCGTGCAGATGACCGGTATGCCCGCCTGCTGCGAACGCTCCAGAAGCGCAAACGCCGTCGCCAGCCCCGCGATCCCTCCCCCGACGATGGCGACAGTTTTGGGCGCGGTCACGACGTACGCGTCAACGAGGATTCATGAGTCGCCAGCACGTCCATCAGCGTCTCCACCAGCGCCGGCGAATCGTTGAGCATGGGCATGCGTTCGAGGCGCATGCCGAGGCCGGCGGCCAACTGCTTCAACTCGATGTCGATGTCGTACAGGGTTTCGACATGGTCGCACAGGAACCCGATAGGCGCCACCAGCACGTGCCGGTGACCGGCCGCGTTCAGCTCATGGATCGTCGATTCGACCGTCGGGCCCAACCATTTCTCTCCCGACCGGCCCTGGCTTTGGTAGGCGAAGCACGTCGGTTGGCCGCCCAGCTGTGCGGTCACGGCCTCCATGGTGCCCCGGACTTCATCCGGATACGGATCGTTCATCGCCACGATCCGCTCCGGCAGACTGTGGGCCGTGAACAGCACGGGGGTCGTGGCCCTCGTTTCGAGAGGGAACAGCTCCAAAGCCTGGCGAATGTGTTCGACGATGGCGTTGATAAGGCGGGGGTGCCGATGCCAGCTGCCCACGTAGCTCACGGGACAGCTGTCTCCCAGAGCAACCCGGGCTTCCTCCACCTTCTTGCGGTAGGCCCCGGTGCTCAGCGACGATTGTTGCGGCGCCATGCAGAGGCCGATGACGCGTGCCGGCTCCTCGCGCAGCAATTCCGCGTAGGTGTCTCGAATGAATGGGTGCCAGTGCCGCAAGCCGACGAACACACGATAGCGACCGCGCGATTCGTTCAACCGCCGCTCGAGCCGGGCCGCCACCGCCTGCGTGATTCCGACGGCGGGAGACTTGCCGCCGGTGGCTCGATAGCGCTCGCGGATCTCTTCGACCAGCTCCGGCGGCGTGGGACGCCCTCCGCGCACGTCGAGCAAGAAGGGCTCCACGTTTTCCAGCTTGTCGGGCCCACCCATCGCCATCAACAACACGGCGATAGGACGTTGCGCGCCGCTCACGATCCCCTCTTCGTCCCGTTCTCTGGTGGAGCAGACCGCCCGGCGCCGGTTGTCCATTATCTCGAAAGGCCGCGGGACCCTACCTCATACTCAGTTTGTGGACCATGCTGACGGCGGCGTCGACATGTTCGACGGGCGTCGTCGGCAGGATGCCGTGGCCCAAATTGAAAATATGGCCGTTGCGGCCGCCTGCACGGCGCAGGATATCCTCCACCCGGCGCTCGATCTCACCCAGCGGACCGTACAAGGCGACAGGGTCCAGATTCCCCTGCACGGCCCGGTCATGGCCGATCAGGGACCAGGCCTCATCCAGCGGTACGCGCCAATCCACGCCGATGACGTCGCCGCCGGCTTCCCGCATGTGCTTCAAAATGGCGGTCGTTCCGGTTCCGAAATGGATCATGGGTACGCCTTCGCGCTTCAGTCCCTCGAAAATCAGTTGCACATGGGGAAGCACATACTCCGTATAGTCGCCGGCCGAGAGACAGCCCACCCAGCTGTCGAACAACTGAACGGCTTGGGCCCCGGCGCTGATTTGACGGCGGAGGTAGCCCGTTACCACACGGGCCAGCTTGTCCATCAGCTTGTGCCAGACATCCGGTTCGCGATACATGATCGACTTCGTCAGCACGTAGTTGCGCGATCCCCCTCCCTCGATGGCATAGCTCGCCAAGGTAAACGGGGCCCCCGCAAATCCGATCAGCGGCACCCTGCCGCGCAGGGCCTGCCGCGCCTGCCGGATAGCATCGGCCACATATTCCAGCTCGTCGCCCTCGATGACCCGCAAACGCTCGACATCCGCCCGCTCCCGAACCGGATTATGGATAACCGGCCCTTCCCCCTCGGCAAATTCCAGATGCAACCCCATGGCTTCGAGCGGCAGCAGGATATCGGCGAAGATAATCGCGGCGTCGAGGGGAAAACGTTCAATCGGTTGCAACGTCACTTGCGCTGCCAGGTCGGGAATCTTGCACAGCTCGAGCATGGAATGCTTCGCGCGAAGCGACCGATATTCAGCCATGTAGCGGCCCGCTTGCCGCATGAACCAGACGGGGGTGCAATCGACCGGCTCGCGCCGGCAGGCTCTGAGAAATCGATCGTTCATAGCTGGGCGGCATTCTAGGAGGGGCCTGCGGAAGGTGTCAAATGGCCTGCACCGGATCGAAGCAGTGGACGGTATGCTGAGACGGTTCGGTGGATTAGTGGACAGGGAATTCCGTTCAAGTAGAATGACTTGCGGGTGGGCATGCGGGCCCGAATTGCCTGATACCATTTGCCTTGCATTGCATGTATAATGTGCTCCCGTCATCTATGGGGTCTGAAGAACGCAGGATGTGGAGCTTCTTCGTGACCCGGCTTCTGCGGCCTGCCCTGTGATTCACCAACAGCCGCCGCGGTTCTATTGAGCCATACGGGATGTCGTGTGTGTCCGGCGGATTATCTGTCGGACGTAGCTGGAGGTACCAGAATGTCCGACGTTCGCATCTTGCGCCCGACCAAGGCCCAGCACCTATGGTTGACGTTCCTCCGCTGGTTCGATTCGTGGGCCGGACTCGAGTACATGAAGACGGACGGGACCCCGAAGATGGATTGGTTCCGTTGCATCCCGCTCATTGCCGTCCATGCGATGTGTTTGGGCGTGATCTGGGTGGGAGTCAGCTGGGTCGCCGTGGCGGTCGCCGTGGCGTTTTATGTCGTTCGAATGTTCGCGATCACCGGGTGGTATCACCGGTACTTTTCCCACCGATCGTTCAAGACGACCCGGGCTTGCCAGTTCGCCTTCGCGGTCTTGGGCGGGTCCTGTGCCCAGCGCGGGCCGCTCTGGTGGGCCGGCCACCATCGCCATCATCACATTGCCTCCGACACGAAAGACGACGTCCATTCTCCGCGTCATGGAGGTTTTCTCTGGTCGCATATCGGATGGTTCACCTCGCAGACGCATTTTCCTCCGCGTCTGAAGGCGATCGCCGATTTTGCAAAGTACCCCGAACTGCGCTTCCTCGATCGATTCGACGTCCTCGTGCCGACCATTGCGGGATTCGGGATGTTCGGCTTGGGCAAGCTGCTTGAAATCTATGCGCCGGAACTGGGAACGAACGGGCCTCAAATGCTGATCTGGGGATTCTTCATTTCGACGGTGGCGTTGATCCATGGAACCTGCACGATCAACTCCCTGTCCCACGTCTACGGTTCGCAACGCTACGACACCGGAGACGACAGCCGCAACAACTTCATTCTGGCGCTGATCACCCTCGGCGAAGGGTGGCACAACAACCATCACTATTATCCCGCTTCGACGAGGCAAGGATTTTACTGGTGGGAAATCGACATCACCTACTACGGTTTGAAGGCGATGGAATGGCTCGGGCTGGTCTGGGACATCAAGGAAGTCCCGATCTACGTGCGCGAGCAAAAGAGCAAGCAGGAAGCACTCGCCGTCTGACCCGACGGCATCTTCGCTAGATCCATTCGGATTCTTCCTCTGAACGCGGCCGGTCGACGACCCGATCGGCCAACGCCTCCCGGATCGCGCGGCTCTGGCCGTCGATCGTTGCACGCCGCTCTTCCGTCACCACCCATGCATCGCCGGGTTCGAGTTCGAAGCGGTAATGATTCGACCGGCCTGAGAACCACTCCACGTACGGGTGCGGGACGAGATTGGGATGCGGATCGAATGAAATCAGGTTGACCGTGCCGATCTGCGGATTCTCCATGTCGCCGATGACCTGCGCGGCCGTGTCGTCTTCTTCGAAGCGTGGGTTGCGGAATTCGATGATCTCCCCGGCGATATCCGCCTTGAAATTTCCCTTGAGAAACACGTCCACCGGTCCCACCGCGGCCAATATGATTCGTCCGACCACGGTCC
>DAOLIU010000058.1:0-17641 GCA_035328385.1 Nitrospira sp. | reverse complement strand
CACGGCATGTCCGGGCGGGACAAGCAACTACCGGCAGGGTAAGCTTACGGGACGGGAGCAGTCTCCTGGTACTCTTCCCGATAAATCTGCAGCGCGGTGATGAAAAGGCTGACCAGAACCGGCCCGATGAAGAGGCCGATCAGTCCGTAGAGAGCCAATCCGCCGAGGACACTGAAGACGAGAAAGAGGACGGGAATTTCCACGTCCTTGCCGATCAGCCAGGGTCGGAGGACCTGATCCACCGTCGAGACGACTCCCGCTCCCCATGCCAGCATCGCAACCGCCTTCCAGATCGTTCCGGTCCAGAAGAGATAGGCCACGACCGGCCCCCAAACCAGCGCCGTGCCTCCGAACGGAATCGGCGCGAGAATGATCGTCAGCGCAGTGAGCACGACGGGGAACGGCACACCGAGCACCAAATAGGCCAGGCCGGCGAGAAGCCCCTGAACCGTCGCCGTGACGAGCATGCCTTTGACCACTGCCCGGACGGTTTGATCCAAACGAGTCAGGATCTTCTGCTTGTGCGACCGGTCCAGTGGAATGAGATCGTTGAGCACGTGGGTCCATTCCCTGCCCTCTTTATAGAGGAAAAACAGCACCAACAGCATGATGAAAAAATCCGTGACGAGCAGCAGCGTGTTCTTTAACAGACCGCCCATTTGATCGACGAAGAACTGGCTGAGAAACTTGGCTCCGGTAATGACTGATCGTTCCACCGAGATCTCCTGGAGATTCTTCCCGGTGACGAGGCTCCGGAGCCATTCGCCGGCGACCGGCACCGCCCCGACCTGCTCCGGCAAGCGGTCGAGTCCCCCTTCCGCTATCCAGGATCGGATCGCCTTTTCCGCGTCCCTGGTCTCGTGCACGAGCAGAATACCGACAATGACCAACGGCACCACGACGACGGCCAGCACTCCGATGGTCAAGATCGAGGCGGAAAGCGTATCCCGGCCGCCGCAGATCCTGGTCAGCCGTTCATGGAGTGGATAGGTCGCATGGACGAGGAGCGCCGCCCAGAGAGCCGGAAACACGAACGGCTGGAGGATGAGTCCGATTTGATAGAGAAGAAAGAGAAGCAGCCCGAAGAAGACAACCGTAAACGGATGCGGTCTGGTCATGCGCGCCTGGATCCCATTGACCAGTCCACTATCGCTAGGCGTTCGACTCCTTGTCAAGAACGACGACGTGCTTGGTTCGATGGGTGGAGAGCTCGTGAACGGTGCCGGGAAGCTTGGGCAGCTCGTCCGGCCAGGACGCGACGCCCATGTCCGCGGAGCCTTGCAGCTTCGCGCCTTCTTCCATCATCAAGACCGGAGTATGAATTTCGCCGATCAGGACGGCGGTCTTGAGCAGTTGCACGCGTTCGCTGGCGGTGACCTGGGCCTTGATGCGGCCGCTGCTGACCACCACGCCCGCATCGATGGTTCCCTGCACCAGCCCCTCCTCGCCGATGATCACCTGCCCGTTGGTATGAATGTCTCCTTCGAGACGTCCATCGATTCGGACCGTGCCCTCGACTCGAATTTCCCCCCTCAACTGAACGCCCCTTGCCAGCAGGGTGATGTTGTCGTCGCCGGAGAATCCGTTTTTCTTCATCAAGGCCCTCCTCACGCAATGTCACGCCAGCTTACACCAACCGTCTCAAACGACCTAGCAGATAGTCGAAACCCCGACGTGTCACCCCGTCGATGCAGGCGGTCGAAACTCACGTAGGACCGTGGCTCCGGTCGACGACGGCCACGTCCGCCCGGCTTACGACAGGCCGAACGACCGCCGTAGCCGCTCCCACATCCCCCCGCCGTGGGTCTCGCAATAGACGCTCGGCTCGGTGCCGTCGATGAACACTTCCGCCGTTTGCTCGGGACATTGGGAGGTCGCGAGCTGCCCGGTTCTCGGATCGACGCGTCGCGTCACGATGCCGGTTGGAATTTGAAACCGTGGAGACCGTTCCGGCACGACGCGCTGGACGACTTCCATCCATATCGGAAGCGCCGCCTGGCTCCCGGTAAGGCGGATCGGCTGTTCGTCGTCGAATCCCACCCACACGCCGATCGTGAGGTCGGCCGTATAGCCGACGAACCAGGCGTCACGATACCCGTCGGTCGTCCCCGTCTTGCCGGCGATCGCGCCGGCAAAGCCGAGCGTTCGGGCCTTGGTCGCGGTGCCTCGCTGAATGACGCCGTCCAGCAGGGACGTCACGACGTACGCCGCTTGGGCCGACACCGCCTGCCTGCGGTCCGGCGTGGCGGTCCAGAGAGCGGCGCCTTGGCGATCGGCGATCGACCGGACCACGGTCGGACGGACCCAGATCCCCCCGTTCGCGACCGCGCCGTACGCGCCGGTAATCTCCAGCAGCGAGACGGACGAGCTGCCCAGGGCGATCGAGAGGTCCTCGGTCAGCGGACTCGTGATCCCAAGATGCTTGAGGAGATCCGTCACGGCGCGGGTGCCCACCGCTTGAGCGACCCGGACGGCCGGCACATTGAGCGACTGCTCCAACGCGCTGCGCAGGGTCACTCGGCCTCGGAACTGGCGGTCGTAGTTCTTGGGAGACCAGGCGCCGGTATCGGACTCGAACGTGACCGGTTCATCCGCCAGCAGGCTGGCGGCCGTCAGATTCGGCCCCTTTCCCTCCCGAGACGCTTCGACGGCGGCGAGATAAATGAACGGCTTGAAGAGCGATCCGGCTTGCCGGCGGGCCTGGACGGCCCGGTTGAATTGGCTGAGCCGATAATCCCGCCCTCCCACGAGGGCCAGGATGGACCCGGTCGCCTGCTCCAGGATGACGACCGAGGCTTGAACCGGCTGGCCCGATGCCGCAAACGACGGCACGGTCCGCTCCAGCTTCTTCAACCCGTTTTCCACCGCGTCGGCCGAGACCTGCTGGAGAATCGGATCGAGCGTGCTGTCGATGCGCAGGCCTTCAGGCAGCGGCGTTCCAACCGCCTCTTCCACCTGCCGCAACGCGGCATCCACGAAGTAGGGCGCGTCCGCCAGCACGTCGTCGGGGGGCACCACCCGAAGCGGCTCGTTCACGGCGGCCTTCCAATCTTCTTCCGTGAGACGCCCCCGTTCCCGCAGCAGGCGAAGCACGACGTCCCGGCGCTCGACCGCCGCCTCCGGATGCTTGGCCGGCGCATAGGTGTTGGGCCCCTTGATCAACCCGGCAATCAGCGCCGTTTCCGCGACGCTGAGCTGGGACAATGACTTCCCGAAATACCGATGCGCCGCCTCGCTGATCCCGTAGATCGAGACGAAACCCGCCTGGCCCAGGTAGATCTCGTTGAGATAACTCTCCAGGATGTCCTGCTTGCGGTATTTCACTTCCAACACGACGGCGGCCAACGCCTCTTTCATCTTCCGGACGAACGTGCGCTGGGGCGAATAGAAGAGATTCTTCGCGAGCTGCTGGGTGATGGTGCTGCCGCCCTGCACGACCACGCCGCTCGTCAGATTGCGCCAGACGGCCCGGCCGATCGCGACCGGATCGATGCCGACGTGCGAGAAGAAGCGGCGGTCCTCGACGGAGAGCACCGCGTCCACGATGAACGGCGGCATGTCGGCAAGCGGCACCCATTCGCGTACCTGCCGGGACCCGCCCCGCAACCCGCTGATCAACTCGGGCTCCAAATAGACGGGGAAGACCGGCGTCCGGGCCGGCATCGAGAGCACTTCCGTGATCGTTCCCTGATCCAACGTCAGCCCGACCACACGGGCCTTCAAGAGGCTCTCGGGCTGTGCATGCAAATAGATCGTCAACGCCTCCGGGGCCAGGTGATAGTCGCCGGGGTTTACGACTTCCCCGCTCACCGCCCGGTAGCCCAGCCGCTGCAATCGTTCGAGTAATCGCGCCTCCTTGACCGATAGATCGGTTTTCAACTGGAACGGCGCGGCATAGAGCCGCAGCGGCGGATGGTCTTCCCGTTTCGGCAGTTCGAGAAACGTCGCGAGATACGCTCCGTAGGCGGCCACCGCCAGCAGCAGAAGCAATCCCAGGCCCGCTGCGGCCAGAGCGCCTCTCATCAGCCAAGGGGAACGCCCGACTGTTCGGATCCACGCGCGCATGGCGGTTACCACGATGGGACTTCAGACCGACACCCGGATGGACGACGCAACGATGCTCAAGACCGGCTGTTGAAAAACCGTTTTGGACCCCGGAACACACAGAGCCGGGCATGATCGCTGCTTAAGTCAGAAGAGCTCATAGGATGTTCAAAAAGGCCAAGACGCGCCGCCCCGCGGGCAAGGCCGCAACGAGGGGACTTAGGTCCCGGACGGTCGTCGGGGAGATTTCTTCACCGGACTTCCGATCATCCCCTGCGTTCCACCCGCCTCGGCTGAGACCTCGCGAGCCACACAGGCCCTGTCGTAGACCAGATGCGCCTTGGAGCCGATGACCATGCCGACACCGGCCATCAACAGCCCAAGAAGCTGGGGGGGCCAGACCTGCTGCTCGGAACTGAGCACTTCCCCCGTGATCCAAGTCACAAGGCCCATGCCGATCGCACACAGGGCGCCGGCGACCGTGGAGCCGCGCCAGTAGAGGCCGGCCGCCAGCGGAACGAACGCCGCCACCAGCGTCACCTTATAGGTATTGACCACCAGCTGATAGATGCTGGCGTCCGAGCTGAAGGCGATCGCCAGCACGATGGCGGCGAATCCCACCAGCACGATCCGCATCAGCCTGAGAAAACCGCGTTCATCCAAGCCGGGCATCAACCCTTTGAGGACGTTTTCACTCAAGGCCACCGAAGGAGCCAACAACGTCGCGCTCGAACAACTCATCACCGCCGACAGGACGGCGCCGAAGAACAGGATCTGCGCCACGGCCGGCGTGTGTTCGACGATCAGCGTCGGCAGCACCAGTTGGGAATCCTGCCGGAGCAGCGTCCCGAACTTGTCCGGATCCACGAGCAGCGCCGCGTAGGCCAGGAACATCGGAACGAAACAGAACGAAAAATACAGGGCCGCGCCGGCGAGCGATCCTCGAACGGCCGTCCGCTCGTCCTTGGCCGACGTGATCCGCTGGAACACGTCCTGCTGCGGGATGGAGCCCAACATCATCGTCACGCCCGCGCCGACGAACGGGACCCAGGCATCGAGCGACGCCGGAGGGAAGAATTCCAGTTTGCCGGCTTGCGCCGCGTGGCTGATGACGGCGCCCGCCCCTCCGGCCAGGTCGCTGACGACCGAGACGATGTACAGCAGTCCCCCGATGATGACCGAGAGCTGCACGAAGTCGAGGATCGCCACGGAAAACATGCCGCCGAAGGTGGTATAGGTCAGCACGATCGCGGCGCCGATGACCATCCCGGCTTGTTGGCTCACCGCGCCCTGGGTGACGACGTTCAGCACCAAGCCGAGAACCTTGAACTGCGCGGCCACCCATCCGACGTAGGACGCGACGATGCAGAGCGTGCAGAGGACTTCCACCCGGCGGTCGTAGCGCAACCGGTAATAATCCCCGACGGTGAGCAAATTCAGACGGTAGAAGCGAGGCGCGAAAAACAGCCCGGCGAGCACCAAACAGAGGGTCGAGCCGAACGGGTCGGCCACCACGCCGCGCAGCCCTTCTTTGACGAAGGTCGCGGACATGCCCATGAGCGCCTCGGCGCCGAACCAGGTCGCAAACACGGTCGCCGCCACGATCGGGAGAGGCAGAGAACGGCCGGCGACGGCGAAGTCCTTGGCGTCGTGCACGCGCCTGGCGGCATAGAGCCCGACCCCGACCGAGACCGCCAGATAGACAATAACGAAGGTAAGAATCATGCAGGCTAGCCTGCGCACCAGGCTGGAAGCGCAGTGTACCGTTGCGTCGAATCCGGCGCAACTATTCCCGCTGGTCACCGCCGGACCGGCCAGACGGCCATGAGACGGGATCCGGCATCGGAGAAAGGTATTGAGCTTGCCCTTCAGGTAGCATATGGTGTGACGGCGTCGCCTTACTCTTACAAGAAAGGATCTCTCATGCGCCCAGTGACGATCGTGACTATGCTGCTGAGCCTGATGCTGCCGGCCGTGCCCGCCGGCGCCGCGGATCCCTCCACCGACGATCAGAAAACTTTTTATGCCTTGGGGCTGTTGATCAGCCAGTCGCTGACCCCGTTCGCGCTCACGGAGTCCGAACTCGACTTCGTGCGGTCCGGCATGACCGACGGCATCCTCAAGAAGACTCCGAAGGTCGACCTGCAAGCGTTCGGGCCGAAAGTCAACCAGCTGCAGCAGGCCCGCGCCGCCGCCTTGGCCGACACCGAAAAGAAAGCCGGCTCGGCCTTCCTCACGAAAGCCGCGGCCGAACCCGGGGCGAAGAAAACCGAGTCCGGAGCCATCGTAACGACCATCAAGGAAGGCAAGGGCGCGACGCCGGCGGCCACCGACACGGTCAAAGTGCACTACCACGGCACCCTCATCGACGGCACCGTCTTCGACAGCTCGGTCAAGCGCGGTGAGCCGGCGACGTTTCCCCTGAACCAGGTGATCAAGTGTTGGACGGAGGGCGTGCAGCTGATCAAGGTCGGCGGCAAGAGCAAGCTGGTCTGCCCTTCGGCGATCGCCTATGGAGACCGGGGCTCACCCCCGACCATCAAGCCGGGCGCCACGCTCGTCTTCGAAGTGGAACTGCTCGAGATCGTGAAGAAATAACGTCTTCGGCGGCGAGCCGATGCCCTATCGGCCCGCCGCCGAATTTCCGCTCAAACGACCCGGCCAACGAACCGACATGGCTTTCGCCATCCCAGCTCCGATTCCCGCGCGAGACAGCTTGCCTATCTGATCTGATCCTAACGAGTCCGGCTTCCGGTCGACTCGAATATCTCGCGAAACGCGAAAAACAGATTTGGAATCCTCAGCGTACTGTGTTTGAATTAAAGCTCCGGAGGGGAATGCCATGGAAAATCAGGAAACAAAAGATATGGCCACGGCGGACACATTAATCGCATATGAACATGAGACATGGAGTTTGATTAAACGGAAAGACCTGGATGGGTTTGCAAGTTATCTGGCCGAGGATTTTCCTGACATTTTCCCAGATGGAAAAGAGAGGACAAAATCGGAACTGTTGGAGTTTCTCGGCGACGCGGATCTGAAAGAGTATCGGCTCGGCAACTTCCGGGTGACCATGTTGACTCGGGATGCTGCGATCGTCACGTACCATGTAGACGCTCGTGCCGCCATTCAGGGCAAGGAGATTGCGATGAGCAATTCCGTTACATCGGGATGGGCGAAGCGGGACGGGAGGTGGTTGAACGTGTCCGCCGTAGCTTCCGCGCAACCTCCGCACGACTCAAATCAAAGGAATCACTAAGGACCGCCGATGCCTGTCTGACGCGTGGCACGGCTGCGCCGCCTTGAGCGTCGGTCGGTGAATAGATCGGATGGGTCGTTGCTTGGTCAGGCCGGATGAGAGACGCGAGAGGTATCTTCGCTCGATGCTGGCTGCGCAGGAGCTTTCGCCGGCGCGGCGAACCAGCGGTCTTTCGGGACGACTTTCGGCGATTCGGGATCGCCCTCATAGGACGGGGTCATGATCTGCACGCCGTGTTCGTTGCACAGATCCAGAATGTTCCGGTGCAACGCCGTATACACCAGATGCATCGTTGACGGATCGTCGCAGTACGCGTTCAGTTCGTACTTCACGTTGAAATCGTCCAAAGATTTTTGGAGCACGAAGGGAGGCGGCTCTTTGAGCAAGCCCGGAGTACGATCGGCCGCCCGGAGGAGAATCGCTTCAACCTGCCGCCAGGGGACGTCATACCCGATTCCCACGACCGTGTGCAGAATCAGCCCGCGTGACTTCGCCAACGAGCTGTAGTTGACCACGTGGCTGTTCAGAATCAGCGAATTCGGCACCACCACCTCTTCGTTCTTGGGCGTTCTGATGTGCGTGACCATCAGCCGCATCTCCATGACTTCTCCCATGATGTCCTCGACGTGAATCTGGTCCCCCAGCCGATAGGCGCGCCGATAGGTCATCGTATAGCCCGCGATCATGTTCGAGATGAAAGAGGAAGAGCCGAGGGATACGATCACACCCAGGAAAATCGAGATTCCTTTGAAGGCTTCGGATTGTGATCCCGGGATGTAGGGATAGGCCACCACAAGCCCGAAAGCGACGATCAGCATCCTGGCGATCCGATAGGTGGGCATCGCCCACTCACGCTCGAACCCCGTCAGGGTCATGGTGCCATGGTCAATGCCGGTGAAGAACAGCCGCACCGCTTTGAGCCCGTAGCGGAACACGGTGACCAGGATGGCGAGAAAGATCAGGTTCGGCAGCGTGTCGAGGAGCGCGGTCCCCATGGTGCGCAGGGGGTCGAGCAACATCGCGAAGAGCCGCAGCGCCAGCGGCCTCGTCCAGGGATACAAACCGAGGACCAGGTTCAAATATGCGTAGCCGACGACGACCAGTGCTGCGATGCGGACGCCGTTGACCATCTTGTGCAGGAGGGTGCGCACCCGCTTGGCCTGAAGGAGCTGGAACGATTGGGTTTCCAGCCCTTCGATGCGGCTCTTGAAGCGACGTTCCGCCGCCGCGTCGGCCCACCGGAATCCCCGCTGAAGGAGCAGCACGAACAGGACGAGCGCGAGGGTCGCCGCGGCGGCGTAGGCGGTATCGATCAGCAGGACCCGCGAGCTCCGCTCATGCCGATAGGAGACTACCGCTTCGGCCACTCTGACGCGAATACTTTCGGCGAGGATCTGCCGGGAGACGCCTTCGAGCTTCGCATCGCCGTCGAACACGCTCATCACGAAGGCGTCTCCGGCGAAAATGGTCGACCGGTCTTCCGCTTCTTCGACGTGGATCGCGTGTGGTTGAATCATCGGATCCGCCGCGATCGCATATATGCGGGCGACGATGTTCTGGGCGCGACGATCGGCGGGATAGGCGGTGACCCCGTGAACGCGGAACAGGACTTCCCCGTCCATCGTGACCGTCGCGACTGCTTGCGCCGGCGTGGCATCGAGATCGAATTGGACCGCAGGGGCGGAGGCGCTGGATGAAGCAGGCGAGGCCGAGCCTGGGAAAAAGAGAGCGACGACGCAGGCGAGGATCGAGATCCCCAGGGTCATGGACGGTCGCCTCCCTTAGTTTTGAGGTGCCGACCCAAGAGGCAAGTCGACCTCCCCTTTCTCGTCGAACGGCAATTTGAAACTGCTCGGAGAGTCGACGAAGGCCGTGCCCTTGAGTCGATAGATGAACTTGTTTCCAACCGCATTTCCGGAATTTCCCGCATTTCCGAGGCTCTCAACTTGGCGCAAAAAACTGCCCAGGCTCGTAATCACTTCGACGTTTACCACTTCGGAGCCGAACCGCGGCACCTTGACCCGCTCACCCGACATGCCATTGCCGAATTCCTTGCCGTTGAGCTCGATGTCGCATCGCAAGCCGTTGATGCCCAGTTCCTTGTCGTTGGGGTTCTGAATCCGCAGCTGGACGTCGAACCGCTGCTCGAAGAGCGCGAGGTCCTTCGGCGCGATGTTGGCGATGCTGATCTTGGGCGGCTCGATGTCGCTCGGCACCGTCGCACAGCCCGAGGTCAGAATCGACGCGAGCAGCCAGAAGATGGGCCATCGGCTCCGCATGTCCGTCATGATGGAGGTTCCTCCCATTTCACGCTTCCGCGGAGGGCACGGCGGCGCGGAAAACCCGCGCCGCCTCTTCTCTCGCGTCCTGCATCATCTGATCAAGCTGGTCAAGAAGCTCTGGGCCTGTTCGCCGCCCGCCGAGCCGACATAGTCGGACAAGACCTGGGAAAACTTCCCCACTTTATCCCAGCTCATGCCCAGCTTCGAATAGGCGGCCTGCAGGCCGGTCTGGTCGTTGATCGGGCCGGTCACCGCGCCGAGATCCCGGGCCGCCTTCATGTAGCTCTCCGTTCCGGGGACGTACTTGGTCAGCGACTCGAAGTCCGGGGCTTTGAGTTTTTCTTTCGCCAGCGTCAGGGTGGATCCGAGGCCTCCCTTGGCCTGGTTGGCCGTCACGTCCAATTGGCTCGTGAGGATGTTGACCAAGGGATCCGTCATCCCTTTCGTGTTCATACCGGAACAGCTTGACACTGAAAGGAACGCACAGATCAGGAAACCCGTGAGAATGGTCGATCGATGCATAGATGCCTCCTTTCGAGTTTCGTCGGACGTATTCCTCACGCCGGCGCGACGGTGGCAGGACCATGAACGCGGCGGCGAGCCGGTCGCCGACGTCCCACCGGCTGCGATGACCTAAGCCGTCACCTTCGCCTTTGCCGGCGAGGGAGCCGAACCGGCCGAGGCATCCGGCTGCTTGCGCGTCACACCCGCGACCAAGCCGTTTTCGAGCCATTCCCGTTCCGTGAGGTGTCCGAACATGTAAATCAGCGCGCCCGCCAGCCCGGACCATCCGGTTTGATGGCTGGCCCCGAGCCCCGCGCCGTTGTCGCCGTGGAAATATTCATAGAACAGCACGTGGTCCCGCCAGTGCGGATCATCCTGGAACGTCTTCGAGCCTCCATTGACCGGACGGCGGCCCTGCCGGTCCCTCAGGAAGATGGCCGTCAGCCTGTTCGCCAATTCGCGGGCCACTTCGAAGAGGTTCATCTGGTTGCCGGATCCGGTCGGACATTCGATCTTGAAGTCGTCGCCGTAGAACAGATGGAACATCAGCAACGCACGGATGATCAGGATGTTGACCGGCATCCAGATGGGGCCGCGCCAATTCGAGTTGCCGCCGAACATCCCCGTGTTGGATTCGGCCGGCAGATATTGGACCTTGTAGGCTTCGCCGTGAACCTCGAACACGAATGGATGCTCGAGGTGATGCCGCGAGAGCGACCGGATCCCGTACTGGCTCAAGAACCGGTTCTCGTCCAGCATGCGGGTCAGCACCCGGCGCAGCTTCGTTTCGTCCAGGATGGCGAAGAGCCGCCGGTCCTTCACGCCGTGCTTGTCCGGCGGGGCGATCGTTTCCATCAGATGGGCGTTGCGGGTGAGAAATCGTCGCGCATGCACGGTGGCTTCCGGGAACCGGACGACGCATTCATCGGGGATGACGCTCGTCGCGCACAGGGGAAGGAGACCCACGAGCGACCGGACTTTCAACCGCATCGCGTGGCCGTCCGGAAGACGCAGGAGGTCGTAGAAGAACCCGTCTTCTTCGTCCCACATTTCATCCTGATGGTCGCCGACGCGGTCCATGGAGGACGCGATTCTGAAGAAATGCTCGACGAACTTTCCGATCATGCCCTCGTACACAGGATCGTGAACGGCCAGTTCGAGCGTGATCTGCAGCATGTTCTGGCTGA
Organism: Nitrospira sp.; assembly: GCA_035328385.1. Lineage (GTDB taxonomy): Bacteria > Nitrospirota > Nitrospiria > Nitrospirales > Nitrospiraceae > Nitrospira_C. Next base: position 6,365 of record DAOLIU010000058.1, on the reverse strand, counting down.
ACAAGGCCATCCAGGCGGTGCCGTCGGCCTGCTCCAGGCTGCCCCCGGTCGGCAGCGGGGCGCTGCGGTCGAACACTCCGATGTTGTCCAGTCCGAGAAATCCGCCTTCGAAGACGTTGCGCCCGCTGGGATCTTTGCGATTGACCCACCAGGTAAAGTTCAGCAGCAGTTTTTGGAACGCGTGCTGCAAGAACGCGATGTCTCCCTCGCCTCGCCGCTGCTTCTCCATGGTATAGACGAACATGGTGGCCCACGCGTGGACGGGCGGGTTGACGTCGCCGAAGTTCCATTCGTAGGCCGGAATCTGCCCGTTCGGATGCAGGTACACCTCGCGCAGCATCAACTCCAGCTGCCTCTTCGCGAAATCCACGTCGACGATGGCCAACGCGACCGTATGGAACGCCAAGTCCCATGCGGCGTACCACGGATATTCCCATTTGTCCGGCATGGAGATGACGTCGTCGTTGACCATGTGAAGCCATTGGCGATTGCGCACGTGCAGCGCCTTGGCGGCCTCTCCCGCATTGGCTTCGTGCTCCTTGAGCCATTGGTCCAAATCGAAGTAGTAGTACTGCTTGCTCCAGAGCATCCCCGCCAGGGCCTGGCGCATCACCCGAGCGGCATCCTCGCCGGCAGAAGGCGGACTGATCGAGGCGTAGAATTCATCGGCTTCGCGCCGGCGCTCATTCATCACGCCTTCGAAGGCCTTGCCGAACGGATCCTTGTGCACGGAGCTGGCCTCTTCCGGAGGCGCCAGGGTGGTCAAGCGCAGCCGCAACGTCTTGCTTTCACCCCCGGGAATCGTCAACCGATAATGCGCGGCGGCCTTCGTTCCGGTGCGCATCGGGTTGACCGCCTGTCGACGGCCGTTCACCACGTATTCGTTGATCCCGTCTTTGACGTAGGGGCTCGCGTTGGGCTGGTTGAACAGACGTTCGGTGTTGGTGTCGTTTTCGGTAAACAGCAGAGGAACGTCACCTTCGCACCAGAGATACCGCGGTCCCAGCTCCGGATGCTCGGCCGTGACGACGACCATCCCTTTCGGCTCGATGGCCTGACCCAGGCTCGGTTTTCCCCGGCCGGAGGTGTTGAGCCACGTATTGCGGAACCACAGCGTCGGCAACAGATCCAGGGCAGCCGCCTCTTTACCTCTGTTGTGCGCCGTGACGGCGATCAGAATATCTTCCGGGGAGGCTTTGGCATATTCCACGAACACGTCGAAATATCGGTCCTGGTCGAACACGCCCGTATCCAGGAGCTCGTACTCCTGTTCCTCCCTGGTGCGCGTGCGGTTCGTCTGGACCAGATCTTCATAGGGGTAGGCCGATTGCGGATACTTGTAGAGATATTTCATGTACGAGTGCGTCGGCGTACTGTCCAGGTAGAAGTAATACTCCTTCACGTCTTCGCCATGGTTGCCTTCGCTGTTGGTCAGGCCGAACAAGCGCTCTTTGAGGATGGGATCCTTCCCGTTCCACAGCGCCAAGGCGAAACACAACCGCTGCTTGTCGTCTGAAAATCCCGCCAGGCCGTCTTCTCCCCACCGGTACGCCCGCGAGCGGGCATGATCGTGGGTGAAATAGTCCCAGGCGTTGCCGTTCTCGCTGTAATCTTCACGAACCGTCCCCCACTGCCGCTCGCTCAAGTAGGGTCCCCACCGCCGCCAGGGAGCCGTATCTTTGCGAGCCGCCTCCAGCCGACCATGTTCTTCGGTCATGGCGTCCTCCGCATAGTCGGACGATCTTCCCCGGTCCGTACTCCCGGGGATTGTCCAGCCACGTTATACAGCGGGCGGTCACGACGGCCTACTGTCAAATTTAACAGTGGTCCCGAACAGGAAGGGTCAACATGGAATATCGACGGCGGGGTCGCAAAGCAGGGGCGGAATGGTTTGAGGACGCATGATCGATGTGGACGTGTCACCCACCCCCACGCCGGGTGGGCTGTTGAGGGGGGGACCGCCGGGAAAGCCCGGCAAGCCGCGCCCGACCGTGCCGAAGGACTTTCCGATGCTGGAACTCACCGCCGTGTTGACTCCCGGAGCCACTTGGGCCGGCGTCACGCCCCCGGCGGCTCCGGCCGCGGTTGTGGTGTCGGACGTCGCCGCCTGTTGGGACAATGGGACCACGCTCTGCGTCCCGTTCAGCGACGGTGAGGTGGTCTGTCCCTCGCCGACAACGGGCAAACCGAGCAGCAGCACCGCCGACAGGAAAAGCCGATTGGCCGTACTCCGCATGCGATCACCTGACCCAGGGCGGCGCGGTCGTCGGCGGCGGCGTCATGCGCTCGAGCGGGCCCGGCGCCCGCTTCGGCGGTTCTGCCGGAAGCGACAGACCCTCGGTACCCACATCACGTTTGAGGCGGACGACGAGGGCGCCCATGACATCCCAACGCTGGAAATTCCTGCGCGATGAGCGCGGGTGCCGGTTGTGACAATCGACGCAGGACTGAACCAAAGCCAAATCGGCGGAGAGGGCCTTGAATTGATCGCCGTCCATAAAGCCGACGAACCGGCGATCCCGGTTCTTTTCCAATTGAATCAGCGCGTCCGCTTCCGCCGGGGTCTTGGGACGATTGGCGGGATTCAGCGGCGCCAAGCCGATGAGCCCGATCTCGAACCCGTCCACCTGATCCGCCGCCCCTTTTACGAATTGGGCCGGAAGGGGCAAGAGATGCGCATTCTTCTCCCAATCCTCCTGCGCCGAAACACCGCTCCCCTTCGTGTGTTCGACAACCTGGAGGACATAGGCCGTACGGAAGGCCTTGACGACCTCGAGGATGTATCGGGCGGTGGTTTCGAACGACGGCTCGGCGGCGTTCACGGTCCACCCGGCGGCCATCAACAGCCCGGCAAGACCGAACCCCGCCCCCCAGTACAACTGTCGCATTGTAGGATTCCTGAAACCGACGAACTTAAATACCGGCAGGCTTGACCCCGAGGGCAGCCTACCCGATCCGGTTGTGACCCGTCAATGTACAAGCGGCATCCACGTCGAACAACGTCATTGCGAAAGCTTCGCCAGCGCGTTTCTGGTGATCTGCGAGACCAGGGGATCATCCAGGTGCCTGGCCCACTCCGTGCACCCCACCGTCACCACGGTTCCTCCGTTCGTCCAAATGCCCATGACGGCGGCACCTCGTCGCAAGTCGGCTCCCCAGGGTGTGAAGCCGTCATCCCGGTCAAAGAGGGCCCTCGAGTGCACCGCGGCCTCATAGTCAGGCATGCGTCCCGGTGCAAGCCCGAGAATCTGGAAGTCGTCGGGGCAGCCGTCGCGGTGACTCGCGGTCGGCACTCCCTTATCCCACTTGATGTCGCATCCGTCGCACTCGTAGCCGATGCAGCCGACCTCCGGGAACCGATCCGGCCTTCCACCCGCAGGCCACAGACCGTCGAACAGCCAGTGATCGGGCTGATAAATCCTATAGGGAACCGGCGCGGGATTGAGCGCACCATAGCAGAAACTGACGCCGGTCAGCCGGTGCTCAGGCCGATTTGCGCCATGGAGATGGCTCCACAGCGCGTCCCCGTCCATCTCGCCGTCCAAGATCATTCGCGAGTCCGACAAGCCCAGGCGGACCCTGCGGTAGGCTACGTTCCCGCTGAGAAAGACGGCGTTCCCTCCTTGGCGGACGTACCGCTCGACGGCGTTCCTCATGCTTGCGGACCAATATTCGTCGTGACCCACGCTGAGGATCAGGCGGTACGACTCCAAGAGATCGGGTTGCCATTCCAAATCCTCATTCGCCGCGTAATCCAGAGCGATTCCCGCTCGCTCCGCCCACCGGACGAACGGCCATTCCCACTTGTCCCATCCTGCGTAGCGCTGGTGACGGCTCGGCATCCCGGTTTTTCGGCAGTCGTACGGGGAGAGAAAACCCAGGGGCAACGGCCGGTGAAAGGATGCGACGCGCGCCTGATCGTAGAAACTTCCATGGGTCGATCGAAGGGCGTTCCCCTGAGCGGCACCGTAGTTGTTGTAGGCAAAATAGGTATTGGTCGAAAGGATCAGGAGTATTCCGGACTTTCGGTCGGAACGTCGCGGCCGCACGATGAAGAAGCCTTCACCGTCGCCCGAGGACGCGTGCATCGTCACGTGATAGAAGCCGGGGTTCCATTCGATCGGCACGTCGAACGACAGTTCACCGCCTTCCTCGCCGTCCCACATGCAGCCGGATTCGGACGCATCGGCCGGAATGACCTTCGGCTCCACCCAGACCGGTCCGGACCAGACCTTCTCTCGTCTCGCCCCAAGACGGCTGACCTCGATCATCGCTCTGACCCGGCTCTGAGACGACATGAAGAAGGACACCCGTTCGCCGGCCTCGTAACTCCTCCGGCCGGCATATCCCTCCACAATCGAGCGGCCTCCGTCCATCCAGGAGACCGGAGGGCAGGCGGCCGCCTGGTCCGAAAAAGGCGCACAGGCTCCGAAGACCGGGCGCCGTGAGAGCGCAAGGCCGGCCAAGCCGAGGCCGGCGGAAAGAAATTGGCGCCGGCCGCACCCTTCGCCGGTCATGACGGACGGCCTCTCGGTGAAGTTACGCGGTTCGCTATCATCGTCCTATGCTTGTCTTCGGTTGGGCTCGTCGCTCACCGATTCCCAGATGCAGGGCCGCGACGTCGAGTTCCTGTTCCAACTGGTGGAGCACGTCGTCGCTGATCGTCCCGTCGTTCCGCAGATCGATCAGGGCCATTCGTTCCGCCGTCAGGACTTCATGATGAAGGCGTTGAAACGATTCGATCGAATCGCCCGCCCCCTCCACTCTCAACACGCCGAATCTGGAAAATCCCTCCAGCCGCCGGCTGTACTGATGGCGCAATCGTTCAATTTGATCGTCCAAGATCCCCTCCTCCCCGATCAATTGGTCGAGCCGAGTCAACGCCGCAGTCGCCGCATGCTCACGCGCCAGGCTCTCTTCGTGCTCCAGGCCATGATCGTCCTCGAGCTTCAGCAGGCGGATCAGCGGAGGCAGAGAAAGGCCTTGAACCACCAGCGTGGCCAGAATCACCATGAAACTGATCAGGATGATTTCCGTTCGGAACGGGAACGGCGCGCCGGCGGCCGTCGTGACCGGCAACGCCAAGGCCGCGGCGAGCGTCACGATCCCTCTCATGCCTGTCCAGGAAATCAGAAAGATGCTCGACCAGGGGGGCATCGGATCCCGCGCGCGCAACGCGGGACTCAACCATCGAGGAACGATGGCTCCCAACGGGACCCACAGGATTCGCACGACGATCGCGGCGAGACCGATCAACGCTCCGGCCAGCAAGATGGGCGACAACCGTCCTTCGGGCAACGTTTCCCGCAAGACGCCAAGCTCCAATCCGATCAGGATGAAGATGACCCCGTTCAGAACAAAGACCAGCAGATTCCAGATGGCCTTTGCCTGAATCCGAGTCGACGGCGCCACGGCACTGCTGAACTGCTGCCGCATGTAGATGCCTCCCGCGACGCAAGCCAGCACCGCCGAGGCGTCAACCGATTCGCCCAAGACCCAGGCGATGTAGGGCGACAGCAGCGTGATGGCAATGTGCGTAAAGGTGTCTTCCGTGGCGCAGAGCGACCAGCGCGCGAGCAACGCGACGCCGATCCCAATGGCTATTCCGCCTATCGCCGCGAAGAAGAATTCCAGGACGGCGTGCCCCATCAGGAACGATCCGCTGACCGCCGCGCCGACGGCGGCCCGATACAACACCAACGCCGTGGCGTCGTTCACCAGGCTTTCCCCTTCCAGAATGGTGACGACTCGGCGGGGAATGCGCAGCCTCCTGCTGATGGCCGTGGCGGAGACCGCGTCCGGCGGAGACACGATGGCGCCCAATGCGATCGCTTCGGCCCATCCGATGCCGGGCAGCAAGGCGCGGGCAACCGCCGCGATGGATGCGGTCGTCACCAACACCAACCCGACGGCCAACAACAAGATCGGCCGCAAGTTGAGGCGAAAGTCCCGCAGAGACGTAAAGTAGGCGGCGGCCCACAGGATCGGCGGCAGGAACACGAGGAAGACGAGATCGGGATTGAGCGATACCCGAGGAAGGCCGGGAATGACACCCAGCGCGAGACCGCCGATCACGAGCAGGATCGGATATTGTACCCGGATCTTTTCGGCGATCGTCGTCAGGGCGAGGACCGCGGCGAGCAGCAAGATGATGACTTCGAGTTGATGGAGATTCTGCATCCATGACCTCGCGCGCAGACCGACGATTGTCTCCGTCCTGCGGCGGAGAACCCCCGGCGCCCGACCCGCGGGCAGGCGGTCGAGACCGATCGCTGTGCTGCTATAGCAAGGAGGAGGGGAGGAAGCAAGTTCAACGGTTGAAGAGGGATACCGGCGGCGGCACGCACAGGCGGAGGACCCCCGCC
>DAOLIU010000057.1:0-17663 GCA_035328385.1 Nitrospira sp. | reverse complement strand
CCGTGGAAATGGGGTAGAACCCACCAGCCCCCCAGCGCTCCTGTCGCCGCTCCGCCTAGGGTGCCTACCAAGAGGCCTTTACTGATATCCCCTCCACGACGGTTCACGACAGAATAGGCGAGAGCACTCGCCGCGAGACAAAGACATCGAGACCTGCCGCTCTTCTCACGAATCGCCATGTGGCGGTCAAGAGAAAGACTCCCGACCTCTTTGTTTTCCTTTGTTTTGTCTTTATTGGGAGCGAGGATCACCGTTCTCCCCTGCGCTTCAACATCTGAGCGGTGTCAGTCCAGAGGTGTTTGAAGCCGGACAATGATGATCCCCTCGGGACAGTCTGAGGACGTGGGCCAACTATGCCGTTCTATCAGTACCTAATCCTTTGACCCTTTGCCACGAAGGAGTTTCACAATATCCGAATGGTGATTTCGCTTGGCAACAATCAGTGGTGTGTCACCAATCTTAAAGGCAGAATTACTCTTTGCGGACACCTGTACTTTAGGGTCCGCTCCAGCGTCTAATAACAACTTGACTATTTCCACGTTCCCTCTATTTGCTGCTAGCAAGAGGGGAGTGATGCCACTCTTGAAATGATGGTTCACATCTGCTCCTGTATTAATCAGAGCTTGTGCTGTTGCTGCATGATCCTTTGCTGTCGCAATGATCAAAGGCGTGTAGCCTTCCTCCACTTCCTCTTCAGGATTGGAGCCTGCGCTAACTAAACTAGGAATTAGTTCATGACATCCCTCAGATGAAGCAAGGGATAACGGGGACCACTTACCGGCATATCGCTGATTCACGTCAGCTCTTTTGAGTAGAAGGACTTTAGCCGTACCAACATGACATCCGTGAACTGCAGCAAGCAAGGCAGATTCACCGTCGTTTGCAACCTTATTGATATCAGCACCTTTACTGAGCAAGAAGTTAACCATTTCTGTTTCCCCGGAGCGAGCGGCATAGATCAACGGGGTGCGCCCCATGTCGTCAAGGCCATCAATATTCTGCCCACGACTCAATAAATACTGCACCTGTTGCAGCGATCCGCTTTCTGCGTAGGAATGAAGGGCAGGGGCACGGTGACAGCCAAGAATGATCCCACAGATAAGACACAGTAACAGACTTCGTCTCATAACTTGACGTTGGTCCCGTTCCGAGACAGTCCTTAACCAGAGTAGAGGACTTCTTCAGCGTTCCGGTTCACCTGACGTTGTCCAACAAACTCATCCGGTGTCAGGTCACCCAGTGAGCTGTGCGGACGCTGCCGATTGTAATCACAGCGCCAGACTTCAAGGATCGCTTGGGCCTCAGCCAATGAAGCGAACTGGTGCACGTTCAAACACTCATCGCGCAACCGGCCGTTAAACGATTCAATGAAGGCGTTTTCCACCGGTTTGCCCGGTCGAATGAAGTCCAGCTGCACGCCCCGCCGGTAGGCCCAATCTTCCAGGGCTCGGGATTGGAATTCCGTGCCATGATCGACTGTAATCGAGCGTGGCCTCGGACCATCGCCCAGCACCCGATCAAGCGCCTGACTCACCCGCGCTCCGGACATCCGAAATCCGGCCTCGAGCACCGGACTCGAGCGACTCCAGTTATCGACCACGGTTAGAATCCGAAACGGCCGTCCGTCGGCCAGGGTATCATGCACAAATCCATGCTCCAGCGCTCGGTGGGCCCCGCAGGGATTGGCGCCGGTCCGCGATGGAGGGCGATGTGTTTCCACCGCCGGACGTGCATCCGCAATTGCAGTCCATCGAGACGATACAGGCGGCGCACCCGCTTGCGATTGATGAGCCAGCCTTCGCGGCGCAGCAACACCCAGATCCGCTGGTACCCAAACCGCGGTCGGACTCACGAATGCGCATTCGTAGCGCGGATTGATCCTTCGCCCGACTTTTGCGATACCACGACGCGCGACCGAATTGAGCCAAGCGACACGCCCGCGCACAGCTCACCTGAAACGTCCCGTGAAACCACTGGGCCAGTTCTCGGCGGCGGGCGAGCCTCAGACTTTTTTTTCGTAAGGCCTCCGACAGCATGTGCTTGTCAAGCGAGAGATCGGCCACCAGCCGTTTCAACCGGCTGTTCTCGTCGGGTGGCCCGGTGAATAGCCTCGCCGCGGAAATGATTCCTCCACACCGGACTAGGACACCAACTGCGCGACTTGCGCCGAAGCCGGGTCCCGTACTTGCTGAGCTGGGGCGGTCGTGCTTCACGACGGCAAGCATTATTCCTTTATGCCAATTCAGAGGGCGGCCCGAATCGCCTCAATCGTGCGCGCGTCGAACGAGCACAGCCCTCAGTCTTCCAAATTTATATGGATCTGCGTGCAGCGTTCCGCGAGCACAAGAGGCGATCGGGCCGCCCTCACCGCCCGATTTTCAACTGCACGATCGTCCCTTTTTCGCCTCCGGCCCAGGCTAGGGACGGTTCGGGGAAGGAGAGGCCGAACAATGAGACACCGGCAATGGAACCCTGCTCGCGCCAGGTATATCCGCCGTCGACCGTCCGATACAGCATCCCCCGCTCGCCGACAATCCAGCCGCTCTGAGGATCGGTAAAGCGCACGCGAAGCAGATCGGTCAGCTTGGTGCAGGACTGCGTCGTGCAAGGCAGGGTTCGGTCGATCCACTGTCTCCCGCCGTCAGTCGTGTGAAACAACGCGCCGGCGTTGCCGACCGCCCATCCGGTGGACTGGTCGGAGAAAAATACGTCGAAGAACGTCACGGAGCCCTGAGGCTCTTGAACGACCCACGTCGTGCCGCCGTCGTTGGTCACCACGACGGTGCCCACCGCGCCGACGGCCACGCCGTGCTGCTCGGAAACGAATTGAACGGCGTAGAGCGCCGCGTTGGTCTTGCTTGCCTGTTCCGTCCAACGGGACCCGCCGTCCTCCGTGTGGAGAATCGTACCGTTGCCGCCCACGATCCATCCATGAGTCTGCGACGGAAAGCTGATCCCGTAGAGTGGAGCCTGGGTGTCCACCGGCTGCGCCGTCCAGGTCTCCCCTCCGTCGCCCGTGCGACGGACGGTGGCATTGGCGCCGATGACCCAACCGGTCTTCTGGTCCCGGAAATATACGTTCGTGAGGAGTACCGACGTCCCGCTGGAGATTCGCTTCCACTTCTTCCCGCCGTCCGTGGTTTTCAAGATCGTCCCGCCGGAACCGACCGCCCAGCCAAGCTGAGAAGTCCGGAACGTCAGGCCGAGCAAGGTCGCTTCCGTATGACTGGTCTGCTTGGTGACGGAGAATGCTGCATCTCCGGCACAAGCAATAGATGGAACCGCGGCGAGCAGGAGGGCACCGAGCAGGATCGCGGCGGAGGATACCAAGGGTCTCATTGCGTCGTGTCGGCGGCGGGGCGATTCGTCTCGTAGTAGCTTGGATCGGGCAGACCTTTCGCCTCGATCGTGAACGTGCCGGCCTCCAGGGTCAGCCATTTCTTGGGCGTACAACAGGTTCCGTCCGGCAGCACATCCCAGGATCCTCGCCGAACGACAAGAGGCCCGGTGGACAGATCATCGAAAAATTCGCCCTTCTTCCCGACTCCATAGAGGTTGCGATGAGGCACCCGCACGACGATCTCCGTGTCCGTCCACGAGACCACTTGGGCCGCGATGCCGCTGAACAACACTTCGGTCCGCGAGACGTTCTCGTTGAGCTCAACGTCCGACTTGCTCTTGTAGGCCTGTTGGTTGATGCCGAGATACGCGTGCTCCGCCGTCTTGAGGAACGCCCCGAACCCCGACCCCTTGATCGTGACCAGGTCATCGAGCCCGGCGGTCTTCGGCGAATAGGATTCGATCACCGGAGTCGTCAGTGTAAACGTCCCCCCCTGGATGGCCATCACGTCCTTGGCGGCGCAACAGGATCCGTCCTCTTTGGGTCTCGTGGCGCCTCGATAGATCACGATCGGTCCGCTCTTCGCACTGAAGGGCACCCACACGTCGATCCGATCGTCCTGCCATCGATAGATCACCGCTTCCACTCCGCCCAGCGTGACCCGGTTCTGCCCCGTATTGAAATCCGTGAAGGCGTACGGCGTGTCACCGCTCTCAGAATAGAACCCGAAATGCTGTCCCTTGATCTTCACCAGCGTCCCGATCGGCGCGGTGACGGGAATGACTTCCGTAACTTTGGGAACATGCACCGTAAATGAACCGACGGTCCGTTCGCGTCCTGCTGCCTTCAAGACGACGGGACCGGTTTCCGCATCCATCGGCACGTGCACGACGATCATCTTGTCCGTCCACTGCGCGACCGTCGCCTGATGTCCGCCGAACGACACACGATCGTCGGCAGACTTGGAAGTTCCGAAGCCCTGACCGAACAACACGACCTTGGTCCCGATCGGACCGCTCAACGGATCGACCCGGACGCTCGGAATCAAGGTCAGCGGCACACGATTGCTGATCGTATGCTGCACCGGAGTGCAACAGGACCCGTCCGGTAACGGATCCGACGAGGACAGCCGTACGGCGACGTCGCCGGACGTCGCGTTGGCGGGAATCTCAACCTCGATCCTGTCGTCCTTCCACCGGCGCGGCCGAACCACGAGCCCCGCGACCACCACGTCGTTCACGCCGAACATGGTATTCGGATCCCGCGGCCCCGCCGTGAAGCCGAAGTGCTCGCCTATGAGCTCGACGCTGTGGCCCGGTTCGATCTCCGACGGCTGGATCGACGTAATCTTGGGGTAAACCAACGTGAAGGTTCCGGCGGAGATCCGCTTTTTCCCGACGATTACCTCCACCGGACCAGAGGGAGCTTTGGATGGGACTCTGACTTCGATGGCTTCGGGATCCCAGCGCTGAATGAGCGCCGCGTATCCTCCGAACGTGACCCGATTGAACTGAGTCGACTTGAACTGCCCCAAACCCTTTCCGACGATGGTCACGGTAGAACCGGGAACGCCGGTCGAGGGTTGCACCTGCAACGACGGACTTGCCGCCTCCCCCTGAGATACTGTAGCCCAGGAAAGAAACAGGCTTCCCAGCAGACTGATCAGCACTCTCATAATCGTCGATCTCCGACTTTTGCGCTTGGACGGTGACACCGTGCATCCTGCGTGGCACGAGAACCCCACGCACCGGAGAAGGAGGGAAGTTCGGGGGTACAACGTGAATCAACGCGGCTTTTGGACTATAGCAAGCGGTTTTTTCGGGTGTCAAGCCGACGCGGTTGCGACGGCCGGTGAGCGGCGTTGGATGGAAAAGCGATCAGCTGACTTGTAAAATGAGCTCGATCTCGACCGCCGCGCCCCGCGGCAGCTCGGCCGCACCGACGGCCACTCTGGCGTGACGCCCCGCTTCGCCGAAAAGAGTCACGAGCAGGTCCGAGGCGCCGTTGAGCACCTGGGGCTGATCGGTAAACCCCTCGGTGGACGCCACATGTCCCACGACCTTGACGATCCGCACGATCCGGTCCAGTGTACCGAGTTCCTGCTTTGCGATCGCGAGCGCGTTGAGCAGCGCCGTCCTGGCCGCTTCGACGCCCTGCTCGACGCGTAACTCACGCCCAAGCTTTCCCGACCAGGCCAACTGCCCCTGTTGCATCGGCAGCACGCCCGATAAGAACAACAGATCGCCGGCCCGCACCGCCGGCACATAGGTGGCGACCGGTTTCGGAGGTTGCGGCAAATCTATACCCAGCTCCTTTAACTTCGCTTCATATCCCATGCTTCTCCACCCCGCTTCGTCCGACTGCACTGACGCAATATCGGCACGCCGTTACCCGCTATCTTACCCCGCCTGGAGCGCGTCCAGGAAACTGTCTCCCACCGGCAACGGCTCTCCGAGAAGCGCTTCGACGACGGTCTGCCCAAGGTCGGCGGCACTGGAGCGTACACCGAGGTTGACTCCCTGGGCCAACTTCGGCCCGGTGACGAGCAGCGGCACATATTCCCTGCTCGGCAATCGGTGTTTCTTGCCGGGATGCCGTCCATGATCTCCGGTCACGACCAGGAGATCTCCGGCTCGCAACTGCTCGAGCACGTGGGGAAGCCGCCGATCGAACTCATGGAGCGAGGCCACGGATCCGGCCGGCTCGTCGTTAAATAGATCCAGCCCGGCATAGATCAGGCCGCGCGGCACTCTGTTGAGCATGCCGTCGACTTCTTCGAATGCCGCGGTCCACGACGCCGATTGAAGCGTTTTGGTAAACCCTCTGCCGCTGAACAGGTCGCCGACTTTCCCTACCCCGATCAGAATCTGATTGGCGCGGCCAAGAACATCCAACATGGTTTGAGTCGGCGGCTCTATGGAAAAATCACGCCGGCTGGGTTTGTACCGCCAGGATCCCGGCGGTCCCGTCATGGGATGGGCCACGACTCGCCAGATTCCCCATGGGTCCGTCAAGGCGCGCCGAGCCTCCCGACACAACCGCATCAGCTGGTCCGCCGCCAACACGGTTTCATGCGCGGCGACGTGGCAGGTTCGCCGACCGTCGGTCCATATGATCGGCGCCTTCGACGACAGATGCTGTTTTCCCAGATCCCGGATGAGCGCGGGCCCGAAGGCGACCTGGTTGCCCAAGGTCTTTCCGAAAATCTGTTCCAGCTCGGATTGAAGCTTTTCGGGATAGCCGCTCGAATAGTCGGTCGCCCTGTCGGTGACGATGCATCCGGCCAATTCCCAGTTTCCCAGGAGCGAATCGCTCCCCGTGGATTGGAACGCAAGCCGGCCGAAACATCCGCTCGGCTGTGCCATCACTCGCACGCCGCGGACGGCCCCCAGATGACCGAGCCCCAACGATTCCAGGGTGGGAAGGTTTACCCCGCCGGACTCCTCGGCAAGGTGCGCCAAGGTATTGGTCCCGGCATCGGCATAGTCGTCGGCGTCGGGGAGGGCACCGATTCCGAACCCTCCGAGCACGAACAAAATGACGCGATTCATTGTGGACGCACTATAGCAGAAGCCGGTACGGGGCGAAATGTGGCGCGGCCCCTCACGGCGCCGAACGCTCCTGCTTCCACTCCGCGACAATCGACAGGCTGGCGCTCGTGCCGATCCGATCGGCTCCCGCTTCCAGCAACGCCCGCGTGGCAGTCCAATTCCTGATACCGCCCGACGCTTTGACCTTGGCCTTCCCGCCGACCTGTTCCTTCATCAATTTCACGTCGGCCACGGTCGCCCCGGCGGGGCCAAATCCCGTCGACGTCTTCACGTAGTCCGCACCGGCCTCCACGGCGAGACGGCAGGCCGTGATCTTTTCCTGCAGCATCAGGTAGCAGGTCTCGATGATGACCTTGTGCTCGGCGGAAGCGGTCGACGCGACGACCTCGGCAATGTCCAGGCGGACGGCGTCGGTGTCGCCTGATTTCAGTCGGCTGATGTTGATCACCATATCGATCACCGTGGCCCCCCGCGACACGCCGTCCATGGCCTCCGCGACCTTGGCGGCGGTCGAGTGACCGCCGAGCGGGAAGCCGACTGGAATGCCCACACGGATCCCGGCGCCGGCGATGACTTCCACCGCTTCCTCCACATAACACGGAGGCACGAAGACCACCTGAAATCCGTACGTCCTGGCCTCGTCGCAGAGGCGCATCACGTCGTGCCTGGTTGCCTCGGGACGCAGAATCGTATGGTCGATCAATGTAGGCAGATTCCACGATCCATCGTTCATCATGCTCCTTTCCACACGTATTTGGTGAACGGAAACTCCTCGATCCGGATCGGATCAGGTGCGCGGCAGAGCACCGCGTCTGAACGGGCGTTTCTGATACCTCTCCACGGCCTGATTGTGCTCGGAGAGCGTGGAGGAAAACTGGTGGGTGCCGTCGTTGCGAGAGACGAAATACAGGGCCCGGGAGTTCGAAGGGTACAACGCCGCTTCGATGGCCCTCAAACCCGGACTGGCGATCGGGCCCGGGGGCAAACCGACGACCCGGTAGGTGTTGTAGGGACTCGGGCTTGAGAGGTCCTTTTTCCTGATGTTGCCGTCGAACCCGGTCAAGCCGTAGATGACCGTCGGATCGCTCTGCAACGGGATGCGCTTGCGCAACCGATTATGAAAGACTGCGGAAATCTCCGCCCGTTCCGCATCCGCACCGGTTTCTTTCTCGATGACCGAGGCGAGCGTCACGACTTCGTGTTGCGTCATCTTCATGTCGTCGGCCCTTGCCTTCAATTCCGGCCGATACGCCTGTCGAAAATGCTCCACCATCGTCGCAACGATGTCCTTCGTTCTGATGCCCTTCGGAAACTTATACGTGTCCGGATACAGATAGCCTTCCAGGCTGTCCACCTTCAGACCCAGCGACGCGATGAACGAACCGTCCCGTGCGAGCCCGAGGAAGTCGGCCCGCTCCGCGACCTCATGCTGCTCCAGCAACGCGGCGATCTGCACCATGGTCAGCCCTTCGGGTATTGTGATCGGGTGGAGAACCACCTGCCCGCTGAGCAGCTTTGCAAGAATCTCCGCCGGAGCCATCGCCGCGTTTAGTTCATACTCCCCGGCGCGGATCCGCCTGTCCGCCGACTGTGACCGTCCGAGCAGGACAAAGGCCGAGCGGCTCTTGATCAAACCTTCTTGTTCGAGCAGGGTCGCCACTTGAAAAAACGTGGAGCGATCGGGAATCGTCACGACTTTGGAGGGAGGATGGTCCTGATCGGAAACGACCGGCGCTTCAGCCCATTTCATCACGCGATAGGCGGCCACGCCCAGCGCGACGACCACGGACAGGAGCAGCACGAGGGTGATCCGAGATGTCATGAGCGTGTGCTAGAGATTCCCCTTCGAAATCGGAGTCGGTGTCCGCTCCGGAAGGCGGCGGCGCCAGGCTCGCCAGGTAGCTCTGGAGCAAAATCGCGGCGGCCACACGATCGACGGCCCCCTTGCGCTTCTTCCGGCTGACATCGGCGGCGATCAGGAGATCTTCCGCCGCTTTCGTCGTCATCCGCTCGTCCCACAGGACCAACGGTACCGCCAACCGCCGTTCCAGACGGTCGGCAAATTCCCGCATCGCCTGAACCGCAGGCCCTTCCCGTCCGTCCAACTGGAGCGGGAATCCCAAGACCACCCGCCCCACTTCGTGGGACCCGACCAGCGATGCAACGTGTTCGATATCCCGATCAAGGGTACGCCGCTCGAACGTTTCAAGCGGCTGTGCGGTCCAGCCCAACTCGTCGCTGAGAGCCACCCCGATCCGCTTGGTTCCGTAATCGAGGGCCAAGATCCGTCGGCCTTGCATAAGTTTACCGCTGTTGCGCCCGTTCAACCAGACCAAAGACCATTTCCAGCGCGCGATCCAGTTTGGCCGGATCCTTTCCTCCCGCCTGAGCCATCTCGGGCCGCCCGCCGCCGGTTCCACCGACTTCAGCCGCCATGACCTTGATCAGGTCGCCGGCCTTGATCTTACTGGACAGATCTTTGGTGACCACCACGAGCAAGGCGACTTTGCCGTCGTCCGTCGCGGCTCCCAATGCCACCACGCCGCTCCGCAGCTTGTCGCGGATCTGATCGGCCAGGGCTCTCAGGCCGCCCATGTCCATTCCGTCCGCCCGTTGGACATGCACCGACACCCCTGACACGGTCTTTACCGTAGAGGCAACGGAAGAACCGCTGGCCATCTTCAACTTGAGTTCTTCGAGCTCCCGCTCTTTATCCTTGAGCTGGGTCATCAGCTTGCGCGTCTTCGACACCAATTCGGGTTGTCCGACCTTCAGGAGATCGGAGAGCTCCCGCACTTCCGCCTCAAGCTTTCTCCACATGGCCAGCGCGCCGCTGCCGGTCTGCGCCTCGATCCGTCTGACCCCGGCCGCGACGCCGGTTTCGGAGACGATTCTGAACAGACCGATTTCGCCGGTTTGGCGGCAATGGGTTCCTCCGCACAGTTCCTTGCTGAACGATTCGACCGTCACCACCCGCACCTGCTCGCCGTACTTGTCGCCAAAGAACGCCAGCGCACCGTTCGCCACCGCATCCTGAATGCTCATGACTTCGGTCCGCACGGCTTCATTCTTTCTGACCTCGGTATTGACGGTTGTTTCGATCTCGTCGATGTCCCGCGACGATAGTGGCCGGAAATGCGCGAAATCGAACCGCAGCCGGTTGGGCGCCACCAGCGACCCGTACTGCTTGACGTGGGGCCCCAGCAAATCCCGCAGGGCCGCATGAACCAAATGGGTCGCCGTATGGTTGCGCGCCGCATCCTGTCTGGTCGTGCCGTTCACCTGTACCCGAAGCGGTTCACCCTGTTTGATCCGCCCTTTGCTTACCGTTCCTTTATGAAGGATGAGAGTCGGCGCCGCCCTCGTCGTATCCTTGACGTCCAGACGCCCTTCAAGTCCGAGCAGCACGCCTTGATCGCCGACCTGGCCGCCACCCTCCGCGTAGAACGGCGTGACGTCCAGCACGACTTCGACATCGTCGCCTTCCGCCGCCTCCTTGACGATCCGGTCACCTTTCAAGATGGCCAGCAGCACGCTGTCCGACTCCAACCGGTCATAGCCGACGAACTTGGTCGCGCCCACCTGTCCGGCCAGTTCCGCCACGACCGGCCTTGCCGTTTCCTGTTCGAACCCTCCGGTCTTGCGCGCCCGATTCCTCTGCTCTTCAATAGCGCGGTCGAACCCCTCCTCGTCCATCGTCAAACCCTGCTCACGGCAGGCTTCGCCGATCAAATCCAACGGAAACCCATAGGTGTCGTACAGTTTGAAGACATCGGCCCCCGCCAGGACCGTGCGTCCGGCCGACCGAGTCTTGTCCACCATGTCGGTCAAGATCGGCAACCCCTGGTCCAAGGTGGCGATGAACCGCTCTTCTTCTCCCCGCGTCGCCTCGGTCACCGTCCCCGCCGCGCTTTTCAGTTCGGGATACGCTTCTCCCATGTTTTCCACGACCGCGGCGGTCAACTCGTGCAGGAAGGGCTCGACGATTCCGAGCAACCGCCCGTGCCTGGCAGCCCGCCGGACGATGCGGCGCAAGACGTACCCTCGCCCCTCGTTGGAAGGCAGCACGCCGTCGGTCATCAAAAAGGTCACCGCCCGCAGATGGTCCGCGATGACCCGCATGGACCGGTCCGTCTCCTCTTTGCCGCCGTATGCGATTCCGGCGCGGCGGCCGATCGCCGCGAGCAGCGGCGTGAAGAGATCGCTGTCGTAATTGCTGTAGACGCCTTGAGCCACGGCGGCCAATCGCTCCAGCCCCATTCCCGTATCGATGCTCGGTTTCGGCAGAGGGTGCAGCGTCCCGGACGCGTCGCGGTTGTACTGCATGAACACCAGGTTCCAGATTTCAATGACCCGATCTCCCTCCCCATTCGGCACATCGTCGCCGGGAACGGCAGTCCCCTGATCGAAGTGAATTTCCGAACAAGGCCCGCAGGGGCCGGTATCGGCCATCTGCCAGAAATTGTCCTTCTCGCCGAAGCGCATGATGCGAGAAGGAGACACGCCGATCTTCCGCCAGAGCTCGTCGGCTTCATCGTCTTCGCGGTATATCGTGACCCACAGGCGGGATGGGTCCAACCCCACCGACTGGGTCAGAAACTCCCAGGCGAACGAGATCGCATCGGCTTTGAAATAGTCGCCGAAGGAAAAGTTGCCGAGCATCTCGAAGAAGGTATGGTGCCGGCGGGTGTACCCGACGTTCTCCAAATCATTGTGTTTGCCTCCCGCCCGGAGACACTTCTGCACCGTCACCGCCCGTTTGTAGGCGCGGCTTTCCTCGCCGAGGAAAACCCGCTTGAATTGATTCATGCCCGCGTTCGTGAAGAGTAAGGTGGGATCCGCTTGCGGAATCAGCGGCGAGCTTGGAATGGACCGATGCCCATGTTGTTCGAAGTAGCGGTGGAAACCCCGCCGCAATTCATCGGCGCTGTTCTTCATCGTCGACCCTCTCCGTCTCCGGCCATTCTCCCATGATACGGGAGATGACGTCCTCTTCAAAACCCCGCTGACGTAGGAGGCGGAGCGTTTGCTGCCGGCTCAAGCTGCTGCCGCGCCGCTGCTTCAATCCCATGGCCCGGCGGGCCAGCGTGTCCTCGTCGATCTCACCCAGCAGACGGCTCAACGCGGCATCGATCACAGCCTCGGGAAGCCTTCTCTGAAGCAGCTCGGCCCTCAACCGCGCCGTTCCAAACGGACCTCTCGTCAGCCGGGAGGTGATCCAACGCTCGGCATAGGCCGAATCGTCCAGGTACCGCAGCGCCTCCAAGCGCCGAATCGTGCGTGCAATCTGAGCCGGCGATGCGCCTCTCGTTCGAAGAAAGTCCTCGACCTGCTTCGTCGTCCGGTCGAACCGCGACAGATACCGCACGGCGAGCTTCATCCAGGGATCGTCGGCAACGGCCGCCTGCTTCGCCTGCACCGTCCCCGAAATCTTCACCCGCTCTATTCTGCGCGGCATCGGGCGCAGCCGGTCTCGTCACACGCCGACTTTGTGAGGTCGTCGCTCTTCGCGTTTTTCCTCGGCACGCCGCTCTTCCTTCGCCGGGGCGGCGGCGGCCTTCTCGGTCCCTCGGCCCGGCAAACCGGCGAGCTCGCGCAGCTTTCCCTCGATCTCGCGCGCCAGCGGCTGATTGGTGTGGAGAAAATCGCGGACCGCATCCCGGCCCTGTCCGAGGCGCTCGGCCTTATAGGAATACCAGGCGCCTGACTTCTCCAGCACTTTCCGGTCCACGCCCAAATCGACCAGCTCCCCGCTTTTGGAAATACCCTGCGCAAACAGGATATCGAACTCCGCTTGCTTGAACGGCGGCGCCATCTTGTTCTTCACCACCTTGACGCGGACCCGGCTGCCCACCACGTCCTGCCCTTCTTTGAGCGACTCGATGCGTCGGATGTCGAGGCGGACGGAGGAATAGAACTTCAGGGCGTTGCCGCCGGTCGTCGTCTCGGGATTGCCGAACATGACGCCCAGCTTCATGCGGATCTGATTGATGAAAATTACCGTCGTCTGCGACTTCGCGATCGCGGCGGTCAGCTTCCGCAGCGCTTGGGACATCAAGCGTGCCTGCAATCCCATGTGCGCGTCCCCCATTTCGCCTTCGATCTCGGCCCGGGGCGTGAGCGCCGCCACCGAATCGACGACGATCAGGTCGATCGCGCCGCTTCTCACCAGCGTTTCGGCGATCTCCAAGGCCTGCTCGCCGGTATCCGGCTGCGAGACGAGCAGATCATCGGCTTGGACACCAAGCTTCTTGGCATAGGTCAAGTCCAAGGCATGTTCGGCGTCGATGAAAGCCGCGACGCCACCGGCCTTCTGCACTTCGGCGATCGCGTGCAGCGTCAGGGTCGTCTTTCCCGACGCTTCCGGACCGAAAATTTCGATGACCCGGCCGCGGGGAAACCCGCCGACACCGAGCGCGATATCGAGTCCCAAGGAGCCGGTGGAGATGGCCGGAACGTCTGCGGTCGTCTCCGCATCGCCCAGCTTCATAATGGCCCCCTTCCCGTACTGCTTCTCGATCTGGGACAGGGCCAAATCAAGCGCGCGCTTCTTGTCGTCTTTCTCGGCCATGAGCGGTCCTCCTAGTCGTCTAGTCAAGTCCATGTGGTGGGGAGAAGGCCGGATTATACCGAAGTCGGCCGGAAGAAGCCTAGCGAAGAATCCCGGCAGCAGCCATTCTGCGGTCCATCTTGCAGCATCTTGCAGCACAATGGCCGTATTCCGGCTCCATTCGCGTATCACACAACGCAACCGATTACCGATTACATTTTACATGGGGAATCACCGGGGTGAGCTGCAGGAAACCAATAGCATGAGGACGAGGCTGGCAAGCGAGCCGGAGAGAATGGTCAATTTAGAGGACGTTGTCCGGCTGAGACTGACCGGATGTCCCCGCCGAGCTCTTCGCAGAACCGGGAAGAGAAAATCGGAAATGCAGCTCCTGCCGTTGTTCGTCGGATGACGGTCCCAACCATCCCTCGGCGGCGAAATACTGATCCGACTTGGATTTCCCATCAGGATAAAACTTAAAGCGAAGCGATTGACGCCCAAGAGATCCGTTCTCTCCGGACGGAGTATCGGCTGAAATTTCGAGGTGATCCTTGAGCAGATCCAAGGCTTGACCGGCCAACGATTCCAAGAACAGCCGGCCGTGCAGAGAATTGAACGGTTGATTTGGGTCGAAGGTCTCGGAATCGCCGGCCCACGCGGGCACGGCGGCGAGGACGATCGCCAGCATGAACGAAAGCCAAACCCGTAACGCAACACGCATGGCCTTACTGTATTCCTGGATCCAATCGGGGTCAAGCACCGGTAGTGGGTCAGGTTCCTCTTGCGTCATGCCTGCGAAGGCGGGCATCCACGCCTCGATCACGAACTCCATGCTGAGAAGAAGGCCGTGGCCGGATTCCCGCCTTCGTGGGAATGACACACTTCAGTGCGTCTGACGGTGCGCCTGATGGCCAACTGACCCGCAACCCGAACACCGGCGACAGAGATTCGCTGATTCCTTGACGAAGTTGGGGGTTCAGCTTACACGTAAAGCATGGTGTCCAGCGCTCCGATCTGTTCAGCCGACGTCAAGCCGACCGTGCTCATCGTCGACGACGAGGCCGCGCCTCGAGCCGCCCTGACCCAGACTCTTCGCCAGAATTTCAACATCTTGACTGCGGACAACGCGCGCACCGCCATGGCCGTTCTCAACGATCATGGCGTGGACCTCGTCACGTTGGATCTACGCTTGCCCGACAGCTCCGGCGCCGACTTACTGACCGAAATCAAGCGAGCCCACGCGGAGGTCGAAGTCATCATGGTCACCGCGTTCGGCTCGCTGCAATCCGCCATGGACTGTATCCGACAAGGAGCGGCCGGGTTCCTCTTGAAGCCATTCAACACCTCGGAATTGCTCACGATTAGTCTACAGACCGCCCAGAAAAAACAACGGCTCGACCGCCTACGCACCTTGCTGGCCGAGGACGGCGCGCTCTGGGGACCGGAACCGGGTTGTTCCGCCACCTGGCGCAAACTTGCCGCAGCCTATGCGGCACCTCAAAAGACCAATGGAGCAGTCCTGCAGCCGGCGCAAATCGCGGAAACAGCCTCTCTCATACAGTTGCTGTCCGATCTGCTCGAAGCACGGGACCGCTATCTGGTGAACCATGGCAACCGCGTAAGCTTCTATGCCTCGTTGACCGCGAACCGATTGCAACTGTCATTACCCGAACAGAACATTCTGTCGCTCGGAGCACTGGCCCACGATCTGGACCTGATCCAAACGGCGGACGGCCAAACCCTGCAGCACGAATCCCAACGCAACGGCCACCGCACCGACTTGGGAGCCCGGATCGGCCGGGCCTTGGGTCTGCCGATCGATGCCGTACAAATCATCGCCCTCCATCACGAACGATGGGACGGCACCGGGCATCCCTTCGGATTGCAGGGCGAGCGCATTCCCCTCTTGGCCCGGATCGTCTCGCTCGCTCAGACTTTCGACGAACTCACCGCGGAACGGCCCGGAGCGACTCCCCTCACAGTCAAGGCCGCAATCGACGAGATCGAGCGCCAGGGCGGGACTGCATTCGATCCGGCTCTCACCGAATTGTTCTGCAAGATCATGCGGGAGCAGCCTCCTCAGGCCTAGTCGCTCCCGTGACCGGAACGGACCTTCTCTCTCTTTTCCAACTCCATCAACTCGAATCCGTCCGGTGAAACCGGTTGGTCTATGATCACTGTTCTCTGCCATTTCGATGACGGCGCCACTTTACGCGAGCCGGACATCCCACAGGGGTGTGTAGACCGATCCCGTGGGATGCAGCTCGCTGCGCATCAATACAACAGACTTAGCCTCGAGAGCCCCCGGACCGATCGGGTTGTCCAGTGTGCCGCTCCGAACCAGCAGGGCGCCGAGTTGCCGATCACCTTCTCTGACCCGCGCCAACGTCAGATGAGGAGCCAGCGCCCTTGAGTCCGGCGCCAGATCGACCGTCCGGCAGCACATCTCGATCGCCTCATGCATCATAGTCAGCCGCCGGCTCTCTTCGCCCCCTTCCCACGATTCGCCGGGACCGGCCCATAGGACTCTTGGACGCCTGGCATCAGGGAAGGCTCCCACCCGTTCCAAGGGAATCGACAGAGCCCGATGGCCGCTCACGGCTTGAGTCATCGCGTCACGCAGCACCGGCACGAGGTCATCGGGAACGTCACCCAAAAACTTCATCGTCAGATGGATCGCGGCTGGTTGCACCCAGGAGAGCCGGACGGTGCGCGGAAGCTCCCTCATCAGGCGCTGTTTCAGATCCCGCTGCACCAGGGCGAGACGTCCGAGCAACTCGGCATCCGGTACGACGGCAAGGAAGGCGCGGATCATATCGACCGCCTGCGTGATCGATCGGCGACGTGCGGCTAAGCCGGCTCGGCCCGTTCCAGGAGCCAACGCCGGAGTAAATCCAATGCGGCCTGGGAGGCTCGCTGCTTGACGACCGTGCGGTCCCCGCTGAAGCGGTATTCCTTGGTGATCGACCGGCCGTCCTCCGCGTCGAGCCCGATATAGACCAACCCAACCGGCTTGGCCGGCGTGCCACCTCCGGGCCCCGCGATACCGGTCACACTCAGGGCCACCGAAACTCCGCTCCGCTCTCTCATCCCACGCGCCATGGCCGAGGCCACCTCCGCGCTGACGGCGCCGTGCCGCTCGATCAGCGACGGCGGTACGCCGAGCAGATCGGTCTTGGCCTGATTGCTGTAACACATCACGCCGCGATCGACGTAGGCCGACGAACCGGGCACCTGCGTCAACCGATGGCCGATCAGCCCGCCGGTGCAGGACTCCGCCATCGCCACTGTCTTGCGATGCGTCGTCAGAAGCCGGCCGACGACCTCCTCCATGCTCTCCGATCCCTCCGCATAGAGCCAATCCCGTAGACGCGACCGCACTCCCTCCGCCAACCGTTGCAGCCTCGGCCCGCTCAAAGCCGGCGACGGCCTGGTCGTCAGGGAAACCAACACACCGGTCGGCGAGGCCAGAAGTCCCAAGTCCACCGGTGTCGTCGGCTTGACGAGCCCTTTGATCTTGGCGTCCACCTCGGCCTCCGGAAGTCCGAACGTGTGGAACACGAGGCGGGTGATGGGAGAGGGCCTCATACGCACGCGCGTCAGCTCCGAGGTCAAGAGCGGCGTGACGGAATGCCGCAGCATCGTCTCCATCTCCCAGGGAACCCCCGGCAGGGAGACCAACAACGCACCATGCCATTTCATCCAGAAGCCAGGGGCGGAACCGACGGGGTTGGGAATTACCGTCGCGCCGTCGGGTATCTGAGCTTGCCGGCGCTGACCGGCGTTGGGAATCCGTCCCCATTCAGCGAGCCGCTTCTTGAGTGCGTCGAACGCGTCCTTGCGGAGCGCCAACCGGCGGCCCGTCACGTCCGAGATCGCCTCGCGCGTGCAGTCGTCCACGGTCGGTCCGAGCCCGCCGGTCAGGACAATGAGGCCGGCCCGGCCCGCGGCCGTTGCCACCGCCGTTCGGATGTCCTTGCGGTCGTCCCCGACGATCGATTTGAAGCGGACGCCGATGCCCAGGCGGCCGAATTCCTCCGCGATCCGCAACGAATTGGAATCGGTTCGTCCGCCGACCAGAAGTTCGGATCCGACGGCGATGGTTTCGGCAAGGTGCAAGGGTCGAAGGGAACGTCTTGGCGGCATGTCGTCGAATCGGGCGGTGCGGCTAAGGAAACTGTGAAAAGTCGAGGGCAAAGCTCACTTCACCGCCGTTGGCCGG
>DAOLIU010000056.1:0-18155 GCA_035328385.1 Nitrospira sp. | reverse complement strand
GAGCCTTACTACAAGAAGGAATTGGACTTCCGCCTGTCGATGTCCTACGGCCCCGGGCGCTATGACCACACGTACGAAGAGCAGGGGCATGACTATCCGTTCGGCTATGTCCGCTGGACCGAACAGCGGAACATGGAAGCGTTTCTCGATCTGCTCAATCAAGGGAAAGTCGGCGTCGCACGCCTGGTTACCGGCCGTTACCGAATCGAGCAGGCCGAAGACGCCTACCGGCGCCTGGGCGACCAGTCCTCTCCCCCTCTGGGGCTCTTGCTTCTGTACGAGGCGGATCGGGCCGATAGCTCGCCGCAGCTGAAGCGGCAGGAGTCGGTCCGGTCGTCGGGAACGGTGTCGCTCGGAATCATCGGCGCCGGGCGGCATGTCCGCGACATGCTGTTGCCGGTTCTGGCGGATCTGCCCCAGGTGACGCTGAAGGCCGTCTGTACCGGGTCGGGCGTCAACGCGAAGTCCATCGCCGACAAATACAAGGCGGAGTATTGCACCACGGATTTCCGCGCGGTGCTGCGGGATCCCGCCGTCAACGCGGTCCTGATCGGGACGAGGCACGACATGCACGCGGAGATCGTGGAGGAGGCGCTGTCGGCAGGCAAACACGTGTTCGTCGAGAAGCCGCTGTGCCTGACCGAGCCGGAGCTGGAACGGATCACGGAGTGTCATCGGGACGCCGCATCCCGTGGGCTGCAGCTCTGTGTCGGATTCAATCGGCGGTTCTCCTCACATGCCCGGAAGATCGTCGAGTTTTTCGAATCGAGGCTCAATCCGCTGGTGATGACCTACCGGGTCAACGCCGGCGCCGTGCCGGTGACGCATTGGACGCAGGATCCCGCGATCGGCGGCGGACGCATCGTCGGAGAGGCCTGCCATTTCGTGGACTTCATGCAGACGGTCTGCGGCGCTCGGCCGATCGCCGTGCATGCGACGCGGATCGCCGGCCACACCTCGGGAATCCCGGAGGACCAGAGCATCCTGTCCATGACGTTCAAGGACGGCTCCATCGGTACGCTCATTTACACGGCCGGAGGGGATTCACGCTTGCCCAAAGAGCGGTTCGAAGCGTTCGGAGACGACAAGGCGGTGACGTTGGATGACTTTTCCGTGACGGAACTCTATGCCGGCGGGAAGCGAACCAGATACAAGACGGCCGTGCGCGACAAGGGATTCAAGGACGAGATGCAGCGATTCGTCGAAACGATCGCCGGCGGGGGCCGGCCTCTCATGTCGTTCGAAGAGATCAGGGCCGTGACCCGAACCTGTTTGCTGGCGGTGGCCGCCCAGAAAACCGGGGCCGTCTATGACGTGTGAGCCATGCTTGCCATGAAGACCGCGTCTCCCGTGATGTCCGGGCGCACGTGGGGGTGGTACGTCAGACGTCTGAGCGTGATGCACCCGGCCGAACTGTGGGCCCGTGTGGGAGATCTCTGCGGCCTGGGGTTGCTGGCGGTCCGTCATCGACTGGGGCTGACGGCCGCGGCTTATGATCGCGTCGATCCCGCGCGCCATCGTTTCTGCACCACGGAGGAGCGACTGCTGCCGGCCGTGATTGCTCTGGATGGACCGCTTGCCGGTGAGGCCGTCGCCCGGGTTCTGAGCGGAGGTTTGCCTCTGGACGGTTGGGGCTGGTGCTGGCGCCGGGATCCCGAGGTCTGGCATCGCGCCCCGGAGACCGGTCGACTCTGGCCGCGCGCATTTTTCGGAACGATTCCGTATCGCGAGGGGAATCCCTACGGGGACGTGCGGCGTATCTGGGAGCCCTCCCGCCTCCAGCAGTTGGCGATGCTGGGAAGCCTGGCCGCCGGCAACGAAACGGCACGCGATCAGGCGGTGGCACTTCTCGAAGCGCAGTTCCTTTCCTGGATCGAGGCCAATCCACCGTACGAGGGCATTCACTACATTTCGGCCATGGAATGCGGGCTCCGGCTCATCGCGGTGTGCCATGCGTTCGATGCGGCCCGCAGCTGGATCAGGCGGCCGGAACTCGTGTGGCCTGCCGTGTTGCAGCTCGTCGGCGGGCATGCCGGGCTGATCAGGCAACGCATCTCGCTGCATTCCTCGCTGGGGAACCATACGGTCGCGGAGGCGGCGGCTCTGGTCTACGCGGGGATGCTGTTTCCGGAGATGGCGGACGCGGAGGAATGGAAATCGCTCGGCCTATGGCTGCTCGAGGCGGAAACGGCTCATCAAATTCTCGCGGACGGCGGGGGCGCCGAGCAGGGGCTGCGGTACGCCCGATTCGTTTCGGACCTCTATGAGCTGGTCTGTGCGGTCCTTACGGCACAGGGGCACAGCGTTCCCCAGCGGATCCAGGATACCTTGGCAGACAGCCGCCGGTTCCTTTCGCTCATGGCCGATTCGGAAGGACGGCTCCCGCCGATCGGAGACAGCGACGATGGATATGCGTTGTCGCCGTGGATTCGTCTTCCCCGCCATCGGGAAGCGGCCAGGGCTTTCACGACGTTTGCGTCGGCCGGCTATTCCCTCGTGCGAGGGCGCGGGCCGTCGGGGCCGAGTCTCATCGTCGATCATGGTCCCTTGGGGCTGAAGCCCTGCTATGCACACGGACATGCCGACGCGCTGTCGGTCTTGTTGCGCGACCAGGACGAGGAATTCTTGGTCGACCCCGGAACGTACGCCTATTCGGGATGTCCGGAATGGCGCGCGTATTTTCGGGGAACGCGTGCGCACAACACGGTCATGGTCGATCACTTGGATCAGGCGGTGCAGGAAACCGCCTTCCAATGGTCGTCGCCCTATCAGGCGCGTCTCGTGACGGGCAGAGAGCTGCCGGACGGACGGGTCGTCGTGATCGCGGTTCACGACGGTTATGAACGGAGAGTCGGCGTGCGCCATTGGCGTGGCATTCTGTGCTCGCCTCCCGATCTGTGGGTCATCGTGGACATGCTGACGGGCCGGGGCTCCCATGCCCTCGAATTGAATTGGCATCTCGGATCCAGCCCCGTTCCGGCTCAGGACGGATATCGGCTCCAAGGCAGACGTTCCCGCCTGCATCTTGCCGTTGAAGGAGGGCGGGTCGAGGTTGTGCGCGGATGCGACGATCCCGTCATCGGATGGCGGTCTCCGTTCTACGGTCGCAAGGAACCGCTGAGTACGGTCCAGGTGACGTATGAAGGCCCGCTTCCTCACGAGTTCGTGACCTATGTGAGCACCGGAGACGGTGAAGGTCATCACCGACAACCGGCCGTTCAAGGCCTGAAGGAGCTGATGTATGAAGCCGGAGCGCATTAGGATTCTCGGTGTTCCCGTCGACTGTCTGACGATGGATCAAACGGTAGAGCATGCCGAGTCGGTGATCCGGAGCGGAACCTCGCAGAGCGTCGTCGCGGTCAATCCCGAAAAGGTGATGCGGGCGCGCAGCGATGCCCGGCTGTTGGAACGGCTGGGACGGGCGGATGTGCTCATTCCCGACGGGATCGGCGTCGTGTTCGCCGCCAGACTTCTTGGATTGGGCCGGTTTCAGCGGGTTCCCGGCTCGGAACTGATGCCGCGATTGTGCGAACTGGCGACGAGGAAAGGCTACCGGGTGTTTCTCTTCGGGGCCGGGGAGGAGGTCAATGAACGGGCCGTGCAGGTGTTGCGCGAGCGGTATCCGGGACTGATCATCGCCGGCTCACAGCATGGGTTTCTTTCCGACGAAGACATGCCGGCGCTGGTCGAACGCATCAACTCGCTCCGGATCGACATCCTCTTCGTGGCCTTGGGGAGCCCCAAACAGGAAGACTGGATCGACCGATACCTGCCGCAATTGAACGTGAGGCTCTGCCAGGGTGTCGGCGGTACCTTCGACGTCATCGCGGGGCGAGTCAAACGGGCTCCGGCCGCGTTCCGCGCCGTGCATCTCGAATGGTTTTACAGGCTTGCGACCAATCCGCAACGGCTCCGCAGGCAGAGCGCGCTGCCGCTGTTCGCCTATCAGGTGCTGAAGCAAGGGGTCAAAGATCGATTCGTTCAGATCGGACACCGTCATAGACCGGCCTAGTCGCCGGTCTCTCGAGGGCCGCAAAAAGCCGCGGCAAGGAATCATCATGGGGCAATTGCACGAAGTCAACCTTCCCGGGTCTTCCTTGATGGAGGCCAAGACGGTGCCGTCCAGAATCTCCCAGGGCAAGGAGAGCAGGAAACTATCCCAGCCTGCCGTTTGGATCGCGGCCGGTATTGTAGCCGCCGTCTGCATCGGCTTTGCCTATGCGGACGGGCTGACGTACCTGGTGGAGCAGTGGTTGATCGATGACAATTACAGCCACGGGTTCTTCATTCCCTTGATCGTCTGTTGGCTGATCTGGCTCAAACGGGAGCGGATGGCGGCCGCCGGTCTGACGCCCTCCTGGTGGGGGGCTGCCGTGCTCGTCATGGCACTCGGACTGTTCGTTGCAGGAGAGCTGGCGACCTTGATGGTCTTGATCCACTTGTCGTTTTGGCTGGTGATCGTCGGATTGTTCCTGGCGGCGGCGGGGCCGCGGGCGACATGGGAGATTGCGTTTCCCTTGGGATATCTCCTGACGATGTTCCCGCTCCCGCAAATGCTTCAGCAGAACCTGTCTTCGTCCTTGCAGCTGTTGTCGTCCACCTTCGGCGTCGGCTGTCTCCAGTTGATCGGCGTGACGGCGTTTCGGGAGGGAAACGTCATCGATCTGGGCCCGATTCAACTGCAAGTCGTCGAGGCCTGCAGCGGGCTTCGGTATCTGTTCCCGCTCGTCTCTCTGGCGCTCTTGTGCGGCTATCTGTTTCAGGACCGACTTTGGAAGCGGGTCGTGCTCGTCGGCTCCGCCATCCCCCTCGCAATTCTGCTCAACGGCGTGCGAATCGGCGTGATCGGAGTGCTCGTGGAGTGGTACGGCCAGGGCGCCGCGGAAGGGTTCATGCATTTCTTCGAAGGGTGGATCGTCTTCGTCGTCAGCCTGGCGATTCTACTTGGAGAAATGAAGCTGCTCTCGTGGGTCGGCCCGCGGCGTAAGGACGAGGCTTCTCCGCCGGCGCCGGCGAGTCCCGTGTCGGGATCCGCACGGTGGGCCGGTATGCCCTCGTGGTCCGCTCCGGCGGCCGGTTCTCTCGTGTTGCTGGCGGTTATCGCGGCCCTGTCCTTTCCGCTCGAAGGCCGTGAGGATATCGCTCCGGTCCGGGAACAGTTCCTCGATTTCCCGATGGAGATCGCCGGATGGCGGGGCAACCCCCTGGTCATGGAGAAGGTCTACGTCGATGCGTTGCGCTTCGACGATTACCTGTTGGCGGACTATCAGACTCCGACCTCCGGTCCGGTGAACTTCTACGTGGCCTATTACCGTTCACAGAGAAAGGGACAGGCCGCCCATTCACCGAAGACCTGCATGCCGGGCGGAGGATGGGAAATGACGTCGCTCGAACAGGTGCCGTTGCCCGGCATGGGCACGGCGTTTTACGCGAATCGGGCGGTGATCCAGAAGGGTGATGCGCGGCAGGTCGTTCTCTATTGGTTCAAGCAGCGGGAGCGGATCGTGACGAACGAATATCTCGTGAAGGCCTGGCTCTTCTGGGATTCTATCACGCGTCACCGCTCCGACGGGGCGCTGGTCCGGTTGGTGACCCCCGTCCGGCCGGGTGAAGACGATCAGGCGGCGGACCGAAGGCTGCAGCAGTTCGCCGCGGCCGTTCAACCGACAATGATGGCGTACGTTCCGGATTGAGGCGCGATGGCCACCGCGTTCTTCTTCAGCTTTCTCGGATCATTGGTCATCTGTATGGCGCTGATCCCTCCGTTGATGGCGTCGGCGGGCCGGCTGCACGTTCTGGACATCCCGGGCGGCCGCAAGGCTCATTCCGGCTCGGTCGCGAAGGTGGGCGGCATCGCCCTGGCCACCGGCACCTTCATCGGCGTGCTGATGTGGGCGCCCAAGGACGACATCATCCTCGCCAGCCTGTGGGGAGGCATGACCATTCTCTTGTTCGGGATCTGGGACGATCGCGTCGGGTTGAGCTATTCCATCAAGTTTGCCGGCCAAGCATTGGCCGCGTTCATCGTCATGGCGGTCGGAGGCGTAGAAATCACGAGCCTGCCGATGGTGCCGGACGAATGGATGAGTCCGTGGATCGGGCTTCCCTTGACCTTTCTGACCCTGATCGCGGTCACCAATGCGGTCAACCTGGCCGACGGCCTGGACGGACTGGCCGGAGGTCTGTCCTTGATCAGTTTTGCCGCCACGGCGTTTCTGGCCTTTCAAACCGACAATACGCTGTTGATCCTCATGGTGGTCTCGGTCCTGGGCGGATTACTGGGGTTCCTTCGGTTCAACACGTATCCCGCCCGCGTGTTCATGGGGGATGCCGGGAGCCAATTCCTTGGATTCTATCTGGGGGTTACCGGGCTCGTGTTGGCCGATCCGTCCCATGGACCCTATAGCCCGATGACGGCCCTGTTCATTTGGGGATTGCCGGTTCTCGACATGGCGGCCGTCGTCATTCAACGGTGGCGGGAGGGCCGTTCCCCGTTCGTCGGAGATCGCAACCACCTGCACCATCGTCTGCTCGAAGTGGGGTGGTCGCACCGCGAAGCCGTGACCCTGATCTATGCGTTGCAGAGCGGGATGGTGGCGCTGGCCTATGCCACCCGCTGGCAGCCGGATTGGGTCCTGCTCCTGGTCTATCTCACGGTGGCCTGCGGGGTATTGTCGATCTATTTTTCTCCTCTCCGGCGATGGGCCGTCGGACGTGGAGAAAGCGATCGGCCCGGACAGGAGCCGCAGGCTTGGTGGAGGTTGTCTCCACGGATTGCTCATCTCCCGATTCAGATTTTGGCCGTGGCCGTACCGGGGTTTCTCATTCTGAGCGTCGGGTTACCCGAGCGAATTCCTCCCGACGTGGGAATGGTTGCGATGGCCTTGTTGATCGTCGTGGCCGTCGGACGGTTGTGGCCCGTGCTGTCGTCGTTTTTGGTGCGGACCGGACTCTATGTCGGAAGCACGTTCGTCTTGTATTTCGGGGAAGTCGGCGGGGCCGCCAATGTCAGCGCATGGCTCAGACCGGTCAATCTGTTCCTGATCGGCATCGCCGCGCTGGTGGTGCTGGTGATGCGGTTCAATTCGGCCCGGACGTTTCAGATGACGCCGCTGGACTCGCTGATGGTGCTCCTTGCGGTGGTGATGCCGTTTCTGCCGGACATGCAGGTCGGGGAAGTCAACATCAGCGTGCTGACGGCCAAGTTGATCGTGCTGTTTTTCTCCTTCGAATTACTGCTGCATGCCTATGCCGACCGAATGGGCGAGGCCAGGATGCTGGCGCTCTGGTTGCTCGGCGGCGTGGCGGTCCGGGCCTGGTGGTGATCGGGAATCGAACGAGTGAGGTGATGTCATGATGAAATTCGTCAACGGCGCCGTCGCGATTCTGCTGGCCCTGACCTTGGCGGCGTGCGGAGGCCCTGAGGAGCGCAAGGCGAAGCATCGATTGCGCGCGCAGGAATACATGCAGAGCGGGAATTTCCCGAAGGCCCGCGTCGCCTTGCGCAACGTGTTGAAGATCGATCCCAAGGATGCGGAGGCCTACTTCCTCTTTGCGCAAGTCGAAGAGAAAGAACGGAACTGGCGCAATGCCTTCGCCAATTACCAGCGGGTCGTGGAGCTCGAACCGGACCACGCCAAGGCCCAGCTGCGGCTCGCGAAGTTCTATCTCGAAGCACGCATGGTCGAAAAGGTGTCGGAGATCTCGGCGAAGGTGCTGGCGAAAGACCCGGACAACGTGCAGGCGGAATCGCTCCGGATCGCGGTACTCGCCGTCAATGGCGGATTGCCGGAAGCGACCACCCAGGGCGAAGCGTTGGTGGCGAAGCATCCGACGGATCCGGATGCCACGCTGATGTTGGCGACGCTGTACCTCGCGCAGGGACGGGGAGAAGAATCGCTTGCGGTCGTGCGGCGGGCGGCCGACGCGAATCCCACCAGCCTTGAGGTATTGGACGGACTGGCCTCGATCTTGACCAAGACCGGGCGGGACAGCGAGGGGGAAGCCGTGTATCGAAAGCTCGTGCAACTCGAGCCGACCGTGTTCGACCATCGCATCAAGCTGTTGCAGTTCTATGATCGCCGCAAGGAGTACAACAAAGCCGAATCGGTGCTGCGCGAAGCCATCAAGCTCGAACCGGACAGCGAGATACGCCAGCTGCGTTTGGCGGAATACCTCATCTTGCGGGGGACGCCGGAACAGGTCGAATCGTTTCTCCAGGAGGCTCAACGGCAGCTTCCGCGCGCCACCAAGCTGCCGATGTTGCTCGCCGGATGGTACGAGTCGCGGGGCGAGACGGCGAAGGCGCGGGCCATTTACGCGCGTCTTCGGGACGACAACAAGAAGGAGCCGATCGCCCTGGAGGCAAAAACCAAACTGGCGGCGCTCGACTGGGCGGAAGGGAAGCAGGAGGAAGCCGAACGCCAGATGCAGGAGGTCCTGCAGGAAAACCCCCGCTCCGCCGATGCGCTGATGCTCCAGGGCAAGATCGCCCTGAAGCGGGACAACGCCAAGGAAGCGATCCAAGCCTTCCGGTCCGTCCTGAAGGACCAGCCGGAGCTGGTGGAAGGCCATGTGCTGTTGGGACGAGCCCACCTCGCGGCCGGAGAAACAGCCCTGGCGAAAGACAGTTTCGAGCGTGCGGCCGCGCTGAATCCGGCCCAGTCGGACGTTCAGGTCATGTTGGCCGGCATGGACATCATGACCGGGCATTCGGCCGAAGCGAAGCAGCGGTTGGAAGCCGTGCTGGCGCGTGAGCCTCAGAACCTTCCGGCCTTGGATGCGCTGTTCCGTCTTCAAGCGGCCGCCCAGGATTGGTCGCAGACAGAGCAGACCTTGGGGCGCTTGCGGAACGCGGGGGCGACGCAGGTGTGGGCCGATATGACCGAAGGCAATCTGCATATGGCCAAGAAAGAATTGGACCAGGCCTTGGTTTCATACGAGAAGGCGCAGGCCGGAGCGCCGAAGGCCCCGGAGCCCCTCCTGGCGCTTCTTCAATTGGACCAGTTGCTCGGCCAGCGTGCCAGGGCTCAAACCCGCCTGGAACAGTTGATCCGCGACTACCCCGACCATCCGTACGCGCACGGGTTTCTGGGAGAACTCCTGATGCAGAAGGGTGATCGGGCCGGCGCCGACGACCACTTCGCGGTAGCGACCAAGTCCAATCCGAAGTGGACCATCCCATGGCTTCACTTGGCCACCCTTCGCTTTACGGACAAGCGGTTCCAAGAGGCTCAGGCCGTGCTCAGGCAGGGGTTGGCCGCAAATCCGGGCAGCCAAGAGCTGCGCATGCTGCTCGCGACGTCCCTGACCGATTCGGGCGACGTCGATCTGGCCGTGCAGGAATACGAGACCATCCTCAAAGCCTCGCCCCGCGCCATATTGGCCGCCAACAACCTCGCGACTCTGTTGGTGGATCGAAAGGGAGATCCCCGGAGCCTGGAGCGGGCGCTGGCGCTCAGCCGGGATTTCGAGCGGCAGGCGCCCAATCCGTATTTCCTCGATACCTTGGGATGGATTCATCTGAAGCTCGGTCACCGTGAGGAAGCGATTCGTGTGATGCAGCTCGCGGTCGAAAAGGCACCGGAGCATCCGGTGTTGAACTATCACCTCGGAGCGGCCTTTGTTCAGGTCGGCCGCACGAAGGAAGCAAGAAACCATTTGCAGAAGGCGTTGAGTGCCAGCGAGACGTTCTCGGGCGCCGACGAGGCAAGGACGTTGCTGGCCGGCCTCAACGGATGAAGTAGACCCATGTCGATCGGGTGTCCCTATATTGTTCCGCAGGCGAGATGGATATGGATTTTTACCTTGGCCATGAGCGTCTTCAGCCTGTCCATCGGTGAAACCAAGATCGGTTCGGCTGCCGACCTTCCGGTCGGGCCCGATTATCTGCTCGGTCCGGAGGATGTCGTGCAGGTTTCGGTGTGGAAGGACGAGAATTTGACCAAGGAGGTCGTTGTGAGGCCCGACGGCATGATCTCCTTCCCGTTAGTCGGCGACGTCCAGGCTGCGGGCAGAACCGTGGAAGACGTACGCGGCGACGTCACGAAACGGCTGAGCCGGTACATTCCCAATGCTCAGGTGTCCGTCACCGTCACCAAGTTGCTGAGCTATCGGATCTATGTGCTCGGCCGGGTGAACAAGCCGGGCGAGTTCATGGTCGGCCACATCACGGACGTACTGCAGGCGCTGAGCATGGCGGGAGGCCTGACCCCGTTTGCGTCCGAGAACGACATCAAGGTCATCCGGCGGGTGAACGGCGAGCAGGTCGTCTACGAATTCCGCTACGGAGACGTGAGAAAAGGGAGAGATCTGACCCAGAACATCCTATTGCAACGCGGCGATGTGGTCATGGTGCCCTGATTCACTCCGGACAGGCCGAAGGAATGCAGGGACATGAGGACCGCGTTGCAGGTGACGGTCGGAGGTATTGTATTGATGATGCTGTTGGCGTCTTCAGTATCGCGCAGCAGTGCGGCCGAATGGTCGGCTGAGCCGTCCATGACGGTCCGCGGCGATTACAATTCCAACCTGCTTCTGCTGCCGGGATCTCGAGAAAGCGTGTGGGGCATCTGGCTCAGTCCCGGAACCAAATTCGCCGGCTCGACGGAGAATCTACAGGTCAGCGGCAGGGTGGCGGCGGATTTCGTCAAATACTTCGGGGAGACGGATAGGGCGCTGACGAACCTGTACTTCCCTCTGTCCGTTCAATACATGACGGAACGGGAGACGTTCGGATTCGACGGAGGGTTCACCCGCGACAATACCCTGATGGGGGAAGCGATTCAAACCGGCGTGGTGGTGGGCTTTACGCAAAGAAATCTGTTGACCCTGGGACCATCCTGGACCCATGCACTGACCGAACGGCTCTCGACGCAGGTCAGTTATCAGTATGCCAACGCCACTTATGAGGACGGGTTTCGTTTGGGATTGGTCAACTATACGACCCAGGGCGGCTCCGGCGGATTGTTGTACCAGCTCACGGAAGCCGACCGGGTCAATCTTTCCGTCTCGTACACGAATTTCAACGCCCCGCAGGCCAACGACCTGGTGTCCGAGATTTACAGCGCCCAACTCTCGCTGGCGCACAATTTTACCGAGACCCTCACCGGAACCATCACAGGAGGACCCAATCTTGTCCATGCCACGATCAACGCCGGGGGGCCGCTGTTGAGTTCTCAGAGCACGTTGTTCGTCGGAAGCGCCAATCTCAAGAAATCCTGGGAGGACGCATCGGTCATGTTTGATCTCGGGCGCCAGATCTATCCCAGCGGATTCGGCCTCCTGGTGCAAACGGATCGGGTCGGCGTGACGGTCGCGAAGGATTTTAACGAACAATGGTCGACATCGCTGAGCGCCTTTGCGCTGTTCGCCTCGGCTATCAGTACCGAAGCCTCGCTCATCAGGAACTTTCAAGATAGCCGCTATGTGAACATCACACCCCGCGTCACGTGGAAATTCAGCCAGTGGGGGCAGGTCGATTTTATGTACAGTTACGTCAACCGGCACGTCGATATCGTTGGGTTCGCGGATGCCTTCGCCAACATCGCCAGCGTCATGTTGACCTATACTCCACCCAAACTCTCGGTCGGACGGTAAGGGAGGTCCTCGTGATTTCAGCCGAATCTGTGTCCGGTCAGTCTACCGACGCGGAATCCAGGTCTCTGCGCGACTTGTGGCAGATACTGCGGCGGCGGCGGCGGATCGTGAGCGTCACGGGTATGAGTATTTTTGCGATCGGCGTGGCGGTCGCGATGCTGTGGCCGCCCGTCTATCGATCGAAGGCCACCATCCTGATCGAGGAACAGGAAATCCCGCCGGATCTGGTCCGTTCCGCCATCACGAGCTACGCCGACCAGCGCATCGAGACGATCAAACAGCAGGTGATGGCCCGGGCCATCCTGTGGAAGATCATCGAACAATACCATCTCTACGAATCGCTCCGGCGCCGCAGCCCGACCGAGGAGGTGCTGGAGCAGTTCATCAAGGACATCCGTATCGAGGTCATCAACGCCAAGGTGGTCGATCGCCGGTCGCAACAGCCGACCCAGGCGACGATCGCCTTCACGCTGGCCTACGACGGCGAAACACCGGAAGTCGCGCAAAAGGTGGCCAACGAGCTGACAAGCCTCTTCCTCGGAGAAAACCTCAAGACCCGCGAGCGGCATGCCCAGGAAACGACGGCCTTTCTGAAACAGGAGTCGGAACACCTGGCCAAACATATCGAGGAGCTGGAGATCAAAACCGCGGCGCTAAAACAACGGGCCAATGGGGCGCTGCCGGAGCTCACGCAACTCAACATGTCGCTGATGAGTCAGACCGAACGCGAGCTGCTCGAAGTGGACCGGGATATCCGCAGCACCGAGGAGCGGCTGCGTTTTCTCGAAGGCGAGCTGGCCACGTTGAAGCCGAATACCCCGATCATCTCGGCATCGGGCGAGCGCCTGCTGGACTCGGGGGAGCGGTTGAAGGCCCTACGGGCCCAATACGCGGGAGCCAGCTCCTATTTCTCGTCCGAGCATCCGGACATCATCAAGATGCAGCAGGAGATCGAGGCGTTGGAGCGGGAAGTCGGAGCGAAGCCGCCCGGAGAGGAAATCGGAAAGCGTCTGGATGGGCAGCGGGCGCACCTCGCCTCGCTGACGGATAGATACGGCCCGGACCATCCAGACGTGATCCGCGCGCAGCAGGTCATCGCCGGTCTGGAGGAAGAGCTCGGCCGCATTGCCGCGCGCCCGCGCGAGCCCTATCCATTCAAGCCGGAGAATCCGGCTTACATCAACATTCAGTCGCAGCTCTCTTCCACGAAGGCCTCGCTGCAATCGCTGAAAAACCATCGAACCGCGTTGAAAAAGCGAGCGGAGGAATATGCCAAGAGGGTCGAGCGCATGCCGCAGATCGAACCGGAGTATGACGCGCTCCAACACGATCGGGAAAGCTCGATCAAGAAGTATCATGAAATCCGATCCCGCCTCATGGAAGCGAAGGTCTCGGAAGGATTGGAAATTCAACGCAAGGGAGAACGCTTTTCCTTGATCGATCCTCCCGATTTGCCCGGACGCCCCGAGCGGCCGAATCGGCCGGTCATCCTGATCTTGGCCGCGGTGCTGGCTTCGGTCGGAGGGTTGGGCGCCGGCGCCGCGACGGAACAGATGGATGACACGATTCACAGCGCCAGACAACTGGGGCGCGCTGCGGGGATGCCTCCGCTCGCGCTTATCCCGTACTTGGCGGACGAGCGAGACCATCGGCTGCGATCGAGGCGCCGATGGACGTTTCGATGGGTCGGCGTCGGGACGGCCGCCGCCGTTCTGGTGTTGGTCCATGTGTTTTGGTGGCCGTTGGACGTCGTCTGGTATGCGGCCTTGCGCAAGATGGGATTGGGCTAGTCGAGGAGGAATGTCCGATGGAAGATCTGCAACAGGCTCTTGAACGGTACCGAAACGAAAACGGCAAACAGGGAGCAAGAGGCCCGGGCGCCAGGTTGAAGGAGGTCCCGCCGCCGATCATCTACAGCAAGACGAAAACCTTGGACTGCCCCGAAGAGTTGTTGCGGAAACGCCGTATCGTCTTGGGATATGAACGGGGACCTTTCGTCGAAGGCTATAATCTGCTCCGTACCCAGGTGCTCCATCGGTTGCGCGAGAACGGCTGGAACGTGCTCGGGGTCACGAGTCCGAACGAACAGGAAGGGAAAACCCTCACCGCCACCAATCTGGCCATCAGCCTGGCGATGGAGGCGACCCAAACGGTGCTCCTGGTCGACGCCAATCTTCGGAGGCCCGGTATCCACCGGCTGTTCGGCCTCCGCGAGGCGCCGGGACTTGCCGACGTGCTGCTGGACGAAACGCCGGTGGAGGACGTCCTGGTGCATCCCGGCATCGGTCGGTTCGTTCTGCTGCCGGGCGGCCGAGCGATTCCACGGTCGGCTGAAGCGCTGACGTCGCCGCGCATGACGGCGTTGATGACCGAGCTCAAGCATCGCTATGACTCCAGGATTTTGGTATTGGACCTTCCGCCGGTCCTGGCCAGCGCCGACGTCCTGGCCTTCGGGCCGATTCTCGACGCCGTGTTGATGGTCACGGGCGAGGGCATCACGCGGCGAGACGACGTCGAAGA
Source organism: Nitrospira sp. (assembly GCA_035328385.1). Taxonomy (GTDB): domain Bacteria; phylum Nitrospirota; class Nitrospiria; order Nitrospirales; family Nitrospiraceae; genus Nitrospira_C. The sequence continues at coordinate 4,037 of DAOLIU010000056.1, read as the reverse complement.
GGCGATTCACAGACTCAAAGAGGTAGTGCCGATCATCGGAACGGTGTTGAATCAGGTCGGTCGCGAGGAGGCCGGTGTCACTCGCAGACAGGCCTCCAAGGCTGCGTCGCGTCGATAAAGGAGCGATCAAACCGTGTACGAATCATTTTACGGTCTCCGAACCCATCCCTTTTCGCTGGCTCCGGACCCCGGATTCTTGTTTCTGGGGCGCAAGCACAAACTGGGGCTCAATCTGTTGGAATATGGCCTGCTCAACCGCAGCGCATTTACCGTCATCACGGGGGAACCGGGTACGGGCAAGACGACGCTGCTGAACAGCATCCTCGACCGATCGGATCGGGAAGTGACGCTCGGGGTGCTGTCGCACACCCACCTGCAGCTCGGCAGCTTGCTTCCTTGGGTGCTGATGACGTTCGGCATGGACGGCAAGGGGATGGACAATGTCGAATTGTATCGGGCGTTCGCGGGGTTCCTGGCTCAGGAACACGAGCGGCAGCGACGCGTCGTGCTCGTCGTCGACGAAGCCCAGAATCTCGGAAGCACGATGCTGGAAGAGCTTCGACTGCTTTCGAACTTGAACGACGGACGCCGCCAGCCCCTGCAGATCATCCTGTCCGGACAGCCGGCCCTTCGGGCGATCCTTCAGCAGGGCGAACTCGTGCAGTTGGCCCAGCGAATCTCGGTGGATTATCATCTGGAGCCGTTGGTCGAGACGGAGACGCCGGAGTATATTCGCCACCGGATCGGCGTCGCGGGCGGACCGGTCACCATGATGACGGACCTGGCCTGTCTGGTCGTGCACCGCCTGAGCGGAGGGAATCCCCGCTTGATCAACCAGGTGTGCGACCTGGCCCTGGCCTACGGGTTTGCGGCACAGGTTCGGTGGATTACGGCGCAGTTGGTGGTCAAGTCGGCGACGGATCGCAAAGCCGGAGGCATCCTCCCATTGAAGGTTCCCACGTCATCCGTGCCGTTCAGCGAAGACGAAGAACAGTGTGAACGTGAACAGCTTACGAAGTTGGCGCGGCCGCAGTCGCCCGCGGTCCAGGATTCCAAGCCCGCCGCGCGCACCGAATCTCCCGCCGCATTGTACCAGCGAGGCGTCGCGTTCAAAGAGGCTTCCGCCTACAATCAAGCCGTCACCCTCTTCGAACAGTCCGGTCGCGAGACGGAATTTTACGTGAAGGCCAGAATTCAGATCGCGCTCTGTCTTCGGGCCACCGGCCGGGTGGCGGATGCGACCCGCGTGCTCAAGCATCTATGGACCGGCACGCAGGGTACCCCGGCCGAGCGGAGGCAGGTGAGGTATTTTCTTGCCAGGACGCTCGAAGCATCCGGACATCTGGACGAAGCGCTGGAACACTATCACGCGCTGCGACAAGAACGTGCCGACTATCGTGATGTCACGAACCGATTGGATCGGCTATCCGAGCCCGGAACGGCCGATTCGCTCTCTCCCATCACCCGCACCTGGACGAAACTCCTGTCACGCAGCTGGGCGCAGCTGATGCGCAGCTCCTCCTAGACGCGCCGTTCGGGCCCGCGTCGATCCCCCTTGATCGATCTCCCTGACGGCACCCCGCCGAGTTAACGGATCTTGGAACCTATCGTAACCAATCTGTAATCGAGGGTTTTTATCCTCCCCTCGCCGGTCCAGAAAGCGACCGGTTGATCGGGGAGTGATGAACATCATCGGTAAACGTGTCGCGCCATGGCTGCTGGTTATCGTGGGATTGGCGTTGCAAGGAGAGATGCCGCTGTGGGCCGGCCAGCTGGAGGATCTCCTGCTGGAAAACAAGCAGATCACGATCGACCAATGGGTGAAATTGAAGGCCGAAGAAGAAAAGCGGGAAGCCAAGGCCCTCGAAGAAAGCCGCGGTGTCGGCGACGTGCCCGTGCGCGAGCGATGGTACGAACGCATGAGCATCAGGGGATACACCCAATTACGGTACAACCACACCATCAACAACGAATTCCTGACGAGCCAACAGGGTGATCGCTCCATCAGTCCGAACAATGAATTTTTCCTTCGCCGCGCCCGGGTCATCTTCAGCGGCCAGCCTCATGAACGGGTCTTCTTTTACATCCAGCCGGAGTTTGCCGGTCTCGTGAACGGTACCGAGCAGGTGGCGGTTCTGCGCGACTTCTATGCCGACCTGTTCTTGACGGAAAACAAGGAATGGCGAATTCGCGCCGGATTGTCCAAGGTCCCGTATGGATTCGAGAATCTGCAGTCCAGCCAGAACCGCCTTGCGCTCGACCGTGACGACGCCCTCAACAGCGGAACGCCCAATGAGCGTGATCTCGGACTGTTTCTCTATTACGCGCCGACGACCGTTCGGGAGCGGTTCCGCCGGCTCGTGGACAGCGGCCTCAAGGGGTCGGGAGACTACGGCATGCTGGGCATCGGCGTCTATAACGGACAGGGACCCAACGCGAGGGATTTCAACAAGAACAAGCACATCGTCTTCCACTCGATGTTCCCGTTCGAGTTCGCCAACGGCCAGATTCTTCAAATCGGAATGGATGCCTATACCGGACAGTTCAACGTGCAAACCACCGCCACAACCCCCAATCCGCCTCTGGCGTCGAATAACTTTCAGCCGGCGGTGCCCGTCGTGACCAACAACGGGAGCTATCTGGACGAACGGATTGCCTGGCATTTCGTCCTCTATCCGCAGCCGATCGGGATCCAGGCCGAGTACACGATCGGGCGGGGGCCTCAGCTGAACGAGGCGCGCACCGAGGTCGTCGAGGGCTCATTGAGGGGCGGCTATGTGCAACTCTTCTATAACTATCGCTGCGACACCTTCTGTCAAAGCATTTTCCCCTTCATCCGTTGGCAGGAATATTTTGGTGGACGGAAGGCCGAGGAGAACGCGCCTCGCAACACCGTGCGCGAGACGGAGGTCGGGATAGAATACCGCTTCAATCGGGCCCTGGAACTGACGGTCCTCTATACGTGGACGCAAAGAAACATGCCGAATCCGCTCGGCAATCCAGCGTTCGGCAGTGCGGGAGACTGCCTCAATCCGCAGTTCTCCGTCCCTTGCGCGACCACGCCCTACCAGCTTCAGTCGGGAAATCTGCTCCGGTTTCAACTGCAGTGGAATTTCTAACCGAAAGGGCAGACCGTCCTGATCGTGCTTACGGACGGGGCGTCTCGGCCGGAGGAGTGGAGACGAGCGGCGCGGGGGTGAGTTCTTTGTACGCTACGATCAACTCGCGTTTGTCCGCCTGGAAGAATTTTGACCAGATTCCCGCTTGTGAAGGTCGAAGGGCGCTCGGCGGCTCGAATGCCAGGCGCCCCTGCTGCGGTGCAAGCGACTTCATGGGTGTCAATCGATCGTCGGTCGTAGAGGCCGCGCCATAGTCGGCCATGTAGTTGGTATGCGAGCGGTGATTGGCGAGGATCACGTGCAGATCTTCGCCGTGCACGAAGAGTCCTCCGGACGTGACCTCCCGTGTGACTCCGGACAGTTGTTTCGAAAAGTAAAAGGTCACGACCTCTTCGGGTGTCGCCCGCTCGAGTCCCAAGGCGAGCAGCGGAGCCAGGAAGGCGGTCAGACGGTCGTCGAACGCGTGATGGCGGCGGGGGACGCTCAAGTCGTCATACAGGGGCATTCGGGTGATCGGTTCTTCGACTATGACGCCTCGCAGCACGGCGGCAACCTGCTCCGGCGTCAGCCGGACCGGATGGCTGTGGGCGCCGTTGGAATCGACCGTGGGGTCGGCTTCCAGCCGAACGAACGAGTGAGGCGAGTCGTAGAGCGTGACGGTCGTGAATTGGCGCGCACTACAGGCGGACAGCGCGAGCAGGATCGACCATGCCAGCCACCTCGTCGGATTTCCTAGCAGGCTGTTGAAAAAGTCACCGTGGCACCCGCCCGCCCTGCGCGCCGGGACGCGCTGATCACCAAGCGGTGTTCTCGCGTCGTTCAGCGGCTCAACGTACAGCGGAGAGTACGATGTCGCCTCTTCGCTCGCTGCGGCCTTGCCCGCGGAGCGGCGCGTCTTGGCGCGCCGGGGTGGGGTGG
>DAOLIU010000055.1:0-18286 GCA_035328385.1 Nitrospira sp. | reverse complement strand
CCCAGAGTGGCCCGCTCACGGTGGCCGGCGCCACCACCCTGGCCGCCGGCGCCGCGAACGACATCACCCTCACAGACGCAGCCAATGACTTCAGCTCGGTCGGCATCACGAGTGGCAATAACATTGCTCTCACGGATGCCAGTGCCTTGACGCTCGTCGCCTCGACGATATCTGGAAATCTTTCGGCTAGCGCTGCGGACCTCACCATTGCTGGCGGAGTGGCATCGACCGGCGGCACTCTGAACCTGGCAGCGGCAGATTCGGTCACACAGCTCGCCGCCCTGAGCACAACCGGAGCAAACGACATCATCGTAACGGCGGGAGGCCCGATCACGATGGCAGCGGCGGCCGCAACCACCAGTGCGAGCGGGGCCCTCGACTATACGGCGGGCACAGACGTCACGTTGGGTTCATTGAGCACGGGAGGTGGAGTCTCCGTGATCGCAAATGGAGGATCCGTGCTGAGCGCTGTCGGATCAGGCACCAATGTCACAGCTGGTGCGAACTCGACTCTTCAGGCGTTTAACGGAATCGTCGGTACCCAACCGGCCCCTGTGACGGTCAACGTCAACCCCGGTACACTCAGCATCCGTACCACAGGCGCGGTGAGCGGAATTTCGGCCTTCCTGATGGGGATGGTATTGCCGGGCAATGCACTGACCTTGCTGAACGTCCCGCCCGGCCTCGTCTGCTTTAACGGTTGCCCGCCGCCGAACAATGATCCTCTTGCGGGCATGAGAGGGATCATTCCTTCGTTCAACCCGCAATCGGTCGTGCCCTGGTATCGTCGGCAGCCTTCCGATCCACCCATGATCAGCATATTCTCGACCTACGTTCCTCAATCCGTTTTGTCTGAGGAACAGGTAGACGTGCAAGGCACCGAGCAAAGCATACGGCGTGAGGTCGCACCCTGCTTCCCCCTCAGTTCTTGCACCCCCCCCGCAACCACACTTTCTTCTCCCATGGGAAAAGAAGAAGCTGCCGCCCGTTGATCCTCCCGCGTCGCGGCGACTCATCATCGTTCTGTCGGCTCCTTGCCGCGCCACGATCACTCCCATCGAACAGCGATCGCACAGATCGCGGCAATCCAGGGCTCTTCCCAGTCTATTCCCCCGCCGAGTCATGTTATCAATCGATTATAAGAGACCGATGCTTCACGTCTACCCAGCCTGGAGGATTCAATGAGACACCTATTGCTTTCTCTTTGTCTATTCGGTGCCGTGGGAATTTTGAGCAGCGCCGCTCAGGCAGCGAATCCCATGTCGGACAAGGAGGCCTCGCCTACGTTGGGGGAGCGCCTGACAAAAGATGCCATCTCCGGCACTTTGATGAAAATGGAAGGTGAATACTATTGGATCAAAGACAATGACGGGAAGGAAACCAAGGTCCATGTCGACAAGAGCACGAAGATGGACAAAGTGGTTGTCGGCGATCAAGTCAAAGCCTACGTGACCGATCGTGGTCATACGACTACCCTCCAACGGGCGGAATGAAGCACGGCAATGAAGTCGGAGGGAATACTCATTCGGAAATTCGATCCGGGAAGAGGATGGATATATGGCACGATACGGTAAAAGCGCCCAGAAGTCGGTGAAGCGTGTGATGCACAAGAAAAAGCGGGGCCAATTGAAAAGCGGAAAGAGCGGCAAGCGCGTCACGAGCAGGAAACAGGCGATTGCCATCGGCCTATCGGAAGCCAGGCGAAAGGGCGCAAAAGTTCCTCGCCCTTAGACTGAGGCTGGTCGGAGGAGATCTTTTCGCTCAAACGCGTCAGTCAGGCTGCGGCAAGCGGAGTTGACGGGGACCGCAGGCGGATTCGAATCTGGAAAACAATCGATCCTGAGGCTCCGGCAGGCGCGATCCCCACTCGGCAGATCAAAGAGCCTTCGATCCCGGACTCGCTTGTCGTCGCGACATCGCAAGCCACATTGAATGCGTCCTGCGGCTGTTCCCCGCGCAACGCACCGGTTCTCCACAGTAGCCCGAGATACGCGCGGACATGTCGCGTCACCTGTCTTCGAAGAGTCGAAGCACTGCACGCGGCAGAGGCGGCCCATTCGAGTTCCGTCGAACACCAAGTCACGACTAAGTCTCGAGTCGTGGTGATTGAAGGCCCGCCGGTTGAATGTGCCTCTGGCCGGATTTCTTCAACTGAGACACAACAAGTCATCATACGGAACGTCCGTCGAACTGATGTCAGGTTTACAGAAACCTTCGTTGTCGACAGCAACCTTTATGCCCAACTGTCGTTTGACCTAAACCCATGACTTCCCTATGCACCAATGACTCGGATGTTGTGTAGGTGTGTATCTGAAGGACTACGCCATGAGGATCCGCACGGCAAAAGGCGATTGCCACCGGAGATCCGGATCAGGCATAAATTCAGACAAACCTCATGACCTGTCCGTGCAAGAGGCCGGCAACGGCCGAAAGATCGAAGGGCCACGCGTAGCGCAGGACTATTGTCGGATGTTCCCGACGTAGTCGATCCAGGATTTCAGGGATTTCGATCTCCGAATGCGATCCGCCCGGTGTAAACATTGTGGTTGCAACAATGATCCGCGCGGCGCCCCGGTTGACCAGGTCCTCGACGGCCTCCTCCAAGGTCGGCGCACAGAACTCATTGTACGCGACGGCGAACAGCACGTCCTTCAACCTCGTTCGAAGCTGACGGGCCACCGATTCCAGTCCTGCCTGGTAAGGGTCGGTGACGTCCGTCCTGGGCCAGCGCCGGATCTTCTCGTCCAACTCGAGCTCTTCCGGCGACGGTGGCAGATGAGCCGCACGGCGTTGTCCCTCCAATCGCTTCAGTTTTGTCACCAATTCTTGCGGGCAATCCTTCGGAACGCCTCCATGACCGACTAGAACGACTCCGTTCACCTTTGCCATCGACCCACTCTCCTTGTTTTCGCAATCATAGGAATTCACGTGTGGTGGCGGAGCAGGAGTTCCTCGGGATAGGGATTGAGAAATACCTGCTCTCGTACATATTCGATCTCGTAACTCGTCACATGGTGTTTGATCAGGGTGAGCGGAACGCTCAGAGGCACCAAGCCCTGATGGTAGTCATGGATCACGGTATTGAGTTCCGCACGTTCATAAGGCTTCAGCCGTCCCTTCAAGTGGCCGACCAGGTGCTGAAGGACGTCGACCTGTTTCCGTCTGGTCGTCATGACTGTCAAGGCTTTCATGAAGAGGATGCCGTATTGCTCCACCAAATCCACCGGCCGATAACGGTGCGCGGCGGCGACGAGACGACCCAATGCCCCGTAGGGTGCAGCTCCGTGCGCCATTAGGAGATATTTGTGGACCGTATGAAAGTGAATCACGGCCTGCCGCGTGGGGACATTGCGCGCCAGCACTCGCCACCGGTGATAGCAAAAGACGCGCTCGATGAAGTGTTCTCGAAGCATCGGATCAGACAGCCGACCTTCCTCTTCGACCGGGATGAGCGGAAACCGCTTGATGAACGCGCGGGCAAACAGTCCCACGCCGCTTCGCTTCGCCGCTCCCTGCCGGTCGAACACGCGAACCCGGTCCGCCCCGCAACTCGGCGAGTCCTGCTTGAAGACATAGCCGGATACGTCCGCCTCTTCCAGCGCGCCGACCTTACGTTCGGCGAACCGCGTCATCGGCTCCGTCATGTTCCGTCGGCTTTCGATCGTCATGAGCTTGGGCGAACCCGAGCCTCCCTCCAAACGCATGGCCTCGCGCGGGGTGCCGAATCCCGCTTCCACTTCAGGACACACGGGAACCCATTCCACATGGCGGCTCAAGACGTCGGTCAAGAAACGATCGCGCTTGTGTCCTCCATCGTAGCGAACCTGTTCGCCGAGAAGACACCGGCTGATCCCGAGGCGAATGGGATGCCCGGTCATCGCGACGCCTGCCGCTTGGCCAGATCTTGCCGGTTGACTCATCGCTTCATTCACGACGCGGGGACGTCGTTCGGATCTCGCGTTTGGCGAACGTACTCAGAATTTCCGCGAGCGACTCCTCGTTGGGAGCCTGCGCGACCGTACTATTGATGTACAAGACTCTCGCCCCGACCGTGTCCGTAATCCGTTGAGTCTGTTCCTGCTCCTTTTGACATCCGTCGCTCCCGGCCGCATTCCCCGACACCGGTGCACTGACCGACGACACAACGACATTCCCGATCACCCCGCGTTTTTCTCCTCCCAACGTGATATTAGGCAAGACGCCTACAATCAGGAGATACCCCTCCATCGTCTCATCCGTCACCGTATGACCGTCGTCCCGAAGCTGCCGCTTCATGGCAGCCTCGACCAAAATGCTTTCCATCTTGTTACCAGTGTTCAGGATCGACACGGTTTCTGCCCGGACGGGCGGGCATCCGTCGAAACAGAGCAGTTTCGACAGGATGAGGCCGATGATGAATGCACTGCGTGCGGCCGTCCACATAGTCATCCCTCCTGTTGGCTGGAACTCGTTTCCCGCCTGCCGCGGGGACAGTGCGAGCTGCCTGATGTATGAGGATGATCCTAGCAGGACACAAACCGCATTTCAGCCGTCGCCTGACGCGATGGTGAGAGGAAGGGTCACAGGAGTCGGCGACATCGCCGGCACAATGGCCGCCGACCTGGTGCTCTTCCGAAATGAAGCGGGCGGGCAACGACCGCTAGTGCGGCTTCTTCAGTTGATTGAGCAGGAGATTCAAACGTTGTTGATGGTAGGACGCGAGGGCCTGAAACTCGATCCCGATGCCTTCGGCGCCGCACCACCGGACGTTCGCGGCTTGAATCGCGATGGGCAAGTCCTCTCCGGTAAAGAGCAGGAGATCGATCACGGTATTGGGTTCGACCCGAACGGTATTCCGAATTCGGCAGCCCTTTCTGGAAAGATCGACGGACTGGGTAATATGGGGCCCATCATGTGCCATCAGAGCGCACGGGAGTGATACGGGGAATCGTTGATAGCGGCGTTCGACCATGAACCGGCACCATGCAGATGCAATGCCGTTGGGACACAGGCGGCTTTCTCTACATTATTCATGTGTTCCAACGAAGGAAGTGCGTGAAAAGCAAACTCTTTTGTACGCCGGTGAAGGGGTTGTAGTACGTTAGAGCATTGTGCGCGGAGACGCTCATAATCAAAGGAGAACAGATGCCGACGACCTATGCGGAACGTTTTGCAAGAAACAATGAATTGATTCATGCCTATGCAGGCGACAATCGCCGCGCAGGGCGGAGATCGAGCACCTATATGCCATCCTCAAGCGTCTGAACGCCAAGAACGTGCTCAATGTGCCATTTGAAGGCAACTTGGTCAGAACCATTGCTCGAAACGAAGCGGTCACTTTCGCGGACTTCATCGTCCCGGATACATTGGACGAGTGGAACATCATCCAGACCGACTACGAATTGACCGGAATACCGGAGGACCACTTTGACGCTGTTCTTTCAATCGCCGGGATCCACCATCTCACGGATCAAGAGCAGCTGCAGTTCATCGTGGCCACTCGAAGGGTGCTCAGACGAGGCGGTCGTTTGCTGATGGTCGAAGTCAAGAGCGAATCTTCAACCAGCCGGTTTCTTGATACATTTGTCGGCCGATACACTCCTACCGGACACACGGGCAACTATCTCAAGGATGACTTTGTTCACATACTAGGGCAGGCGGGGTACCGACGCATCAAGCGCAAGACCGTCGCTCATGAATGGGTATTTGCAGACGAAGAGCATCTCTATACGTGGATGACGAAGTTTTTTGGAATTTGTGTCTCGAAGCCGATTTTGCTCCGTCACGTCGGGGACATACTCGGGATGAGAAGGCGCGGCAACGGGCTGAGGATCGATTGGAGACTGGACTTTGTCAGTGCAGAGACCGAAAAAACGCCTCGGAAAATTTCACCTCCCCGTTCGCGGGGTAAAACTTCCCCGTCCCGCCTGCCGGCAGATGCGTCAACTCGCCGAAGAGGATCCGTGTAGTATCGGTGTAAAAATCCACCCTTATGTAGCCGAATTCCGACGACAAGACCCTGGCACTTTTCAGCAGACTCGGCAGGAAATCCCAACTCTGGGGTTCGAATTCCTGAAGCGGGAAGTGCAGGCTCACTCCGAGAGGCGTTGTGTTCGCATCGAACGACTGTCGCGATTTGGTCGTCCGATCGATCAAACTGATGACCTTTGGCTCGCCGTTCAGACAATGGAGCGACCCTTCAAGCACGAAGGAATCGTCGATATATTCCTCAACGATGACTTTTCTTTCAAGGCCGACGTAATTCTTCTCCAAATCATCAAGAAAATAATCTTCCTGAAGCCAGTTCTTGATCGTGGGCAAGGCCGCCGCATACTCGGACGCCGAGCGAACGATCACCAGTCTTCCGGAACTGTGCGTCGGCTTGATGACGGACGGGTAGACAGATGGCCTGCCGCGATCAATCGCCTCCGCACTCCGTAAGATCGTATATGTCAGGGGGACCACCCCGCTTCCGAGCTTCTTTTCGATATAGACCTTTCCAAGTTCCTTGTCAGTGACGACCCTTCGCAGAGGGTTTTCCAGTTCAGAACCTGATTTGATCTTGAACAGAAAATCGTTGAACAATCCGTTGGGTCGGACCGGGAGCCGGTTGTGGACCTCAAGAAATTGGAACAGATAGGTCGGATAGAGGACGGCGTCCAACAGCCAAGAGGGTACTCCATGTCGATAGAGTGCAATGGCAAGACTGCGAAGGTGCTGGTGAACGAAACGAGCGATCATCAAGCGTCGAACATCACCGGTGAACGCATCCGTCGATCCCTCTCCATGCCGGCCCGGCTAGAACCTGCGCCAGGCTTGACTGGATGGTGAAGCCACACGGGATTCGTTCCATGACACCCGCCTCCCGATCGATGAGCTCGACGGAATTCCATGTTCCAGACGGAGGTGACACGTGCGATTCAATAGGTATCCGGATGCACGGGGCCTCGGACTCCCCAGACGAGGAAAGTCTGCCCTCCGGCGGTACCGTTGGTAAACGCCACGCCACCTGCGAACGTCACGACCCAAACTGCCTCCCCACCGGGGGGAGGTGAGACCTCAGTCGTGGACCAGAACGTATCGAGTGGGGCGGTAAAGACGCCGGTTGGCACGAAGGGGGCCGGAAGCGAAGGATCTTGAAGGCTTTTCAACTCGAATACGGACGGCAAACGCCAACCGGTTGTACCACCGACCGTCAGATTGACACAAATGGTACGTGCGCCAAGCCAGTCTCGAAGCGTCGGATCCGGAGTCCGTTGCCATACTAAGCCGGTGTTGTTATCGCGGACTGCCTCGTTGTTGAACTCAGGCAATATGGTGAAGCGGGTTGCGCTTGGAAAGTTTCTATCCCAATTCATCATTCCCTCCTCTTGAATCGTTTGCCGAGGATGCGCGAAGTGCGCACCGCTCTCCAGCCACGTCACGGCTTCTGGACTCGTGTCCAACCATTACGCCCCAGGCATTTGTCGGCTTCGGCATCCCACATAGATTTTGGATAGCCTTGTACCTCAGTCCGGCATTGCACGTTGTCCTGTTCGAATTGCACACTGGTCTTGGTTGAGTGCACCCACCTCTCTTCTTGCGGCAATACCGCTTCGTTTCGATTCTTCACCGGCACGGACGAGGTGGATTTGACCGTCTCGTAATTGGCGTTCGTAAACTCACCGTAGGACCCCCGGTAGCTCCACGCGGTCGCAATACCTCCGCCTCCATACGTATACGCGACGGAATGCTCCAAGGGTTTACCGACCTGTGTCCACTCACATATCTCTGTCGTTGGGCTTTGATTCGTACACTTATCCGGCGGACCAACTGCCCGAATACGTTCAGCCTTAGGTCTTCCCAGATGGTAGTTCAGACTTTGGATGTAAAATTCCCTCTGCTTGTCCCGACCAGATTCCGGTGCGTACACTTCGACAATCTCCTTGTCCCAAAACTCGCACCCGGTTAGGAACGCTGTCATGAATACCAACACGGACATCGTCGTACCCGCTCTAGAGAATAAATCAGCAGCCATGCCGCCCTCCTGGTTGAACGGGCGTAAGTATAGCTTTAGCCGGCGTTCAGGTCAGCAGCATGATCACTTTTCGATCGTGGACTCTTTCCACCAGAAGCGGAGTGACCATTGTGGTAAGGCTGGTGTATGACGTTCCCACTGGAGGCCTTCCTAGGTGTGACGATCACGTTCGCTCGTTTGCGATGACCGACACAAAAGTTCTTCCATCTCGAGACAGAATGTCGGAACTTGATCGTTGCAGAAACATGGATCTTTTTCCCAAGCGGGACAGAATGCCCCCGGATACCGAGCCTCTTCCCTAGCAGCGGCCTCGATGAAATCTCTCAAGCTGTCGTAAGATTTACGCCACACTCTCTCCGATTGGTCCATGGCAAACTGCTTGCGTATCCAATTGATCACGACGGCGTGTACCGTCACACATATTTAGTGGCTCCAGCCTGAGTTGCAGGAGGTGGGAATGAGAATAGCGACATACATAGGCATCACGTTCGGATTCGTGCTAGCCATCGCCGCCACGTTCATCGCGGCTGAAGCAGCGACGACGTTCAACGGAAGCACGATCGTGAGCCTTGACGAGGCTCAACAAACGATCACATTCCGAACGGCGGAAGGACAAGTCTGGACGTTACCAGTCACCGACCCAAACCTCGTGAAGAGAGAACAAATCTCGCAAGGCGATCGCGTCGGGATTGAGATCGATCTAAACGACAGGATTGCCAAGATCACTAAGATCGACGGACGAGACGGGCGGTCTGCCGCCGCCGATAGCCAAGATGAGCGATGAATTGAAGCGATGATGGGATAAGTGTCGAAGGCGCAAGTTCGGATATGCGAAAGGAGAGAGCCATGCCGGAATTCCTCAGAAAACCTTGGATCCTTCTTGCCGTAGTAGCCTTCATGACCGCAGGGGCATTCTCCCAACACAGCGTTGCCGGGGAATCCTCGCGCATTAGAGATGGCTCGAATGTGACCCTGTCCTATAACATCACGGTACCCGGTGAGGGCCTCAAAGTTCAAAATGTCGGGCAGTTTATTCAGGGAAAACACGAGCTCCTCCCGGCCTTGGAGCAAGCGGTGGCGGGGCTGAAGACCGGTGACGAGAAAAAGGTGTCACTGTCTGCAGTCGAAGGATTCGGCGCCTATAGTGCCGATAAAACAATTACCGTTCCACGCGAGGATCTCCCTCCAGAGACAAAGGAAGGCGATGTTCTAGAGGATCGTGCAGGCCAGTCGGCGACCGTATCGCATCTTTCCGAAAAATCGGCGGTGATGGATTACAACCATCCGTTAGCCGGCAAACCGGTGGTCGTGGAGATGAAGATTTTGCGGGTGGACAACCCGTCGTAACTTCATGTGTCGTCAGCTCGATCACGTATGAAGACCCCGGATTGGGTGGGAGCACGGTCGGCCTGCGGTTAGCGACGAGGGTCGGCGGGACTTGGCCTGGTGAAGTGGGTGTTCTCAGAGGGATTAAAAGGGGATTGTATTCGGGGGAATCGCTGAAGGCCTGTGCCGTCTTTTGGCCAACAGTGCCGCCATGGGCGAGCCCACGCGGCAGACGGAAGAGACATGACAACCTGTCCGCCTAGGACACTTTGTCTAGGCCAATCAGCAGAAGGGAAGGAGCGATACCCTCGAAATCTTTCACATTGTGTCAAGCACCGGCGTCGGCTCCGCCCTTGCAGATGGCCTCGCCAGCGGTTTGGACTTGATCGCATCGATGACGCACACCGCGGTGAAGGACGGCTGACACGGAGGAGCAGGCGATGGGACGGAAGCTCGAAACGGCGCATATCTCCTTCGGCCTCGTGACCATCCCGGTGGGCATCTACTCGGCTATCGACGAACACGACATTCACTTCAATCAGCTGCACGCTCCCTGCGGAAGCCGAATCAAGCAACAGCGGTTCTGTCCCGCATGCAATCGGGATGTCACCTATGATGAACTCGTGAAGGGCTATGAAGTCGAGAAGGAGCACTACGTCCGCATCACGCAGGAGGAACTGGATGAGCTCCAAGCCGCCGAGTCCGAGGCCATGCAGATTTTGGAGTTCGTGCCCCTGACCGCCGTCGATCCCATCTACTTTGAAAGCACCTATTACCTCGGGGCTGAAAACCAGGGGGAGAAAGCCTATCAGCTCCTGGCCCAGGCCATGGAACAGATGGAGCGGGTCGCCTTGGCGAAATTCGTCTGGCGGGGCAAAGACAGCCTCTACGTGATTCGCGCCGTCCGGGGCCGCCTGTTGTTGCATCGGATGCATTACCATGACGAAATTCGCGAGTTCGAATATGCGCCCAAGAGCGACCAGAAGCCCGGCGCCAGCGAGCTGAAACTGGCCACACAACTGATCGACTCGATTTCGAACGACACGTTCGACGCGCCGGCCTACCACGACGAATACCGGAAACGGGTGATCGAGCTCATTGAGGAGAAGGCCAAAGGAAAGACCCTCAAGTTGTCGCCCAAGGCGGCGCCACATGCGACGGACGTGGTGGATCTCATGCAGCGACTCAAGGAAAGCGTGGCGCAAACGGTGCAGAAGAAGACGGCGCGCTCACGTGCCTTGCCGGCCCAGGGGACTCGGCCCCCCGCCAAAAAGGCAGCCGCCGGGAGACGATGAGCGGCGAATATTCGTCAGCCGACCTCCGCCGCATCCTGCGTCTCAATGAATCACAGTTGCGGGCCTGTCTGCGCACCGCCCTCCTCCCCGTGTCCCGAACCACCGGGGCGCGCTCCTATTCGTTTCAGAACCTCGTCTTGCTCCGGACCGCCAAGGGACTGACCGAGGCCGGCGTCTCCAGTCGGCAAATCAGAAAAGTGCTCGCGTGTCTGCAGCGACAATTGGGCGAGGGGGAGGCCCTCACGAGCTTGAAGATCTATGCCTCCGGCAAGCGGGTGGTCGTCTGGGACGGTGAGGCCCGTTGGCAACCGGATTCCGGGCAATTTGTGCTGAATTTCGACACGGCGCAGATGCTGCCGGCCGCACGGTTCACCCCTCGGAACGGAATTCTAGCGCCCTCGGATGCGGCGCACCGATGGTTTGACCGAGCGGTCGCGCTCGAGGAAGATTCCCGGGAGGAGGCCTGTCGAGCCTATGAGGAGGCGCTCCGCTTACATCCTGGGTTTGTCGAGGCGCAGATCAATCTCGGATTGTTGCACCATAACGCGGGAAATCTGATAGAAGCGGAGGCCCGGTATCGCGAGGCACTGAAACAGGATCCGACGCGGGCGCTGGCCCACTTCAACCTGGGCGTGGTCCTGGAAGACCAACAGAAGCGGAAGGACGCGCTCGCGGCGTATGAAGAGGCGGTGCGACAGGCGCCGGATTTTCGCGAGGCGCATTGCAATCTGGCCCAACTGTACGAAACGCTCGGGCGCCGCCGCGATGCGCTGCGACACTATGCGGCGGCCAAGCGGCTGAGTCGATGAGCTCCGTTACGGCGACTAGCATCCTAGCCCCCTCTACACCATCGCATTGCGGGGAAGCCGCTTGAGGAGTGTGCGGCCGAACAGCCAGAGCGCGGCGGGACCCGGGGCAAGGCTTCCACCCATACGGACCCACCACCAGCCGGCAGGCTCTCAATGTGGGACGCCATGGTTGGTCCGATGGAGAAAGCGGATTTCTTAGTCCACGAAACTGGTGATCAAGAGGGAATACGAGTGGGATGCGTGGCCCAGGGCACGGGTTGAACGCATTGGGCTGCACCTGGCGGGACACTGCGATGGAGAATCGAGATCTGTTGCTGGATGGCCATGAACACCGTGGGATCCCGATGCATGAATCGAGCGAGGCCGAGCCGGCAGAAGATCGGTCCCTACCAAATCAGAGAGAGTTCCTTCATCCTTCTTTCAAAATCGACGTCCATGTTTGTGGCGTCAAATCCGCTCGCGGCGGCTTCGTCCCGAATCTGTGTTCCGAAATGCGAGATCATCTCTGCAATTCGAATGTACGTGCCGTCATTCTTCGTATGATCAAGCACCCAGTCCTTCCCCGGCCGACCGCTCCTGAGGCCGGACAAAATGGCTTGAGGATTCGCCTTGTACAGAAACCTGACGTGCACTCTCGGCGTTCTCCCCATTTCCGCGAGAAATCTGGGAAGGATCTGCCATCCTTCAAGAATGAGGCTGTGATCATCCTCGATCGCATAGCGAATGAAATTTCTAATGCCTGGCCAGCAGGTCTCTGCCTGCTTCACATAGGCCTCGACAATGTCCGTGGGCGTGTACTTCTGAAACAGTAGATCGTTGTCCCTGTTAACTTCGTGGAACAAGGCCCCAAGAGGAAAGGCGTCCTTGTGGACTTCCTTCGCAACGTAGGGCGTGATCACCGAGGTAATATGATCGATTGAAAAATACGTGATCTCGAGTTTTCTGGCGAGCGATTCAGCGAGATTCGTCTTTCCGCATCGAGGTGGTCCGCCGATCAAATACAACATGCTCGTTCCAGGCAACTAGCTCAAACTCACCTGATCTGCGACCATTCCCATCGTGACCCGAGCTTTCAATCAAACAGCGTCGTGGTGTCCCCAAAGTAACACCAAGGTAACACCTAGGCAAGACCCCGGGCTTTGTCGCCAGGCGGGAAATCTGTTTAGACACCGGACGGCTAGTCCACACGCGTCCTCGCCAGGCAGCCCCCTCTGGAGTCTTGTCTACGTGGCTTCAGGCAATTTGCCGTACCTCATGGTCGCTTCCCGTCCACGAACACTGATCGCATTCGACCAACCCATTGTCCATCTGAAGGTCGACGCAGCCACAATTAGGACAGTGCGGTACCCTTTTCTTCAGATCCTCGAGAACCCTCATCCATGCTATTGGCAATCTATTCACCATTGACCTCCTGTGTAACGCTGACCGAAGAAAGACCGCGCCGTCCTTCTTAAGGCGAAAGAGTTCAAAAGACGGCAGACGATTCAGCGGGAATTACAAGGAAGCCGCGGGAGGGTCGACTTGCGAGGGACTCGATGTGTAACGCTGAGGCTCTGGATCCGGCATGGTATCTCCTACCACTGCCTTATGTTTTCATATCGGAGAGGGGTTAAACAAGGATTCTTTTGTGCTGATAATGCACATTGTCACCGGCCTGCGTGTATCCGCAGGCTGGCCGGGCATCGCGTGACGCCGGCCTCCGGATCCCTGGGGATCTGATCGGCGTGAAGGAGCGCCCAGGGCGCCACCGGTTTTTCCGAAGGCGGTGAATGCTTCAGAAGAGCTCCTCGGCCAACGCGACGATGATGCCCGCAGGACCCCGCACGTAGCAGAGCTTGTACCTGTCCTCGTACTGGGCCACCTCGCCGACGAGTTCGGCGCCGTCGGCACGCAGGCGAGCCACCGTGTCGTCGAGGCTTTCGACTGTAAACATGACGCTCCGGAGACCCGGCGTGTTCGGCGGCGCGATCGCCGGTTCGATCTCGACCAGTTTTGGACTGCGAAACTTCGTCAACTCAAGCCGTCCGCGCCCATCCGGCGTCCGCATCATAACGATGTCGACTTGGACACGTTCGAGCCCGTTCACGGCGTCCACCCACGTGCCCTCGATCGGCATCTCGCCTTCGAGCGTCATGCCGAGCGCGGTAAAAAAATCGATGGCGGCGGCAAGGTCGTCGACGACGACGCTGACGTGATCCAATCTCTTGATCGTCATGTCCCTGGTATAGCAGGGGCCGTGCGCGGCGGTCCAGGCCGACTGTGCTCGCGAGTTGGACGTGGGCTCCACTACTTCAGATGCTCCTGCAACCATTGTCTAGCTGTTGAGATCGCGATCCGTAAACTCTTGCAACCCTATGTAAACATCATCGGTCAGCTCGATCTGCTTCTGTTCAGCAAACGTCTCCGCGTCTTGGTAGGTCAGAAACTTAGCGGCGTGGCGGCGAAGCTCAGTCGGAATTCCCTCGTCGGACAGATAGTGGGTGCTGGGAAGTCCAAGCTGTTCCGGCCCATAGAAGATCACGAACCGGGTGTGTTTCGGCGTCATCGATTAGCCTCACGGCTGAAGCCGGTCAGCCTTTCGCCGACTTCGTGCTCGTGCATTCCGTATGTCCGCACGGGCATCGGGCGCCTGGCGGGGGAGCCAAGGCCTGCTCGCATGCGTCACTGCAATAGGAACTGTGCCCCTGCGCCTGACAGTGGCAGGATTGATGCCCGCAGTTCTTGGGATAGTTGATGGTGGGATTCATATTTATCAGTCAGCCTTTTAGACAGAACCTGAAGTCACGCGGGCGGCACGAGTGGTCCAGCCCAGTCGCCGTGACATTGGTCCAGTGGTTCTGCGGCATTGTCACCGTGTAACCACACAACCCGAACCATGCCGCGACTATCACTTCCAATTTCGACCTTCAACACGATAGGCGCTTCATCGCCGGATTGGCGATAGAAGTAAAACCCTGTCTCCGTCGGTTTTTCCGAAGTCCATTCCATTGACATGGATCCTTACACAGCCGGCTCCTTCCCCTTCGGCAGAAGGGCCTTTTCCCCGATTCCTGATCTTCTCCCCTAGCACCTCGATCACCAGAGCCTTGATCGACTTGCCTTCGACGGCCGCAGCGATCTTGGCACGCTTCATCAGATCCCCGGGGAATATTACGGAAGGTCCTGGACGCTGCCATTGACACCAGTCATCTCGTTCACTCGCACGTCGAACGTGAATATAGCAGGTAGGACTGAGGGGTGGCGCCGAAGCCGGGCTTATAAAAGGAGGAATCGCCGAAGGCCTTGATAGGCGCGGCGATTCCCTCGTTCCTCTCTCCCCATCGCTCGAACCCTGTTTGTTTCTCTTTGTCGGTATTCCCTCTCTCTGCCCTCCAGATTAACACCCTAGTAACACCAAGCGCGACCCCCCCGGGGGGGGTTGTCGGCAGGCGGGAGGGCTGGTTAGGGAACCCGACGCCTAGCCATCCACGTGCCCGCCTCCACGCATTCCTAACGCGCGACTCCTCCATCAATTGCACAGAGGCCATTCACAAGATCGAGTCTGGTTTCGGCAGATCACCCCGAGAAGCGCCAGCCCATCGGCGAGACGTTCCAGACCGTTTCGTGTCCTTCGAACTCCTCAACTTGATACGTCGCGGCACAACGAGCGGCATGCGACGGAAGGGATGAATGGTGAAGAGCGTCACAGCTCCATCGGTGGAATCTATGACACATCCAAACCCAGGTGACTCCGTCAGACTGGGAGATGCTATTGGGTCTTGAACTCCGCCCACATGATGCGATGATCACTGACGTAATACCGAACATAGGCCAGAAAGTCTTTCAGTGGTCGCGTGGCATGGAGTTGAGAAAAGACGGCGCCATCGAAATCAAAGATGCCCGACTGTCCGGTAAAGTCCGCCTGAGTTGCTCCCGGGAAAAAGGCGATCTGGTCATAGTGGTTATCCGATGACAGATTGGAACCGACTTCGGAGGTGTGCTGCGGAAGATGCAGTCCCCGTTTGGTCAGCGCATCAAAGATGGGATCGCCCGGAACCGGCTTCGGCAAGTTGAAGTCCCCCAAGGCAATAATGTCCGGACAGTAACAATTGGGACTCTTGCGCCGATTGTCGGCCCATCGTGCGACGGCGAACGTCTCCAGGCTGCGACGATTGATGGAGACCGCGGATTCGGAGCCGTAATACAGATGGACGTTGACTAAGAGGAATTGGAAGTGGCCGGCCTGGAATGCGGCGAGGTAAGGATTGCGGTCGAACCCGTCGAAGGTTTGGGTGATGCCCGGCAGCTTGATATGGCGAGCCTCGCTGGGTGGAATGGCGATCTCTCCCACTTTCTCACGGAGGCTCACCTTTTTGCTGTCGTAAATGAACGCCAGGCGTTCATTGTTTCCCGCTTCATCCGAAAATAAGACCTTCATCCTGGCCGGCAGCTCCTGCTGAATGCCGCGCAATCCTTGCAGGTTGTCATTGACCTCCTGCACCGCAATCAGATCGAACCACGACAGCATCTCCGCGATGAGCTGGTAGTCTTCGATGCGGCGTTCTTGGACTCCCAGGTTCGCAATATTCCAGGTGGCGACGAGCAGCTTCGTGCTCGCCTTCTTCGGGATGGCTCGACCGGGCTTCGTGTCACGGTACTGCCTGAGCGCTTTGATTTCGACGTCGGCTTGATAGGCAAACGAGAAGGATGGCTTGGGAAACGGGGGCACCGCGGAGACCTCCTGGGAGCGCAACCGACGCGGGGAGGATTATAGGAGACCTGCCAGAACCGGACAAGTGTTAAGGCGGGAATACGTGCACCGCTGAACGGAGAATGCGGCTAAATCGATTACTGCGTCTGTGAACACATGTTTGTCAGCGCCAGGGCGCTGGTTGAGAAGGCTCGATGCCGGCCGTCGCGTCTCGAATGTGTGATTTCACAGGCCGCCACCCGGGGAGTTCCGGCACGACCGTCCTGCCGTGCCGGAACCTTCACCAATTCAAGGAATGCTCAGTGGCGTTCCTTATGCTTCCCTTCATGCAAATCGATGACCGTCCCCGCCTCATTCAGTTCTACCGTCACCTCCGTACCCTCAGCCAACGCCTTGGTCTTGGTCTCCTGTAGCAACAACGGAAATGTTTGCTCTCCGTCCGCCGTCTGCAACTTGATCTCTTTTTTCATCAACCCAACATGGACGAGCTTTCCCGTGACATGCTTGTGCTTCCCCTTTTCCCCCGCAAGATGCACATCAATCAACGCGTTGTTTTCATTGACGGTGAACTCCACCTTGTCACCGACCTTAAACTGGCGACCTTGCCGATGCGCTTCATTTTCGCTTAAGGAATAGGTCGATCCGGTCTCATCCTTAATTGCTAGATTGCCGGCCTTCTCGACCACTTCCCCTTTGTAGTGCCGATGCGCCCCCGTGCCCTTCTCCTCGGCGTAGGACACTCCCGTCGTTCCCAGCGCCACGGCACCGCAGACTACCGCTGCCACTATGAATTCTGAAATGCCCTTCACACGCTCCATGTTCAGCCTCCTGAATTGAATGAGTAAGACCACCATTACCACGGCCAAGGATATTGCCGATGACAATCTCCCGTGTTGTTAGACGAGGTGTTCGAAGGATCACGTGGCGTCTGGTCAAGAAGCTATGACCTGCTCGCACGCCTCACTGCATGACGGTGGCGCCGGCCAGCCGGCGACCCATCTTCTCCCTTCAGTTTCGGATCAGCCGTTGCTTCCCGCAACTAGAGCACCTCATCGAGTCCATTGACAGTTTACTCTATTGATAAGGGCACGATCGATTCTAATTCGCAGAGGCGTGACCGTCAGGCTGCCGAACTGTGCTGCTGCTGAGTAGGGGGATGGGCATTCGACGCCTCACCCATGTATTTAGCAAACCAACCCAGCAGGCGCTCGGGATGCCGTCCAAAGTAATTGTAGGCATAAAAGCGCTGATCGGACCCTTCGATCCAGAACAGCTCCTTTTCAGCCGAGCCGAGCGCATCGAAGATCGCCTGCGTGTCGCTGGAATTAATAAGCAAGTCACGCCGAAGCTGGACCTGTAATGTCGGAACCTTGACATGTTGGGCGTACGGAAGAGGCGTGAGCTCATCCAGATGGAAGCCAGTGAGCCTGTGAATTCTGTCGTCGAACCGCTTAAGCGTCTTATCAGGATCGAGATGGAGCATCTCCGCTCCCCGCTCGATAAAGGTCCGTCCCGATACCGGCTGCACGGCGACCATGGCTTTGATATCGCGGAATTCGTCCGGATGGCGGCCCATGGCAATAATTGTGGAATTGGCGCCCATGCACCGGCTCAATAGACCAATCGTCATCGCCGCCAGATCCTTCCGGCCTCTCACATAGCGGAGTGACCCAACCACGTCGCGCCACTCTAGGACGCCGATACCGGCGATGCCGCCGCTTCCAGACCCACTCAGGCCATGGTTCCGAATGTCGTAGGTCAGAATGTTGTATCCGGCGTCGTGAAGATGCTTTAACTCTGGCAGGAAATTGACCTCGAAGCCGCCAAACATCGTATTCCAAGGCGCCAAGTGCCCAGGGAAACCATATCGGTTGCACGGCATGGGGTGGTTCGCAATGATCAGCTTGTCCGAGTTGGCAGGGATGAACCACCCATCGAGCGGAACGCCGTCGAGCGATGGGAAGAAGACTTCCTCATACTCAAGACCAACCTCAGCCGGTCGGCGCAGGACCGGCACCCTCATGCCATGGGCGAACAGCTGTGCATACGACTCCACCATAGGATGGAGACGGTCTGCTACCGCCTGTTTCACTGCTTTGCCCACTTCTCCGACCTTGCCGATCAGGCTGAAGTCATCGGCGCCTACATCGTGTTTAGTGTCTTTCATCGA
>DAOLIU010000054.1:0-18386 GCA_035328385.1 Nitrospira sp. | reverse complement strand
GAGACCCGGGTACGAGCTGCCTTGGCAGCTCGGGGTGGGTGGGTGAGAACCGAGGCCTTTTTTGAACATCCTGCTAATGGATGATACGGGAGAGGAGTTACTGCGGCAGGGGCCCGACTTCCTGACGTCTCGCGCGGAAATGCGCGACCCGCAACCGCAGGCGGTCCAGATACAGGTAGATGACGGGCGTGGTGTACAGGGTCAGCAGCTGACTGACGAGCAGGCCGCCGACGATGGCGATGCCGAGCGGCCGGCGCAATTCCGACCCTACCCCCGTGCCGACCGCCAACGGCAAGGCTCCGAACAGGGCCGCCATCGTGGTCATCATGATGGGACGGAACCGGAGCAAACAGGCTTCAAAGATGGCCTCTTCCGGCCGCTTGCGCTCCTTCCGTTCGGCGTCCAGCGCAAAATCGATCATCATGATGGCATTCTTTTTTACGATGCCGATCAGCAACATGATGCCGATCAAGGCGATCATGCTGAGCTCCGTCTTGAAGAGCAGCAACGCGAGCAACGCCCCGACGCCGGCCGACGGAAGCGTCGAGAGAATCGTCAGCGGGTGGATGTAGCTTTCATAGAGGATTCCCAACACGATGTACATCGTCAGCAGCGCCGCCAGGATCAGCACCGGTTGGTTCTCGACCGAGGCTTGAAACGCTTTCGCCGCCCCCTGGAAGCTGCCCCGGATGTCGGCCGGCATGTCCAACTCGCCGATCGCCTTTTCGATCGCGGCCACGGCCTGCCCCAGCGACACATTCGCCGCCATGTTGAACGAGAGCGTGACGCCGGGAAATTGCCCGTGGTGGTTCACCAGAAGCAACGTGTTCGTCGGTTCAAAGCGGGCAACGGCGCTCAGCGGCACCTGCATGCCGGAAGGGGACCGCACATAGATGTCGTGGAGCGTCGAGGGATTCTGCCAATACTGCGGTGCGACTTCCATCACCACGTGATACTGATTGAGCGGGGTATACAGGATGGACACCTGACGCTGCCCGAACGCGTCGTAGAGCGTGTCGTCGATCAACTGGGGACTCAGGCCGAGTCTGGAAGCGGTCGCGCGGTCGAAGACCACCAGAGACTGCAACCCCTTGTCCTGCAGGTCGCTGTTGACGTCGGCGATCTCCGTGAGCTTGCGCAATTGCTGTTCCACGCGAGGAGCCCAGGCGTTCAGCTCGGCCAGGTCCACGCTCTGGAGCGTGTACTGGTATTGGGCGCTGCTGGCCCGCCCGCCGATCCTGAGGTCCTGAATCGCCTGCAGCACCGTCGGCGCCCCCGGAACGACGGCCAGTTTGGGCCGCAGGCGCGCGATCACCTGGTCCACGCCGATCCGCCGTTCGTCGAGGGGCTTCAATCCGATGAACATCCGTCCCGCGTTCGTGTTGCCGCTGACGCCGCCGCCGCTGAATCCCGTTACGGTGTCGACCGCGGGGTCGCTCTTGATGATCTCGACCACCTCGGTCAGCTTTTGGCGCATGGCCTGGAAGGAAATATCCTGCGCCGCTTGGATGTTCCCGAACATCCGCCCCGTGTCCTGCTGGGGGAAAAATCCTTTTGGCACGATCATGTACAGGTAGACGCTCAACGCCATGGTCGCCAGCGTGAGCACCAACATGCTGCGGGGGTGCCTGAGCACCCAGGTCAAGCTGCCGGCGTACCGGTCGCGCATGGCGTCGAACGCCCGCTCGGCGAGCCGGTAGAATCTCCCGTGCGACGCCCCGGCCTCCGGCCGCAAAATCCTGGCGGACATCATGGGGGTGGTCGTGAGCGAGACCACGAGAGAGACGAGGATGGCGACGGTGAGTGTGACGGCGAACTCCCGGAACAATCGTCCCATCATGCCGCCCATGAAGAGGATCGGCACGAAGACGGCGACCAGCGAGAGCGTCATCGACAGGACGGTAAAGGTGATCTCCCGCGCGCCGCGCATGGCCGCCTGGAAGGGCGGCATCCCCTGCTCGCGATAGCGGCTGATGTTTTCGAGCACGACGATCGCATCGTCGACCACGAACCCGGTGGCGATGGTCAACGCCATCAACGAAAGGTTGTCGAGGCTGTACCCGAGCAGATACATCACGGCGAAGGTGCTGATCAGCGACACCGGCACGACGACGCAGGGAATGAGCGTGGCGCGGACGTTGCGAAGAAAGAGGAATACGACCAGGATCACCAGCGCCACGGAAATGAGGAGCGTCCGTTCGACGTCGTGCAGGGACGCGCGGATCACCGGCGTGCGGTCGACGACCACGGAAAGGGTCATGCTGCCGGGGATGGAGGCCTGCAGCTGCGGCACCATCGCCTTGATCCGGTCGACGGTTTCGATGATGTTGGCCCCAGGCTGCCGGTTGACGATGATCAGCACCGCGGGAACGCCGTTCGCCAATCCGGTGGTCCGCAGGTCCTCGACCGAATGCTCGACCGTCGCCACGTCGGAAAGCCGGACGGCGCGTCCGGCGCGATAGCTGACGATCAACGGCAGGTAATCCTCCACGGCGTGGAGCTGGTCGTTCGTCCGGACTTCCCACGAACGCGTACCGTCCGAGAGCTGGCCTTTCGGCCGGTTCACATTCGTGCTGCTGAGCATCTCACGGACGTCGCCCAGGCCGATCCCGTACTTGTTCAACGCCGTCGGATTCAAATCGACCCGCACGGCGGGCAGCGAGCCGCCGCCGACATAGACCTGTCCCACGCCGTCGATCTGCGCGAGCTTCTGCTGCAGGATGCTGGAGGCCACGTCGTACATGCGCCCGCGGCTCACCAGGTCGGACGTCAGGGAGAAGATCAGAATCGGCGCATCGGCGGGATTGATCTTGCGGTAGGTGGGCCGGCTCGGGAGATTGGGCGGCAGTTCGCTGCGCGCCGCCATGATCGCCGCCTGCACGTCCCGTGCGGCCCCGTCGATGTCGCGGCTGAGCTCGAACTGCAACGTGATGCTCGACGACCCCAGCATGCTCGTGGACGTCATTTCGGTCACGCCCGCGATGCGGGTGAACTGGTGCTCGAGCGGCGCCGCCACCGAGGACGCCATGGTTTCGGGGCTGCCGCCCGGCAGGGTGGCCGACACGTTGATCGTGGGAAACTCGACTTGCGGCAGCGCCGCGACCGGAAGGAACCGAAATGCGACGAGGCCCAGCAGGGTCGCCCCGACGGTCAGCAGTGTCGTGGCAACGGGACGTTCGATGCAGGCGGCGGACAGGCTCATGGGATCTCCGGGGTGACGGCCCCGGACCGGGGGACCTCGGCGCGGCCGGACCGGGCGTGGCGCGCCAGCCGGTCGAAGGCCAGGTACACGACCGGCGTGGTGTACAACGTCAGGACCTGGCTCAAGACGAGCCCGCCGATGATCGCGATACCGAGGGGCCGCCGAAGCTCCGACCCGGCGCCGGTGCCGACGGCCAGCGGCAACGCCCCCAACAGGGCGGCCATCGTGGTCATCATGATCGGCCGGAACCGCAGCAGGCAGGCCTCGTAGATCGCCGTCGCCGGCGGCTTGCCTTCCTTTCGTTCCGCCTCCAACGCGAAATCGATCATCATGATCGCGTTCTTCTTCACGATGCCGATCAGAAGAATGATGCCGATCAGCGCAATGACGCTGAACTCGGTCCGGAACAGCATGAGCGCCAGGAGCGCGCCGACGCCGGCGGACGGCAAGGTCGACAGGATGGTCAAGGGATGGATGTAGCTTTCGTAGAGGATGCCGAGCACGATATAGACGGTGACGAGCGCGGCGAGGATCAGCCAGACCTGATTCGACAGGGAGTTCTGGAATGCACGGGCGGTTCCTTGGAAGCTGCCTTTGATGCTCGCCGGCAAGCCGATGGCCCGGGCCGTTTCCTCGATGGCGGTCACGGCCTCGCCCAAGGACGTGTACGGGGCCAGATTGAACGACAGGGTGACGGCCGGGAATTGGCCCTGCCGGCTGATGGCCAAGGGCGTGGTGGTCTCCGAGACCTGGGTGAACACGCTCAGGGGCACCTGGCCGCCGGTCAATGAGCGGATGTCGAGGAATTGAAGCGCCTGCGGACCGCTTTGAAACTCCGGCAACACCTCCAGCACGACCCGATACTGGTTCAACTGCGTGAACATCGTGGACACCTGGCGCTGGCCGAACGCGTCGTAGAGCGTATCGACGATCAGCTGCGGGGCGATGCCGAGGCGGGAGGCGGTGCTCCGGTCGATGACGATCAGAGCGGCAAGACCTCCGTCCTGCTGATCGCTGCTCACGTCGCGCAACGCGGGTAGCGTCTGCAACGCCTCGACCAGCGTCGGAGCCCACTCGAACAATTCTTCGGGATCCGCGTCCTCCAGCGTGTACTGATATTGGGTCCGGCTGACCCGATCTTCGACCGTGAGGTCCTGCACCGGTTGCATGAACAGGGTAATGCCCTCGATGCGGGCCGTCTGCACCTGCAGGCGCCGGATCACCTCCTGCGCCGTGATCCGGCGCTCCGACAACGGCTTCAAGTTGATGTGGATACGCCCGCTGTTGAGCGTCGTGTTCGTGCCGTCCACCCCGATGAACGACGAGAGGGCGGCGACCGCCGGATCCGCGAGAATGACCTTCGTCAGTTCCTGCTGCCGCTCCACCATCGCGGCGAACGAAACCGATTGGGCCGCCTCGGAAATGCCGAGGATCACGCCGGTATCCTGCACCGGAAAGAAGCCCTTGGGCACGACGACGTACAAGAGGACGGTGACGGCGAGCGTCCCGACGGCGACGGCCAACGTGGCGGATTGATGGTTCAACACCCAGCGCAAGCTGCGCCCATAGGCTTCGATGGTCCGGTCGAACAGCTCCTGCGACTTGCGATAGAAGACGCCCTGTTCCGATTCGCGTTGGTGCCGGAGCAGTCTGGCGCACATCATCGGCGTCAGCGTGAGGGAGACGACGGCGGAGATGACGATCGTCATGCTCAACGTCACGGCGAACTCCCAGAACAGCCGGCCGACCACGTCTCCCATGAACAGGAGCGGAATCAGCACGGCGATCAAAGAGATGGACAGCGACAAAATCGTGAAGGCGATCTGCTCCGACCCCTTCAACGCCGCCTGGAACGGCGAATCGCCCCGCTCGATGTACCGGGAGATGTTTTCGATCATGACGATGGCGTCGTCGACGACGAAGCCCGTCGAAATCGTGAGCGCCATCAGGGTCAAGTTGTTGAGACTGAATCCGAGGAGATACATCGCCCCGAACGTGCCGACCAGCGACAACGGCACCGCGGCCGCCGGGATGACGGTGCCGGAGAGCGTCCGCAGAAACAGGAAAATGACCAGGATGACGAGCGCGACGGCCAGCATCAACTCGAACTGGACATCGCGCACCGAGGCCCGGATGGACACGGTCCGGTCGGTCAGCACGCTGACTTGAACGGAGGACGGCAGCGCGCTCTGGAGCTGCGGCAGCAGCTTCTTGACGCGGTCCGCCACCTCGATGACGTTCGCGCCCGGCTGGCGCTGGATATTGATGAGAATGGCCGGGGTCTCGTTCAGCCAGGCCGCCTGCCTGACGTCTTCCACGCCGTCGATGACCTCGGCCACGTCGGAGAGATGGACCGGCGCATTGTTGCGGTAGGCCACGATCAGCGGCTGATACTCGCGGCTCGACAGCAACTGGTCGGTCGCGTTGATGATGGAAGCGCGCCGCGGACCGTCGAACGCCCCTTTCGCCTGATTGACGTTGGCCGCGGCGATCGTCGCGCGCAGATCTTCCAGGGTCAGCCCGTATGCGGACAGCGCCCTCGGGTTGGCCCGGATCCGCACGGCCGGCCGCTGCCCGCCGCTGATGCTCACCAATCCCACGCCGGACAGCTGCGAGATTTTTTGAGCAAACCGCGTTTCCGCCAGATCCTGAACCTGCGACAACGGCAACGTCGTCGACGTCATGGCCAAGGTCAGGATCGGCGCATCGGCCGGATTCACTTTGCTGTAGAACGGCGGATTCGGCAGATCCCGGGGAAGAAACGTGGAGGCTGAATTGATCGCGGCCTGGACCTGCTGCTCGGCGACGTCGAGCTCGAGATCCAGCGTGAACTGGAGCGTAACGACGGAACTCCCGCCGGAACTCGTCGAGGTCATCTGATTCAAGCCCGGCATCTGCCCGAACTGCCGCTCGAGCGGCGCCGTCACCGAAGACGCCATGACGTCGGGACTGGCTCCCGGGTAAAACGTCAGGACTTGAATCGTCGGATAGTCGATTTGAGGAAGGGCCGAAACCGGCAGCTGGCGGTACGCGAGGACGCCCGCCAGCAGGATGGCGACCATGAGCAGGGCGGTGGCCACCGGCCGCAGGATGAAGAGGCGCGACGGATTCACGGTGATCGTTCCTGCCGCGGCTGCTCCGGTCCCGACGGCGGCGAGACATTGGCCGGCGGCTCGTTCCGATTCCGCACTTCGACCTTGCTGCCTTCGCGAAGCTTTTCCGTCCCGTCCACCACGACCAGCTCGTCGGGGGCCAGCCCGGAATCGATCGACGCGTCTTCGCCGTGGGTCGTGCCGAGGGCCACCGTTCGGACGGCGACGGTGCGGTCCTCCTTGACCACGTAAACGAACGTGCCCTTGGCGCCGCGCTGGACCGCCGCGGACGGCACGATCGTGACTCCGTGCTTCACGTCCAAAAGAAGCCGGGCGTTGACGAACTGATTGGGGAACAAGGCGCCGTCCTCGTTCGCGAACACCGCCTTGAGCCTCACCGTCCCGGTATTCGGATCGATTTGATTGTCGACCGTGAGCAGCTTGCCGGAGGCGAGCTGCTTTTTCTGCTCCCGGTCGAACGCGTCGACGACCAGTTGGCGGCCCGCATTGAGCCGCTCGAGGACCGGCGGCAGGCTGTCCTCCGGAATGGTGAAGACCACGGTAATCGGCGTAAGCTGCGTGATCACCAGCAGGCCGTTCGTATCGTTGGCCCGCACCATGTTGCCCGGATCCACCAACCGCAATCCCACGCGCCCGCTGATGGGCGCCGTGATGCGGCTGTAGGCCAGCTGGAGCTTGGCGTTGTCGATCTGGCTTTGATCGGCCTGGACGATGCCCTCGAGCTGACGCACCATCGCTTCCTGCGTGTCCAGCTGCTGCTTCGGAATGTAGCCCTGTTTGACCAGGCCCTTGTACCGCTCCAGGTCGAGCTTGGCGTTCTTCAATTGCGCCAGATCGCGCGCCATCTGGCCCTCGGCCTGGCTGAGCTGCACCTGGAAGGGGCGCGGATCGATTTGCGCGAGCAGATCTCCTTCCCGGACGAGCTGGCCCTCCTGAAAGAGCACCTGCATGAGCTGCCCGTCGACGCGGCTCTTGACGTTGACCGTATTCAGCGGCACCACGGAGCCGAGCCCGTTCAGATAGACGCCGATGTCACCGGTCCGCGCCGGGACGACGAGCACGGGAAACGCCCGCGCGCCGCCCGGCATCTGGCCGGCGCGCGACGGTTCTTCGCCGGACTTGGCCAGCAGCGCGTAGCCTCCCAACGCCAGCACGCAAGCCGCGGCCAGCCCGAGGAGCCAGCGCTTCAACATCGCCGCAAATGGAATCGGTTCCGCCATGATCGCCTTCTGCTCGACATATATATATGACTCCGTCGCCCTGGCCCCTACGGCTTAGGCACAGCCTGCTTTTGCGCCTGGATGTAGTTCCGGGACATCTGCCAGCGCTGCTGCAGTTCCGCGTACAGGCGCTCCAACCCGGCTTGCTGCTCCGGAGACAGCCTGGGTTTGATCTCCGCCATTCCCTGGGTCAGGATCTGCTCCACTTCGGCCTGATGCGAAAACCGCAATTCCAAGACGGCCAGATACGCCCGGCTCACGATGGGTTCGATTTCGATCTGCTGCTGGGCGGTCAGCGAGAGCTCCTGCGTCAGCCGCTTCATGATCCGCTCTTGTTTGGCCGCCGGTCCCTGGTCGCTTCGGTGCATCCGGTCCGCGTTCCCGTAGAGCCACGTACCGACGACCCCGGTCAGCACGCCGGCCGCAAAGAGAACCGCCAGGCCCGCCCACAGTTTCGGTCGTGACATCTTACACGCTCCTTATGCTCCGCACGCCGGCCCTACGCTCATCCTGTCCGGGAGATCGCCGGCTGTTGCACCGCACGGGAATCAGTCTCCGAACAGCGGAGTCGTCTCGAACTCCTCCGCCAGTAACAGCGTGCTCTCTCCGGTCGAAGTCCGCAACACTTGGACGGTGAGCACCGAGGCCGCCAGGACGACCGCCGCCGCGATGGTGGCGACCCTCCAGACCAGTTGATCGAGCAGACCGGAGGCGATCCCTTGCCCCTGCCCACCGGCGTCCGCCGACCGGCGCAACGTACGCATGACCCGCCGCGTCATTTCGCCTGGATCGGCCGGACGATCGGCCGGGACATGGAATGCTTCCGTCAACGCCCGCTCCAGCTTCTTCAGTTCGTCGTCAGAATATCCCATCAGGTACCCCCTCGCGAGCTATCGCTCAGAATGTCGCGGAGCGCCCGCCTGGCCCGGAAGGCTCGAACCTTCACGTTGACCGTACTCCAGCCCAACAGCTCCGCCGCCTCGCGAATCGAACGGCCTTCGAGGTGAACCAGAGTGAGCACGGCCCGATGCTCGGGTGACAACCGCTCCAAGGCCCAGTGCAACACCTCCGCCGCTTCCTCTCTCCGCGCATGGTCCTTGAACTCCTCGTCGGAAGCCGCGGTGAGCGCCTGCTCGATCCAGCGGTGATGCGCGTCGGTCAACTCGCTCACCGGCCGTTCACCGCGGTGCCTCGACCGCCAGAAATCGTAGCAGGTCCGGACCGCGATGCCCGCCAGCCAGTGATCGAACGAGACGGAGCCTGAAAATTGTCCGAGCCCGAAATACGCCCTGACGAACACGTCGTGCACCGTCTCATCGACGTCGTCAGCCGGCACCCGCCGGCTGACGATCCGAACGACGTGCTGCTGGTGTCGGCTGATCAGGTCCGCAAAGCGGTCGGTGTCCCCTTCTCGGATCCGCCGCAGGAGATCGCGGTCTTCCGGGGCAGTCTGGGCAACCGTCAACGACTCATCAGCCATCGGTAGGCGGAGTTCCCACCACGACAGCGCGGTGGTCGCAGTGAAACAGTCGTCCATCATAGCACCATACGGTCCTTCATGGACGCGAGAGTTATCCCGCGGACGGTCCGCCGGCCGGTTCACTCTCCTCGGCCGCCGAGGGCCCCGTTCCGCTCTCGATTCCCGACGACTGGCTTGGATGCTGATCACCCCCTGATTTCTGATGGCGGTGATGACGGGACTGTTCCCACAGGGTTTTCTGTTTGGCCTGTTGCTCGGGCGTCAGCACGCCGATGAGTTCCCGCGCGGCCCTGACCCTGATGATCCGAACGGTCGCCTGATGCGCCTCCCCTTCCTTGATCTTGGCCTCGATCGCCGGCAGCTGCGTCTTGTCGTCCCACATCATCGAGCGAAGTTCCCGCTCGCTGACCATCACGTCGGCCTCCGCCCGTATGCGCGCCTTGTCCGCATCCAAGGCGATCGTCCGCAGCTTCGCGACCTGTTCGTCGGTGAGCCCCAACTCCTGTTTGTTCTTCAAGAGATGCTTGAGCAGGTGGGTCGTGAACCCTCCATGCCGATGGCCGCTCTGATGGAAAGACATCTGATGAGTCTTGCCGGCACACCGGCCTCCCCCGTCGGCCCAGGCCGCCGGCGAACCGATCAGCGCGCTGCCCAGCACCAACCCCAGCCCCAACATCAACGACGTGCGTGGTCTCATAACGTCCTCCTCATGGTGATGACTGCCTTGTGGACGGGCGCCCATTGGCTCCGTCCCCTCTGTTTTCTAGTCGTAATGGATCGGCCAAAGGTTACAGATACGGGAAGTCACTGAAACAACGGGAATATTGAGCGAGAAGGACCGGATTGACAGGTCCTGATTTCGAGACGTACTCTGCTCCGCACCCGGATGGCCCATGGCCGTCCGGTCCGCGCCGGTCCCGGGCGCGGCGCGATCCGCTGCGATGACGAGCCGAACCGCCCCCAAAGCCGTGCTGGTCCTGATCCACGGATTCATCAGCGATCACCGCTGCTGGGATTCCTTCCGCCATCTTTTGGAGACGGACACGAGGATCGCCGAACGGTTCGACATCGAATGTTTCGACTACCCGACGTCCCTATTGGGGAACGGGTCGGAGCAGGCCCACCCGAGCCTCCGGCAGGTGGCAAGCCAGCTGAACGAGTTCTTGACGCAGCCCCGTTTTGCCGGGCATCCCCTCGTGCTCGTGGGACACAGTCAGGGCGGCCTGGTCATCCAGGCCTATTTCGTTCTCCTGCTCGAAGCACGCCGGGCCCGACAACTGTCCCGTATCCGGCAGGCCATCTTCATCGCGACCCCCAACCTGGGGTCGGTCTTCCTCGATCGCACCAGACGGTTGACCGATCACATGCTGAAAATCTTGAGCGGCTCGTTCCTCCATCCTCAAGAACGTCTGTTGCGGGCGCTGCAGCCGGAGATCATGGAGATTCAGAAACTGCTCCTGGGCAATATCGTAGCGGCCGTCAACCATTCGGATCAGGCCTGTCCGATTCCTCTCCAGTGCTTCTACGGCTCGGCGGACCGAATCGTCCTGGACGTGTCCGCTCAAAGCTTTTTTGCCCCGGACGTCTGCGTGCCCCTGTCGGCGGGACACATGGACATCATCCGGCCGCAGAACACCCAGGACGAACGGTACGCGAAGCTGACCGATGCCATTCTGCATCCGATCGGCCACGTCAACGTCGTCGAGGTGGAACGCTACGACACGACGCTGCGGGTCGAACCCTATGACGGGAAAGAAGGCGCCGAGGTGTCGTATGGATCCAGCCGCCGCACCGTGTTTACCGACAACCGCGCGGTGCTGTCTCGCCGCATGGTGATTTCGCGAAAGAACCGCTGCCGGAACAGCTGCGACATGTCGTACCTGACCAACGCCGAGGGATTCATCCGGCCGATTCCCGCCGAGATGCTGGAGCGGCTGGAACGGAAGGACCTCACCAGATACGAGAGTCAGGGCCGTGAATTCAATTTCGTCTTCGCCCCCTGCGCCGGCGAGACCTACGAGGTCACGCTCGAAATCCTCCGCGGGTTCGAAGCCGGAGACCGGCGGGTCCATTTTCACTTGGGCCCCTCCTGCTACCATCAGCTGCTGACCTATCACCTCGATCTCACGGCCTATGTGCAGGCCGGATACCGGTTGATCGGTCCGCCTCGTCTGTACTTTGAAGAAGGCGAGACTCACCGGTGCGAGGAGATTTGGGCTTCGCAACCGCTGGAGCCCGCCACGTCGGACGACCGCGGCTTGTGGTACTGGGAACTTCACGACGTGCGCCAGGGGGCCGTCGGATTGGCCTGGGACCTGGATCAGAATTCAACCATGTCCACTTCAGCTTCGAGCGATCCCGCACAGTCCGCACTGTGCGAATGAGGCGTGAACCGGCCGAACGCCCGACTCATTACTCATTCGCCAATAGGGCGACAGAACTTTTCCCTGATCTCACAATCACTTTCGTAATGGCCACTCTGAGCTTTCTCAATCGGCAAGACGGATCAAGACTTGCACGGATAATCGTGCAACGACGTATTGAGTCTGTTCAGGAGGTGGAGCATGAAAACGCTGCTCGGCAAATGCGGAGATCGGGGGTTGGCCTGGGTGATGATCGGTCTCTTCGCCCTCTTCGTGTTGGGTCTCAATCTGAACGGTTAGTTTCTTCCGAATCCGCCACCGGTTCTTTCACCGCCGATTATCCCCCTGCGTCTACAATACTCCCTCAACGCCTCGCGCTGATTTTCTCCCGACGTCTTCCTTTGCTGTCTCCCCATTGACAGTGCGGACGCGGCACCGTAGCCTGGCCCGTCGAAAAGGCTTCTGCAGCCCATGAGGACGCCACGCCACAGATGACCGATCGTTCCGGAATCACCCGGCGAGACTTCTTGAACGGAGTGCTTCTTGCGCTGGGTTCGACCTTGTTGCCGCCACTGGCACTGGGAAACGGCCTCGACCGATGGCTCACCGACGACGACTATCCGCCCGGACGGACGGGATTGCGGGGCAACCACCCGGGCGCGCTGGAAACGGCCCATGCGCTTGCCTGGACCGGAAAGCGGGACTGGGGAACGGTGACGGAACCCGATGGATCCGACTATGACTTGGTGATCGTCGGTGCGGGAATCAGCGGACTGGCGGCGGCCTGGTTCTTTCGGCAGCAGCGGGGTCCGCAGGCCAAGATCCTCCTGCTGGACAATCACGACGATTTCGGCGGACATGCCAAACGAAACGAATTCGTCGTCGATGGCCGGACCCGCCTCTCCTACGGAGGCTCACAGACCATGCAGGCTCCCGGCCGGTACAGCCGCACCGCCGCATCCCTCCTGCACGACCTCGGCGTGAAGTTCGACCGGTTCCTGTCCGCGTACGACATGACGTTCTTTCAACGTCACGCCCTCCACCCTGTCACCTTCTTCGACGGCAGGACCTACGGCAAGGCCTCGTTGGTTCCGTATGCCCTGACGGACTTGAGCTGGGGAGTTCCCGGCATCGCGCGGTCCCCGCTGTCGCCCGAACGAGCCGTCGAACGGATGCCGTTGGGACCGCATGCAAAAGAGCAGCTCCTCCGGATTGTGACCGGGGGCGACAACGCGTTGGACCGGGTCGCCGCAGAGGCCCGGTTCCGCTATGCGGGCCGCACCCCCTATTTCGCGTTTCTTCGGGAGCAGCATCATGCGGACGATCCGGACGTCTTCCGCCTGCTTCGCAGTCTGCCGGCCGAATATACCGGCCAGGGCGCCGATACCTTATCGACCCTGGAAGCGCTTGCGCTCGGATTGCCCGGGGTCACGGAGCGGGCGGTCGCCAATCTCACTCCGGAAGGATCCGGCCGTTTGACCCCGGATGAGACGGAGCCCTACGTCCATCACTTTCCCGACGGCAACGCCTCGATCGCCCGTCTCCTGGTCCGGCGGTTGATCCCGCATGTCGCCCCCGGCTCGACGATGGACGACGTGGTGCTGGCTCCGTTCGACTACGGCCGGCTCGACCGCCCTGATTCCCCCGTACGGCTTCGCTTGAACAGCACGGCCGTCCGCGTCACCCACGAGGGGCCTCCGCATCAGGCGGACCGCGTGTCGGTCACCTATGTGCACGCGAACCGCGCCTATCGCGTCCGCGCCAAGAACTGCGTGCTGGCCTGCTACAATACGATGATTCCGCACTTGGTACCGGAACTGCCGCAGGAGCAGAAAGACGCGCTCAGGCAAGTCACAAAGGCCCCCTTGGTCTACAGTACCGTCTCGCTCCGAAATTGGCGCGCGATCCGCGAGGTGGGTCTTGGAGCGGCCGACTGCCCCGGAAGCTTTCACCAGTCGGTGCTGCTCGACTATCCGGTTCGGATGGGCGACTATGGACTGTCGGATGATCCGGCTCACCCCATGATCGTGACGATGATCCATGTGCCGCTCGCCGACGAGTACGGCACGCCGCCCCGCGAGCAGTTCCGGCAGGGCCGCTTCAAACTCTTCAGCATGCCGTTTGCGCAATTCGAAGCCGCCGTCAAGGGCCATCTCAACGAAATGTTGGGGCCGGGCGGATTCGACGCGGACCGCGATATCCAGGCCATCACCGTGAACCGGTGGGCCCACGGTTACGCGTACCAAGGCAGCGCGCTCTATGATCCGGACGTGACGGCCGAACGGGGTCCTCACGTCCTGGGTCGGCGCCCCTTGGGACACATTACGATCGCCAATTCGGACGCCGGAGCCAGGGCCTATGTCGATGCGGCGATCGACCAGGCCTGGCGGGCCGTCCAGGAACTGCCGGGGTCGTCGTAGCGGCCGTGGTAGCGAAAGGAGTGCCGATGACCGATCCCTTTATATTGCCCTCCGTCTTCCGACGGCGCCTGTCCCGTCGCGACGCGCTCGCCCTGCTGGGGAAAACCGCGGTCTGCCTGGTCGCGGCGAACCTGGGGCCCGGTCGCGCCCGGGCGGCCGGTTCCGATCCGCTCTGCGTCGTCCGTCCGGCACAGACCGAAGGTCCGTATTTTGTCGACGAGCAATTGAATCGATCCGATATTCGCTCGGATCCGTCTGGCGGAGCCATCAAGCCGGGGACGCCGCTGGCTCTCACGGTCGTGATCTCACGCCTCAGCGGCGGCGCCTGTCGTCCTCTGGAGGGTGCGCACGTGGACATCTGGCATTGCGACGCGACGGGCCTCTACTCCGACGTGAAGGATCCGCGGTTCACTACGATCGGTCAGAAGTTTCTCCGCGGCTATCAGCTCACCGACGCAAAGGGGGAAGCCAGGTTTCTGACCATCTATCCGGGCTGGTACGAGGGCCGGACGGTCCATATTCATGTGAAGGTCCGCACAAATCCTCGGGACTGGCGCGGCTATGAATTCACCTCGCAGATGTATTTCGACGACGCGTTCACGGATCGCGTGTATGCCGCCGCCCCCTATGCGACCAGAGGACCGCGTACGGCGCGCAATCAGGACGACCGCATCTTCCGGCGTGGCGGCGACCGGCTCATATTGGATCCGACTCCGACGGCCGACGGATACGTCGCAGTATTCGCGGTGGGTTTGCAGATGTCCTGAGTCACGGGACGTGCGGCAATTGACACAGCCGCGGTCGTTCCGTAGCATTTGCGCTTGAGACTCACACCCGTCGGTCTCGGCCTCGCAGTTGAGAAGCA
This sequence comes from Nitrospira sp., assembly GCA_035328385.1. Classification (GTDB taxonomy): domain Bacteria; phylum Nitrospirota; class Nitrospiria; order Nitrospirales; family Nitrospiraceae; genus Nitrospira_C. Next base: position 3,723 of record DAOLIU010000054.1, on the reverse strand, counting down.
GGCGGCTTCCTTCACGGCCTCATACCGGCAGACACAGGTCCCGGCACATTGTCCGATGAGCGCGATCAGCACCCACGTCTTGAACCTCGCCACCGGGCTCCCGGCCCGCAATCTGTCCGTCGTCCTGGAATCGCAGGGGCCGTTACGAACGTGGAGAAAGATCGGGGACGGACGCACGGACGCCGACGGCCGGGTTGAAGACTTGGTACCGCCGGGTGTCCGGATCCAAACCGGCTTCTATCGTTTGACGTTCGACGTCGCGTCGTATTTTCGTTCCCAGAACGGCGCGAGTTTCTATCCGGAGATCGCGATCACGTTCGGGGTCCAGGACCCCACGCAGCGCCATCACATCCCGCTTCTCATCGGCCCGTTCGGTTACACGACCTATCGCGGGAGCTGAACACCATGCCCCCCAAGCAAGTCGTGATCGTCGGAGGCGGGTTCGGCGGCTTGTCGGCCGCCCGGCGGATCCGACGCGAGCAGGTCGTGGTCATCGACCGAACGAACCACCATCTCTTTCAACCCCTCCTCTATCAGGTGGCCACGGCCGCCTTGTCGCCCAGCGACATCGCCTGGCCCTTGCGGACCGTCTTTCGCTCCCAACCCAATGTACGGGTCGTCATGGACGAGGTGCTGTCAATCGATCGAACCGGCCGCGTCGTCCACGTGCGGCATAGCGCGCCGATACCGTTCGAGGTGCTCGTCCTGGCGCCGGGCGCCCGGCATGCCTACTTCGGTCACGACGAATGGGAGGACTGGGCTCCCGGACTCAAGACGATGACCGACGCCGTGCTGCTGCGTCAAAACATGCTGCTGGCGTTCGAGGAAGCGGAACGACGAGCCGAGGCCGGCTCACGGGAACGGTTGACCTTTGTGATCGTGGGCGGAGGACCGACTGGAGTGGAACTCGCCGGCGCGCTGGCGGAAATCGGGCGCAAGGCGATGGGGCCGGATTTTCCCGCCTTGCAGCTCGACGACCTGTCCATCGTGCTCGTTGAAGGCGGCCCCCGTCTGCTTCCAGGATTCAGCCCCGCTCTCTCGGCAAAGGCCGCCGCGGCCTTGACCCGCATGGGCGTCACGGTGCGGCTGGACTGCCCGGTCCGTGAGGTGGACCACGGCAGCGTGACCATCGGAACAGAGGTGCTGCCCGCCACGAACATTATCTGGGCCGCCGGCAATCGAGCCTCACCGCTGCTCGGCACAGTCGGCGTCCCGCTGGATCAGTCCGGTCGGATCAAGGTCCAACCGGATCTGACGGTTCCCGGAGATCCGTGGATGTTCGCCATCGGCGATGCCGCCCACTGTCTTGGCAAGGACGGGAAACCGCTGCCGGGACTCGCCCCCGTGGCGATGCAGCAGGGCCGCTATGTGGCTGACGTGATTGCGGGCGGGAAGTCGCCGGAGGAGCGCAGGCCGTTTGTCTATAGGGACCGCGGCATGCTCGCCACCATCGGCCGCGCCAGGGCGGTGGCGCAGATCGGCCCGGTCCGTACCGCCGGCGTCTTTGCCTGGCTGCTTTGGTGCATGGTCCACATTTTTTTTCTGGTTGGATTTCGGAACCGGGTGCGCGTCATGTCCGAGTGGATATGGTTCTACCTGACCTTCAAACCCGGAGCCCGGCTCCTGTTCGAGCGGCCACGCGGGTTCGAACAGTCCCGCCAACCGCCGCCGGGGGAGCGGCCGTCGTAACGAGCAGCCCAAAGCTACAGGCAGGCGCCCATGTCAATTGGGTCTGAAGAGATCGGGATGCTCGCCCGCCCGGTCCGAGCGCATGCCCACGCCGACCAACGACTGAAACGAAGCGTTCATGGAGGCGCGTCCCGCCTCGCTTCCACGAGTGGTTTCCAACAAAAGGCTCTGTTGGGCGCGAAGCAGGCTTTGCAGCCGCACGACCCGCGCAGCCACGCGTGACAACTCTTCCTCTTCAACCCGAAGCTGCTCGACCAGCTGGGCATGAGACCGCGCCAGTTCACGCCGAAACGATTGCTTCGCTTCGGACGGGTGCAGAAAGTGGAAGCCACCGAACTGGTCGAACCGCGCCATGGAAAAACCCGACGCCGGCATCTGCTCCGGACGCTTTTCCTCCAGCCGCCGAACCATTCCACGGGCGGCATTCCGGGCCATCCTTCCCCCCCATTGTGCGGCAACCGTCAACCCGTGCCCGACACGGACCGCTCCCCGCACGGTCCAATCCTTCAGAGTGATTCCGCTCCGTTTAACGCGCGTGCCAAGCTCCATTCGTTTGAGGCCGTTGACAGCCGCCTGCCAGCCAGCCCGGCTTTGCCGGCCCAGCCAGGCTGCGAACGCGTGCCCTCCGCTTTCGCACGTTTGCACGGCTTGCCAACACCATTTCCGCAGCGGGGACGGACGCAATGAAGACGGATACTTGGCCTGCAACCCGCCGGGCCTGATTCTGAGCTGTTTGATCGGTTGAGGTCTGGAGCCGACTCGATGATTCATGCGGCACCTCCAAAGATAATAGATCGTCAGCGTGAGCGACCAGCCTTGAGCGATGTCGATGCACCGGCGGGCCTGCCCTGGCTGTGGCGAAATCGGCCGGACGCTGGCACAGAACCAATCCTGACGATTTCAGCTCACGAGCTGTGAGAGTCGAAGGCGGGGCTTGCGCCTCACCGGAGAACGGACATCAACGGACGGATGCTCCCGGGCGGATCGCACCCATGTCGATAGGCTGGATACATGAGCAGACCGGACGAGATTTTACCTCCGGCATCTTGCGGCAACGCTGTCCAACCTCCTGTGCCCATAGGGTTATGTCTACCGATCACCGATCGATTAGTCAATGGGGCTGGGGTCCCCACTCGTTCCATACCCATCCAAGGTGCCGACAGGGGAAAGTGAGCGAGTTCGCTCTTCGAGTACTGTGCAAGACCGAAACACTGCCATTTCCCTCTAAGCAGCGTCCCTGATCAGGCTGCCAAAAACTCTCATTTCCTAGGAATTCGAGATATGCCCCGGCAGGAATCGGGCTCCTAATTACTTCTGGAACGGGAACGGGACTTGCTCAGATACCAGTCCTCGTGAGCTCACAAGTCCCCCGCACTCAAGTGAAGCTTCGAACGCCTCCCTTCAGCGAGAAGGAGGAGTCCATGCAGGCCGCGCGACAGGCTACCGATCAAATCTTGGAGGCTGTAAGGGAACATCCCGACTGTACCTTGGACGAACTGGTGGAATATCTCCCGGACTTCCACTGGTCGCACATCTTCCTCGAAATCGATCACTTGAGCCGTACCGGCCGACTTCAGCTGATACGAACCGGCTCGGGTTTCGTCACCACGCTCCGAGTCTCGAAGCCTCGGCCTGTGGAAAAGCGTTCGTGAACGTGAGTTCCGGGTCAAGAGATGGAAACGGTGGAGGACCGGCGGCAGTTGCCCCTGTCGACCGGGTCGATCTCTCCGCTCTTCCTGGGAGAGACCTCCACCCCATTCCATCTCCACCTTCCGCCGGAGGCTCTTGACGTTTACCCGCCGGCTGCGGGCCTCATCGTCCGAGAGAATCAGGCTTGAGCTTTTTCCCATGAGCAGGTACCATCCCCGCCCATCGGCTTTACTTATTCACGCATCATGGAGGAAGGGGCATGCGCATTTCAGAACAGAGAGCCATCGTTTTCGCAGCGTTTTTGGGGTTGATGGCAGGCGGCTGTGCAAGTGACGGGACCACCGGTTCCGGAAATGGATCTGCGGCCGGCAGCACCTCCGGCTC
>DAOLIU010000053.1:0-18393 GCA_035328385.1 Nitrospira sp. | reverse complement strand
GCCACGGGCGCCCTCCATGAGGTGCTCGTGGAGTTCCCTAATAAAGCGGAGGCTCAGTGGAAACTTCTTGAGACGCGTCAAACCATATTCCATTGCTTTCACGTAATTCGCGACCTCTCGAGCATCAGGAACCTTCGGATCGACCGATCCTGATGCCTCGAAAAAGAGAAGATCTGACAAAGATGCCTGTGTGCCTTCAATCCGGCTGGAGAGGACCGCTTCACGCCTGATGAATGGCCCTATGAGCAGATGTGGATTGGGTAAAGTACGAGCTGTTCCTGCGAGCTCGCTGAGAGCCCGATCAGCCTCAGAGAGGTGGTTGACCAACTCCCAGCTCAGCGTGAGCGGTGGAGGAAGGGAATTGGGGACAAACGCCCAATAATCCAGCGCGGTCTTGATGACCTGTCCGTTCTTTTCCGCTGTAAAATCAGTAGGATTCATGGGTCAAATGGCACTATGATACTTTCATTCCCCTCGATTATTACAATGATACTTTTTTCCGTGAAAGTATCATTGTGAAAATGTTATGTCAATTCATGATTGGGGAGATGGGGACAACAATGCGACTCTCTGGTGTCCTGTGAAGCTGTCAGGTCTATTACTGGCTTCGTGCCTGATCACCCTCATCGGGTGTACCGGGGGCGAAGGTCGAATTCATATTCCTGAACAGGACCGCGTCACACTACAGAATGTACCTGTCTTTCGAGCCGTTCATTGGTATCGGACGGACGGTTTCTGGATTTTTGGTGAGCCCTACGGGATGCTCTCCGGTCAGAAAATCACCGCGGAAGATCCGATCACCACTGTCAAAACACAGTTTCTCTCTTCGCTCACCGTCCGACTCGGCTCCACCAACATCCAATCGATTGAATCCCCTTCCTGGTGAGGCCGAGGATATAACATGATTCGCCCGTGTTGTATTCACGATGGCATTGAAGAACTCCGTGTCAAATTTTCTACTGGGTTCATCATGGATTTCGCATCGGACATACCCCGGTTGTGGGATTCTGACCCGACAGATTTGTTCGATAATTTCCATTGGGACTGGAGCAGACTTGGCCAAAAGCCAAAATACAACTTGTACTATACAGCACGTGCCAGGCTCATCCGCCTGGATGATCAGCAAATCCTCTGGCAGGGACGATGCACGGTAGGCTCTCAGGACTCTCGAGCTGAGGGGCTAGAGTTCAGCCAATGGACTTTCCCTAACGAACCTTTTCTGCGCGAACGGCTTGAGGCAGCCGCGAAGAAATGCGCTCAAGAACTTTTCGACCAGTGGTTCAAATAGGACGGCCATGCGCGAAGCGATAAGGCGAATGGGCGGTATAGTTGCTGGCTGGCTCTTGGATCGTATGGCAGAGTAAGCGGTCTCACTTTCCCTTCGGCAGCAGCCCTTCTTCTCTACTCCGTCACCGCCAACCCCGGGACCTTGCCATCAATAATGCGTTGGCCATAGGTGATGCCGTGGAGATCAGCTTCTTCCTCCGTCGCATAGGGCGTGTCGTCCGTGAAGACTTTCATGGTCGTTGCGTCGTGGTCTTTCCAGAAGATCTTGAGATGGATCGTCCACTGGCCAGACCTGAGCTGCTGTTGAGGAAAAGACTTGATGGTGTAGCCCTGATACTCAACGGTCTTCATATGTCGACTCTCTACCGCTCAACGCCGGCAGGAGGGCCTACCGCACGCTGGTCGGTGACCGATTCAGAAGGCATGCGCCGAGCATCGTGCAGGCCGCTTGAGACATGGGCCGCTAATGGGAGGCCGTCGACCGTCTATTCACGGATTCGAAGATTTCATCGCGCAGTTGTTCCACCGCCAGGTCTTTCGAGATGACAGTGGTGGCGCCGGCCGCCCGCATGATCTGGCGCGTCTCATCGGTCGCATAAATGGATAGCCCGATCACGACGACGTGCGGAAAGGCCTGCTTGATCCGCGCCGTGGCCGTGATCCCATTCAGTCGTGGCATGTTGAGGTCCATCAAGGGCGCAACCGCTAGCCCTGCAGCGCGTTGTGCCCCGCTATTCTCACTAGGTATTGTCATGAATCCTACTAGGTCTTTTCCCAGTCGGCCCGTTCTCCATGGAGCCTAGAAAGCCTCAGCGTTCAATCGGTCTCTTTCCGTCCGGTCTGTTTCAGCATTGCCAGCATTCGTTGCAGCATCGCATCGACCGATTGTAATTCTTTCTCCGATAGGTCATTACCTTGCTTCAGCAATTCTTGGGTTATCCGTACGTATTCACGCACACTTTGGCGAATGTCAGCCATAGGACACTCCTATTCCGTAGCGTAAGGGTCGGCTGCTCACACGGCAATCAGTGGGGCAGGGGTATGACTACCTGGCGATGGTCGGTGCAACCAGCCAGGCAAGTTCCTTCGTGTAGAACTCGACCATCTCGCGTTTTTGGGTATACGTGGCGGGGATATTTTGAAAGTGGATAACGTGTATTGTCGAAGGAAACTAGGGGGCACCTCGCATGGATAGAAATTTCCAGAAGTCACATCTGCGAAATTGGCGTCATCGAGTCTTGTGGTGAGTCCACAATTGATGTCTGGCTGGATAGTACTCAGTGCACGCGAATCAAAAAATCCGACTGCGTTTTGAAACGCATTATCGGACTTCTTCAGGTGATGACAACACAAAGGCGATTTCTTATGCAGAATTTGCACTCGCCGTCAGATGGACAAGCAAATTTAATAAATCGCGAAGTGTGTCGGAGATTAATTTATGACCAAGACGGTCAGACTTCAGTCTGTGAGCCTTCACTCCTCCCCTATATCATCGCGCGCACAGTCCGGACGTATGTTGGAGTTTTCACCTCGTCGTGCACAGCAGGAAAAGGTGTCTTGATGACGAAGAGACGATCACCCCAACGACGGAAGCCTATACGGCTTATACTGTGGTCGGTGTGGGAACGAAAGAATGGTTCGATTGATCCGCTGAGTTGCTTCGGAAGGTATGATAAGCGTGAGGCCCTGGCCGAGCTGCAGGAAGTCCGCCCAAGCTATCCACGAGCCTGCTTGGTCAAAGAAGTCTATACGGTCGTGCCGGATCCCAAACGGAGTAGACAACGGTGACCCTTCACCAAAGGAGCACGTCATGTCTCTTCTCACGGCGAAAGAACTGGCGGCGGAACTGGGCCTGAAGCCGAAGTTCGTGCGGACGCTGGCGCTCACCGGCAAGATCCCGGCCTTTCGGTTCGGGTCCGAGTGGAGGTTCGATCTGGATAAAGTTCTGGCGGCATCGGGCTACACCAATCCCATCGCGGCGGATGCCCGTGCGGCAGCGCAACGACTCTGGGCCCGTCCCATACGGAGGCGCGTATGAACGTCAGCACAGCTACCGCATCAAGCAACTGGTCACAGCCGGGGTTCGCCTTTTCTTCTACCTGGAAGATCGAGAACGGACATTCGACACGCCGATCGACAAGATTATGCTGCAGCTCACCAACTTCGCCGACGAGATGGAGCGCGAGCGCGCAAAGCAACGGACCTATGATGCCATGCTCCGCAAGGCCAAAGCGGGGCACGTCACAGGCGGTAGCGTCTTCGGCTATGACAACGTCGAAATTGCGGGCACGGTGCCGGATGCCCAAGGGCGCCTGAAGCGCTCGCATGTGGAGTTCCAGATCAACGAAGGCGAAGCCGAAGTGGTTCGGAGAATCTTCCGACTCTATGCTGAGGGCCAGGGCTTCACCAGCATCGCAAAGGCCCTCAACGCAGAAGGAGCGATCTGCCCACGTCCTCGCCCCTCGCTGAGCAAGCCGCACGGGTGGGTCAGTTCCTCTGTACGACAAGTGTTCTTGCGCCGGCTCTATATCGGAGAGCAGGTGTGGGGAAAAACCAAGAAGCGCACTCCATGGGGGATTAAGAAAGCGCAGCGACGCGCCGAACAGGATTGGATCGTCATCCCAGCGCCCCAGTTGCGGATTGTGTCTAATGAGCTCTGGCAGGAGGTCCAGAAGCGCTGGACGCATCTCCGGAAGCTGTATCTCCGCGCCACCGACGGCCGATTGCATGGCCGGCCAACCAATGGGCACGAAGCCCCCTACCTACTGACCGGCTTTACAGAATGTAAGACCTGCAAAGGCAGCTTGTTTATCCGCAGCCGGAGTCATGGGAAACAGCGGGCCTTTCACTATGCCTGCACGACGCACTACAACCGCGGCCCGCAGGCCTGCGGAGAGCCGATGCTGCTTCCCATGGCCCTCCTCGATCGAGCCGTGCTGCAGACGATCGAACAAGAGGTGCTCCATCCGGCCGTTGTCGTCCGGGCGATTGAGAAAGCACTGCACCAGCTGCAGCGCCCGGTCGAGGATCCTGATGCGCGCCGCGAGGCTCTTCGAAAAGACCTGGCCCACGTTGAGGCGGAGCTTGCCCAACTCGCCACGGCGATCGCGACGGGTGGCCCCCTCCCGACGCTCCTCTCGGCCATGCAGATCCGCGAGGATCGACGCACACGACTGCATGCCGAACTGGCCACGCTGGAGGGACTGACGGCCGAACCGGTGAACCTCACGACGATGGAACACGAGCTCCGCGCCTATCTCGGGGACTGGTTGTCACTTGCCCCACAGCATCCGGCGCAGACGCGGCAGATCCTGCGCAAGCTGCTTCCAAATCGGATTCGAGTCTGGCGTGATGTGCACGGCGAGGAGAAACGCTATCACTTCGAAGGTGAAGCCGCGGTTGGACGATTTTTCAGCGAGTTAGTCAAGGTCAAAGGTCTGGTGTCCCCAACGGGATTCGAACCCGTGTTGCCGGCTTGAAAGGCCGGCGTCCTAGGCCAGGCTAGACGATGGGGACCCGGAGGTAGGCCATCAAAACAGACTGGACTCTTACCATACTCCGGGTCGACCTGTCACTAGACGATCGGCCCAGGTCGCGTTTTGCCGTGCGTCTGGGGTAGGATGGGCGCTCGGCTTGCCGGCCCCGATGAAGGAGTATGACATGATCCCTCGCCCGCGACTCACAGCGTGGAACATTCTTCTGATCCTGCTGAGCAGCCTGTGGCTGAGCCACTGCGCGCACGATACCTATCAGGAGCGCGCCGATCTCATCAAGGACCACACGGAAGCCTTCTACAATCACTTGAAGGCCAATCGGATCGAATCGGCCATCCGCGAGAACGAACAGATCGAAGCCATGGCCAGTCGCATGGGAGAAACGGTCAGGAAGCAAGCGGCGAAACAGGGCACGACGCACGTGGAGCGCGAATTCGCCCTCATGAAGACGGCGAACGAAACAGCCGCCACCAACTGGCTTGCCCTGGGCCAGTACTTCGCCATCAAGAAGCAGTACCCGCAGGCCCGCGCCACATACCAACGCATCATTGATACGTATACCAACCCGACCGATCGACCGTACCGGGAACAGGCGGCGCGCGCCTTGACGGATCTGGACATTCTCAATCCTCCGGCCGCATCCCCCGCAAACCCGTGACCGGACCGCCGTTCACTCACCGGTTCGGCTTTATCCTGCTTGGCCTCGTCTTGCTCTCGTCCTCAGGCTGCGTGCATAAGATTCACGTCGCCCCATCGCCGCAGACGGAAGCCCAGACGACGATTCCTGCCTCGGCCCAGGTGGTGGTTCCGTTCCTTTCGTTGGAAGGGGCCGATCACATGCCCGGCATCGGGTTGCTGGACTGGCCGGCCAAGGACTTCCACGCCGCGGCCATCGATTATTTCGCGAAACGGCGGACGTTCCTTTCCGTCGGCGACGAACCGGCCGCCCTCACGCTCACCATCAAGGTTTGGCTCACGATGAGGTCGCGCGGTTCATACGTGTACAAGCTCCGGCTGGAGTCGGATCTCGGACCGACGGGCGAGCTCCCCATCGGTTCCTACCTTTCGGAGAAGACTGCGATCGGATCGAGCGTCCGTTGGGTGACGGAATCGGACAGGGGGCCGATCCAACAGGCGGTCCAGGAGGCGTTGGACGATTTGGCGCAGCAAATCGAAGCGGATGCCAGGATGTACGAAAGCAAGACAAGCAGGAACTAGGCGAACCCGTGCCGACGCGTTCAGCGTAGTCGTCGGGTTCGGAAGAGGAACCAGGTGGCGGCACTGCCGATCAACACACCGGACAACAACAATGCGACCGCAATCACCGGCGCGGCAGGCTGCCATGGAAAAGGCTGCCGGCGACGAAGTTCCGGGCTCAGATTCGGAACGTGAGTTTCCCCTCCCAACCACGGTTCCGGCGACGAGGCTTGCCGCACTTTGGACAGAGCGATCGGATCGTTCATCTCATCCTTCGGCAGATGTCCGGTTCGCAAGGAATCAGCTGGTCGCCGTCCGCTCTCCCGCGAAGAGAGCCCAGGCGTCGCGCGCCTGGTCGGGAACCGCCGCCTCATACTCTCCGCAATCGAGCCTGAGCGACACGTCGCCGAACGGCGCATTGACGTAGGAACAATGGTGGGGGCGATCCGGTTCCGGGTATCGATGTGGCTGGAAATACCGGCAGGATACGCACATGCGGGCCACCGAGATTTCCCCTTTGTTCTGCAACGTCCGAATGACCTTGACGAGAGCCTTCAGCAGCGACGCTTGTTCCGCCGCCGGCAGAGAGCCGATCGCCACGGTCAAGTGATCAGGCGCTCCAGCGGCCGGCTCACAGGCCCGCAGGCCTCGGGCGGTCAGTTCGACGGTCACGACCCGGCCGTCCTGCATGGTACGGCGCCGGCGCACCAATCGCTTGCGTTCGAGCGTGGCGACTGCCTCCGACGCGGTCGGGAGTCGCACCACGAGTTCATTGGCGATCGTGGAAACCTGGGCCGTTCGTCCGGGTTTGGAGCGAAGGAGCGTAAGAATCTGCCGCTGCAGCGGGCCCAATCCGGGCCGGCCCTCACGCCTCCAGCTGCGGCTTTTCATTGCCAATCCGATTTTTTCGAATCCGGACGCCAGCTGCATCACCATCGGCTCGGAAGGCGTCGGCGTGGCATCGGGCGATGTCTGGGGCGCTGCTGGATCGATCATGTGCAATTCAGACATGGAGAGGACTCGCTAACCAGCACTCGTGCGCGCGCAGTCTAGTGTGGAATCGAGGTATTCGTCAACAGTCTTGTCTTCCGCATATTCGGATATTCCGAACCTTCACTCACATCCGACCCGATACCCGTCCAGAATCGTCCCCTTGTCGTCGGCAAAAAAATGCAGCTGGCAATTGACGTTACCTCCATACAAGGGAAACAGGTTGTACTCATCCGCCTGGCCCGGCATCCGATCGATGCCGAAATCCCACACCATTTCTGTTCTGCCGTCGGGAAGCTCGTGAGGATGGAGATTCGGCGGCCCCAACTCCAGATACAGCTTTTCCCGATTCCCTCCGATCCATCGATTCACCACGTCGTCCCAGGTCTGATACGGACCGGACACATCCCGCTTCGATTGGTCAGTCGCACATCCGGTCTGCGCCAGAGTCAGACAGCCCGCCAACATCACACCGACCACCAGTGTTTTCCAGTTCACCATGTTGTCCCAATCCTCGCGCGAATATCCCGTGTCGACCGCCGCAGCCGATGACCAGTGGAGTGCCGCAGGTCGAAGAGACCCGGCCGACTCATCGGGAGCGAGGGGAAGGCTCCAACGACACCCCGCCGAGATCGCGATCGAAGTCGACCAACACCTGCCGCGCCGCCTGGGAAAGCCCCGCCGCCAGGGCATCGGGAGCCCGGCCGGCGAGCGGCACCTCCTGACGGTAGCTGCGACGGAACAGAATCGTCTCGTCCTTTCGGTCGTCGATCAGCATCATCTCCACGCCGAGCACCGCCTGCGGGGATCCGCTGGACCGGTAGTCGCCGTAGAACTCGGTGACAGTCGCCTCCAACACGTGTGTCGGCTCGACATGATTCATTCCGGTCAACACGTACCGAAATCGGTTCGACTTCGACAGCCAGCCCTGAACCTGCTGCGTCAGCAACACGCTCGGCGGCACCAGCCATTCGTTGTAGAAATCGTTGTCATACTGCAACTCTCCCACCCGATAGACCATGGCTCGACCGGCGAACATTGGAGAGACCCGAAACCGGCTGATCCTCAGGACGGCCGACGCGGCGGCGGCAGGCGGTTGGTGGTCGGATCCCACGTCCAACACGAACGACCGCTTCTCCGGATAGCTCTTGCTCAAATTGAGGCAGCCGCCGAGCGTCAACGGAAGCACCACGAGACTGAGCAGCCCCGTCTTCACGGCCCAAGCGGTCATCGCGACACCGCCTGGGACCGCGGCGGCGGCTCCCCGAAGAGCACCTGGGACGGATACTGCTCCATGGTCTTCGTGAGGTACCGCAGCTCTTCGGACACGGAACGCAGGTTTTCAAAGAGGTCGTCGACCTTTTCTCCCTGACCGACCAAGAGCGCGTCGACCCGGCGTATGCTCTTGTTGACCCTCGCCATGAGATCCGGGAGCTGCTCGGTCGCGAGACGCACCGTCTTGGCCGTGTGGCTGAGGTCGTCGGCGGTCCGCCGAAAATCCTCCAGCGCCTTCGCGACATGCGGGCTGTCGAGCATGCGTCTCGCATCTTGAACCGTGGTGCGCAACTCCGTCATCACCTGTTTGGCCTCAGCCCCCAATTGTTCCGCTTGCACGTCCTTCACCAGCCGTGTGACCGAGAGGATCATCGTGTCCAAATCCTTGGTCACCTTCTCGAATTCGACTTGATCCAGCTTTCGTGCAATCGACCGCAGGTCGGTACCCAGCTCCGAAATCGTACTCGGAGCGGACGGAATGTACGGAGTCTTCGGCGTCCAGGCGATCGCCATGGGGGGATAGCGCTCGGGGTCGAGAAACTCCGACTCGATGTACAGGACCCCGGTGATGCCCTGCGACGCCAACCGAAAGCGGAAGCCGGCATCGGCCGCGATCTTCATGATCGTCTTTTCGTCTTCCTCCGGCGAGCGCACCACGACGCTGGGACGCACGGACATCCTCACCACCACGACGCCCTTGAATGGAAACTTTCCCTGGGTGTTCATGGGCAGACCGTATTCTTCGCGAGCCAGATGGATGGACTCGACCCGTCCGACCGGAACCCCGTGGATCCGCACCGGGGCGCCGACTTCCAGGCCCTGCACCGACTCGATGAAGTAGGTCTCCACCATCGTCTTGGCCTCGAACCACTTGCCGGCCCCCAAGATGATGACGGCAAGGACGGCCAGACTGACCGCACCGATGACGAACAAGCCGATCTTAAAGTACCGCGCCTTCTGACTCACGATGTCCCGCCCGGCCTCCATGCCATTGCCTTTACCCTACACTGCGGCTTCGCGGTTGAAAAACTGCCGAACCCACGGGTTGTCCGAATGATCGCGCAGCTCCTGCGGCTTGCCTTCGGCGATGATGCCCTTCGTCCGCTTGTCCAGCATGATGACGCGGTCGGCGATCGTGTCGATGCTGGCGAGCTCGTGCGTCACCACGACAAAGGTGATACGGAGCGTGCGCGCGAGACCGACGATCAATTGATCCAGTTCGGCGGACGTGACGGGATCCAGGCCGGCCGAGGGTTCGTCCAGAAACAGGATGGGCGGATCCAACGCCATCGCGCGCGCGATGGCGGCCCGCTTTCGCATGCCGCCGCTGATCTCATCCGGCAACTTATTGGCCGCCGATCCCAGACCGACCAGTTGCAGTTTCATCATCGCAACCCGGTCCATGGCCTCGTCCGGCATGTCGGTGTACTCCTCCAGGGGCAGACGGACGTTTTCGAGGAGGCTCATCGATCCGAACAGGGCGCCCTGCTGATACATCACGCCGATGCCGGTCAGGATCTTGAGCCGCTCCGCCCCTTCCGCGATCGCAATGTCCCGCCCCTGAATGAGGATCGATCCCTGCATCGGCCGGAGAAGCCCGATCATGTGCTTCAGCAGCGTGCTCTTCCCGCAGCCGGACCCTCCGAGAATCACGAACACTTCCCCCTGGTACACGTCGAACGTGAGGTCGTCGAGCAAGACCACGTCGCCGTAGCCCGCCGTCATATGCGTCACGCGGATGATCGGCCGCCGGCCGGACATGCCCATACGCCTGCTCAAAGGCCCAGATAGTAAAACACCACGGCGAACACGCCGTCGACGATCGTAATCAGGACGAGCCCGCTCACCACGGCCCTGGTCGTCGATTCCCCCACGGCGCTGGCCCCGCTTCGCGTCTGCAGCCCGCGCAGGCAGCCGATCGCCGCCACGACGATGCCGAATACGAACGCCTTGCTGAGCCCGCCGGCCATGTCGCTCACGGTCACGGCGGATTCCACTTGAATGACGTAGGTCACGAACGGAAAGCCCAGCGAGCGCATGACGACCGCTCCGCCGATGAGGCCCAGAAATCCCGCCCAGATCGCCAGCAGCGGCGTCATGACCACGGCCGCGATCACCCGCGGCACCACCAGAAAATCGACCGGCTCCAGTCCCATGGTGACGAGGGCGTCGAGTTCCTCGCTGACTTTCATGGTGCCCAGTTCGGCGGCGAAGGCAGACCCGGAGCGTCCGGCCAGGATGATCGCGGTCAACAGCGGGCCCAGTTCTCGAAGCATCGAGAGGCCGATCAAATTGGCGACATAGATATCCGCGCCGAACTCGCGCATCGGGATCGCGGACTGAAAGGCCATGATCAACCCCAAGAGAAAACCCAGCAGCGCCACGATCGGCAACGCGTTGACGCCCGCCAGCTCCGCCGTCAGGAACACGTCCTTCCAGCGTATGAGGCCGGGACGCCGGGCGGCCCGCCCAAGCGCCGCGCACAGTTCGCCCACGAACGCGATCAAGGCCACCACGTCGTGCCAGAGCGTGACGGTGGCACGACCGATCTGTTCCACGGACGACCACCCCGGCGACGCCGGCTCGGGGCCGGGGCGATCGGAGCGGCCGTAGAGATCGAGAAGCGCTTGAGCCGCGGCATTGAGAGACCGAATCTCGTACGATCCTCGGGACTCCAGTTGGCGCCGCTGGAGTTCCAACAAGAGGGCCGCGCCGGCTCCGTCGCAATAGGTCAACCGCGCGGCATCGACGACCACACGCCTGGGGTTCGACTGGCTGAGGGCATGGAGCGCGGTCCGCCAGGCCCGTCCGGTGGTCGTGGTGTCGAGCGGACCGTCGATGAAAAAAACGAGTCCGCCGTCGGCGTCGGAATTCGCTTGAAGGACGACCTGAGCGGTCTCGGCGGAGGCCATCACGCGCGCTTCTCCGGCCATGAGGAGAGAGGATTGTACGAGAGAAAACGGCGGGGATTCAACCGTTGTCATGGAGCTCAAGCGATTTCCCTAAGCACCACCTGGATGTTCCTGTCCGGCCTCGGCCGAGTCTGCGCCCGGCGGCATTGACGGCGGAAGGGCGGGCGGCTAGAGTGTCGCCGCCGGGAGACCGTCCGGGCGCCGTCCCGTCGACCAGAGCCGGATCAGGCGTGTCATGAGCGCGTTACATCCGATGCCTTCACTCCGATCGCCCCTTTCTCTGCTCGCCGCGCTGGTCGTCGCACTTCCTGCGTCGCTCTTTGCGGCATTGCCGACCGACTCTCTCGTCGGCGTGGCGAACGGAACCGCCAAGACGTCGGCCGGCTCGAAGCCTCCTCCCGATCCCAATACATCCCCGTCCATTCTCGCGGATCTCCAAACCAAGCTGACCGCGGCTCAGAAGGAGCTCAAGGAGGCCGAGGCGACCTCCAAACAAGGGAGCGCGCCGTCAGGGGACATGCTAGAGCGCCAGGCCCTGCTCCAGCGGCTGGTGCGGGCGTATGGGCGCGAAATCGACCACCGCAAGTCGCTCGACCAGGCCAGGGAGCGGCGGCAGGAGGCCGAACGCCGCGTCACCGAATGGCAGGGCTTCCCGACTCCTCCTCCGTATTCGATCCTGATGCTCGACGAACTTCGCGACGCCGCTCGCTCGACCGCGTTGGTCATCGAAGGGTTGCAGGCCAAACTTGCACTGTCGGAGGGGTTCTCCGAGCGGGCGCAGCAAGCCCTCGCCGCCTCGGAAAAGGAGCTGCGCCAAGCCTCCGAGCGGCTGGAGGCCGCCCGAGCCCCCGCCGAGAAAGCCAGATTGAACAAGGTCCGCGATCTTTCACGTCTCCGCAACCGCGTCGCCGCCGCCACGGCGACCATGACGGCCGCGAGCAAGAAGCAGGTCGAGGAAGAAACGGCCGAGATGCGTCAGCGGGCTCTCCTGCTCGACCGGCAAATCCAGGCGGCAGCCCAGCATATCGTGTTCAGCGAGCAGGACCTGGCCAAGATCACAAGGCAGGTCGATGCCGACCAGGTGGCGCTGGAGAACGAGGTTGCAGGGGCGCTCGCGGAGCACCCCTTGCGCCAAGAGGCGATGGCCGCCGCCGCCGCCAAGCTGCGTGCAGCGGAAGCCGCGCTCCCGCCCACCGGAGCACGCACCGACAAACAAACCAGGGAGCTCAAGGATCTCGCGGACGCCGCGGATCTGACGCGCCTGCAGTTCGACAACGTGAACCTCCGCATCGACATGCTCCGGCACCTGCTCGACGTCACGGAGCGGGTCCGACGATTCTGGGAGATCCGGTTCGAGGCCGCGCAGACGACCGATCCCGTGCGCTCCCGGGAGGCCTACGACAAGATCGCACCCACGCTCCAGACCCTGCAGGCGTCGCGCCACTATCTGCACCGGCAAATCGACCTGCTGACCGGCCAGATCAGCGACGTCACCGTCCAATTGGAGCAACCGGCGTCCCCTTCGCATGCCGCCCATCTGCGGGAGGTGATCGACGCCTACAGACAACGGGAACAGCTGTACCGGCGGATGCTGCCCCGCATCGACGAGTTCGCCCAATTGATCGAGCGTTGGAAGGTCGAATTCGCGGAACAGCACCGGGCGCTGCCCATCGCCGCGAGGGTCGAAGACTGGAGGGTCGTGGGAGCCGACACGCTCCGCCGCATCTGGGACTTCGAACTGTTCGCGGCGGAGGACACCATCGAAGTGGACGGCCAGTCCATCACGGGCCGCCGCAGCGTGACGGTGGGCAAGGCGGTGCGGGCGCTCGCCATTCTGGTCGTGGGTTATTGGATCTGCCTCGTCATCGCCCGCCTGGTCGAGCGGTTGGCGGTCAAGCGGTTGGGCATCGACCATAATCTGGCCAACATCCTCCGCCAGTGGATGATGGTCCTGCTGTTCGCGATTCTGCTCGTCGTCAGCCTGATCTACGTCAAAATTCCCCTGACGGTCTTCGCGTTCCTGGGAGGCGCGTTGGCCATCGGCGTCGGCTTCGGTACGCAGACGCTGCTCAAGAACTTCATCAGCGGCATTCTCTTGCTGATCGAACGGCCGCTCCGCCTGGGAGACCTGATCGAGGTCGACGGCGTGCGCGGCCGCGTCACGCACATCGGCTTCCGCTCCTCGACCATCCGCGAGGGCAACGGCATGGAAATGTTCATCCCGAACAGCAACCTTCTGGAGAAGAACCTCAACAATTGGACCTACTCAACCGCCAGGACCCGCTTCACGCTGCGCGTGGGGGTCGCCTACGACTCGCCGGCCGACCGGGTCCGCGACCTGCTCCTGGAAGAAGCGGACCGGCACGGGCTGGTGCTCAAACATCCGGCGCCGCAGGTCCTGTTTCGTGATTTCGGCGACAACCAGCTGCTGTTCGACTTGCGGTTCTGGCTCGACATCGCCGCCGACGTGGACGCGGACGCCGTGGCAAGCGATCTTCGTTTCATGATCGCGAAGGTCTTCGCGGAAGCCGGCATCGTCTTCGCCTTCCCGCAACGCGACGTCCATCTCAAGACCGCCCAGCCGTTGCATGTGCAGGTTGTGGAAGCTCCGCGCGAGGCCGGCAACGTAGGCCTCGAACGGTGAGGAACACGCATTGCTCACCGATCGGACGAACAGACTGCCGGCCGGGTCGATCATCGGTCTCACGTTCACGTTGGCTTCGGTGCTTTGGCTGCACGCTCCCGCCCTCGGCATCGACTGGGTCCCGACCGATGCGGAAATGGCCAGGTACCGCGAGAGCTGGAATCCGCCGACGCACGGCACCACCTTTACGTCCAGCGCGGACTTGGCGCGCCAGGGACAGTGGTACGTCCGCGCCTATGTGCAAGGGCAGATCGGTTCCGGCCAATACGTGAACAGTTCCTCGTCGACCAGCACGGCCGCGCCGTTCAGCCCCGACGCCGTCTCGCCGGCCGCCATCGTGTATTACGGATTGACCCGCCACATCAGCGTCGCGATGGGCGTTTCGTGGATTTACTGGCGGTCGGAAAGACCCGACGCCGAGGGGAACACGTCGGGAGGGGGCATCGGCTCGACGAGTCTGATCTTCAAATACCGGCCGATCGTCCAGAATCCGGATTCCTGGCGGCCGTCGATTTCGCTCTACACCAAACTGTCACTGCCGACGAATCGGTGGTTCGGCACGCCGGAGATTCCCGGCGGCTTCACCCCTCTCTCGCGCGTGCCGTCGAGCCGGTTCGAGGCGGCGGCGGTCACGGAGGGGCTGCTGTTCCGCAAAAACGTCGAGCCCTTTCGAATCAGCGGCAACCTGTTCTATTCCTACAATTTACCCGGCCCGAGCTCGACGTTGGGCATGACGGCCTATGCGGGCGACTTGATCAGCTCCCACCTGGCGGTGGAGCACATCCTCGACCAGCGGACCGGCTTCGGCTATCTCCTGGAGCTCGCGACGCTCAACCAACTCACGACGAGACTGGACGGCCATCCCACCAATACGACCCCGTCCAGCTTTTGGCTCCTCGGTCTTCAACCGGGACTTGAGTACACCTTTTCGCGCTACGAATCGGGGGCCAAGCTGGTGGGTGCCATCGGCGTCATGTTCACGGTCGCGGGCCAGAACGACCTCCGCGCCGTCTATCCGAACATCAGCTTCAAGTACTTCTTCGACCAGAACTAGCGTCCACGCGATCCACTTCTGACAGGTTGTTGAAAAACCCTTTGAGCACCCGAAGACACGCCAAGCCACATCAGCATGTCCCACAGGATGTTCAAAAAGGCCGTCCGGCAAGGCCGCAGCGAGTGAAGCGGCGAAGCGTACTCTACTCCGTACGTTGAGCTGCTGAGCGATGCGAGAACGCCGCTGGCGGACTTTTTCAACATCCTGCTAAATTCCTGCGTACCATTCGTAGCCCTGATCCTCCCAATATCCACCCTTGCCGCCTCCGATCCCGTCGAGGGATGCGACCAATTCGATTCGCTCGACGTACTTCGCGTGCTTGTATCCCAACTGACGTTCCAGTCTCAGACGCAGCGGCGCACCGTGGGGAACGTCCAGTGCTTTCCCGTTCAGTTCGTAGGCCAAAATCGTCTGCGGGTGGTAGAGGTCTTCGACCGCCACGCTTTCGTAATAGGCAATGTTTTGGTCGTCGACATCCGCGCAATGGAAGACGGCGTAGCGGGCGCCGGGCAACGGCCTTACCTGGTGCATGAGGTCGCCCAGCGGCACGCCGGTCCACTTGCCGATGGCGCTCCAGCCTTCGACGCAATCATGTCTCGTGATCTGAGTCCGTGCGGGCATCGCCTTCAACGCGCCGATCGAGAAGGCGGCCGGAGCGTCCACGAGCCCGCCGACTTTCACTTCCCAGCGGGCAAACGCCTCCCGGACCATGGCGGCGTACTCCCGCGTGCCGGGGTCGATGTTGCCGTTGGCCGGAAAGACGGCGGAGATGTCGGCCTCGCGGTATTCCTTGGCCATGGCGCCGGCCGGTGTGACCGCCCGTTGCACCAGTTCGGTGAGTCTCTCCGCCTGACTCAGTATCTCCGGAAACCAGTCGCTTCTTGTGAGGTCGTCGCAGCCGGCCAGCGCGATCATGCTCGTGGCGCCGAGGGTTCCCTTCAAGAACTGCCGTCGCTTCATGGTGGGCTTAGGCGTCATGGGCGGCTCCTTCACGTTCGACCAGAAACCGTCCGGTCGTCATCGAACGGATCTTGTTCACGAACCCCGTGATCGCGACTTGGAAAACATGGATCGCGATGAAGGCCACAAACGCAAAACAGGCGACGAAGTGCACCGTCCGCGCCGCCTGCCTGCCGCCCAGACTCGCGACCAGCCATGGAACGGCCGCATCGATCATCGGCGACATCGCCAAACCGGTCAGCACGATCAACGGCGCGAGGCCGAAGATCACGATCAGGTAGGCTGCTTTCTGCAACACATTGTATCGTGTCGCCTCATCGCCCTTCGGCCGACGCAGGATCACATGGTCCTTCACGACCCGGCCGATGTCCCGAACATCGCGTGTCGTCGGTAACAGATCCCGTGCGAAGTGGCGGCTGACCACTGAATAGGCCACGAACAGCAGGCCGTTGAGGACGAACAGCCAGGCAAAGAACAGATGCCACCGGCGCCCCATGGCAAGCCACTGGGGACCCGGGAGCGTCGCCCAGGCGGGGAACGCCCGTCCCCTGCCGTCGGAATAACCGAGGACGCCCGTGGTGTCGAACCTGTGGCCCAAAACGGTCGTGACGCCCCGGACCTCGCCGTTGGCCGCTCTCATGGGGCGGATGGAAAGCAGCGGCTTGTCGCGATCCGAACGATCGCCCCAATAGAGCGCGGGATGCGCGTTGAAAATTTGCAGGCCGCTCATGATCAGCACGAACAGACAGACCGCGTTCAGCCAGTGACCGATCCGCACCGGAACCGTATGTCGATAGACTGTTTCGACCGCGGGAGCGGCGGCGACCGGCGCGGGCGGCGGCTGTTCCATGGACCTCGTCACTGAATCGGAACCGGCAGTGCCGGTCGACTCTCCAAGAATCGATGACCCCATCGTCAGCTCCCCGATCACGGGTCTGTGACGGTTCATCATTGATCTTCGGATATCTTACAAGAGGGACGAGGGTCTGAACAGTTCCAAACCGGATCAACCCCGTACGATCCGTCCAACGAACGCTCGTGCTCCGTCCGATCGGATACTCCCGACAGGATCCGGCTCAAGCCCGGCAAAGGGAACTGGACGTACTCCTTGGGGGAGATCCGGGGGCACGGGAGGGAGAATCCTATCGGTCAGGATGCAGCAGACCGCAACAGGACGGGGTACCGGCGTCGCTATTGATTGCCTTCGCCGATCACTTCTTCGGGAGTGAACGGAATATAATTGGCGTCCGTGAAGTTTTCCCACACGCTGCTGTCGCCGGACTTCAAGCCCCATCCTCGAGCGTACACCATCATCAGGATCGGTTCATTTCCCGGACCCAACCCGTTCATGCGGCCGACGAGGGTCATGTCGGCCCAGTGGCGGTAGGAAGCCGGAAAGCTCTGGTGATTGCTGACGACCACCCAATACCATCCCGCTTCCGGATCATCCACACTCGGGGGGAGTTGCGGGCGATAGTCCTGGTCGAGCGGCCGGTTCTTCACGTGCAGCCACAAGTTGCCGTCTTTGGACTCTTCCTCCAGAATCACGGCGCCCATCACGACGAGCCGGTCCCGATAGACTTCCGGCGCAGCCGATAGCTTGGCCAGCGTCACGTTGGGAGCGGCCGCGCGCAGATACTTTCTGGGAACCGGACTGCAACCGAACGCGACGCCCGCGACCATGAGCAGCGACAGACAGCCGACAAGACGTCGGATCACCGTCCTCTGAAACGGCCCCGTCCGATTCAATCCCGACGCAGCCGTGCGGCCTTGAGCGCCCGGTCCCCTCGCAAGGGAAGTCACGGCTTACAGCGCTCCCGCCGCCTGGGCGGCTTTCATGAACTGTTCGACGCATTCCGTGATGCCGCTCTTGATGAGCAGCCCGGTCTTCATCCAATACTTCGGCTGCTGTTGGCTGGAACGGCAGGACGACGTGAAGGACATGCCGTCTTTTGCGGCCACGTAGAAGGTGGCCGAGACCTGGAACAGCTGGTCCTGTTCGCCGACGTAGTCCAGGTAGAACTGTTCGATCTTGCCGGACACGATTCTCGCGGACGCAGGCTGCAGATCATAGCCGGCGAAGGCCAATTCGCTCCTGAGGGCGTTGGTGAAGAATACGCCGATGTCCTGAGAGAGATAGAGGGCTTCGACGTCCTTCGAGCTCGACTCGACTTCCTTCATCCTGACGAGGCCGGTGGGATGACCCGAATAGGCGAATGCGTCGACCTGGACAGGGCCGTGGCCCTTCAACGACGTGGACGGTTGATAGTTGAGATAGAGAATGCGGGGACAGCCGGCGGTCATCAGCGCGGCCGCCAGTACGACGGCCATTTTCCACGGCTGCGTTCGGACCATCGACTCTCTACATCCCACCTTGGATCAATGCAGGGGCCCCCGGAGTGCGCCGAGAGACTACGGGGACGACGCCCGCCTGTCAATAGCTAACATGATGTTGAAAAGCCGCCAACGGCGTTCTCGCGTCGCTCAGAGGCTCAACGTACGGCTCGGGTACACGCCTGTTCCGACAGGCGGTGGGTGGGCGGGTGAGACTCGGGTAAGAGCTGCTTGGCAGCTCGGGTG
>DAOLIU010000052.1:0-18441 GCA_035328385.1 Nitrospira sp. | reverse complement strand
CGCGGCCCTCAGCGCCGACGGCACCAGCACCATTTTTTCCGCGATGGTCCCTTCACCGACGCCGGACGCCACCCGCTTGATCGAACCGGACCGCGCATCGCCGGCGACAAAAATGCCCGGCACGCTGGTCTCGAACAGATACGGCGGTCGCGTGAGCGGCCAGCCGGACGGCAGGCAGCCGTCCCGTAACAGATCCGGACCGGACAGGATGAACCCGTGCTCATCTCGAAGCACGCTCTCGCCGAGCCAGTCGGTATGCGGCAGCGCGCCGATGAGAATGAAGAGCGACTGGGCCGGCACCGTCCGGCAGTCCTTGGCTTTGGTATGTTGGAGCACCAACGACTCGAGCCGCGCCGTGCCGCACGCCTCGGACACTTCCACGCTGGTTTCGACGACGATGTTCGGAGTCTGTTTGAGGCGTTCGATCAAATAGTGCGACATCGTGGCGGTGAGGGAATCCCCGCGCACGAGCATGGTCACCTGCCGGGCGTACCGCGCGAAGTAGACGGCCGCCTGCCCGGCGGAATTCGCGCCGCCGATAATGTAGACGTCCTCCCCTTTGGAAGACAGGGCTTCGGTCATGCCGGCTCCGTAGTAGACGCCGGCGCCGGTCAGTTTCTCCACCCCCGGCACGTTGAGCGTCCGATAGGACACGCCGGTGGTGATGAGGACGGTCCTTCCGCTGAGCTCGCTGCCGTCGGCCAGCGTGACGATCCGCGCAGGGCCTGCCGTGCGGAGGGCGACCGCCTGCTGCGGATTCAGCAGCTCCACGCCGAATCGCTGCGCTTGCGTCAGGGCGCGTCTTGCGAGATCTTGCCCGCTGAGTCCGGCCGGAAAGCCCAGATAGTTTTCGATCCTGGAGCTCATGCCGGCCTGTCCGCCCGGCGCTTCCCGTTCGATCAACACGGTCTTCAGCCCTTCCGAGCCGCCGTAGACGGCGGCGGCCAACCCGGCTGGTCCCGCTCCGATGACGATGAGGTCGTAGAGCGGTTGCTCGGCTTTCGTCCGGAAGCCGACCTTGTCCGCGACCTGGAACGTCGTCGGCTGGATCAGGGACGTTCCATCGGGGAACACCACGACCGGCAGTCGATCGTCACCGGCGCGGGCGGACTGAAGCAGCGGACGCGCTTCGGCGTCCTTCTCGATGTCCAGCCATTGATAGGGCACTTGGTTCTTCGCCAGGAATTCCTTGATCTGATGGGTCTGGGGCGACCAGCGGTGTCCGAGTATGCGAATTCCTTGGAACGGAACCTTGAACGAGCCGTGCCAATCGTCCAGGAGTTCATCGATGATCGGATACAGCCGTTCTTCGGGCGGGTGCCACGGCTTCATCAGATAATAGTCGACTTGCGCGTCGTTGATGGCGCGAATCGCCGCATCCGTATCGGCATAGGCGGTCAGCAAGATTCGTTTGGCGTCGGGATAGAGCGGGATGGCCTTGGCGAGAAATTCGACGCCGGTCATCTGGGGCATCCGCTGATCCACCAGGAAAAGGGCGACGGTGTCGTTCCGAAGCTTGAGCTGTTCCAGCGACGCGACCGCGTCCGCTCCCGACTCGGCCCGGAGGACCCGGTATCGTTCACCATATTTGCGGCGGAGGTCCCGCTCGACCGCACGGGAGACTTCGGGATCGTCATCCACCGTGACCAAGAAGGGCTTCATGGCGTGCCCTCGGCAAGACCGGCGGTGTCCTTCGGCGGTTCGCTCGTCGGCTTGCGCGTCATGGGCAAGCGGACGAAAAACATGGTGTGTCCGGGTGCCGATTCGAATTCGATCTCACCTCCATGGCGGTCGGCCACGATGCGATAGCTGATGATCAGTCCGAGTCCGGTCCCCTTGCCGACTCCTTTCGTCGTAAAGAACGGCTCAAAGAGGTGGGGCTTGATCTTGTCCGGAATGCCTGGTCCGTCGTCGTGGATCTCCACCAGGACGTGGTTGTCTTCCCGACAGGTGCGGATGCGCACTTCTCCCCGCCCGTTCACGGCATCGATCGCATTGTCGATGAGATTCGTCCAGACCTGGTTCAGTTCGGTGCCGGATGCCGGAATGGGCGGAAGCGACCGATCATAGTCCCGGACCAGCGTCACGCTCTTGAGTTTGTGCGACAGCATGGTGAGCGTGCTCTCGAGCCCTTCATGAACGTCGACGTCCTGAACGGGCGCGCGGCCTTCGTACGAATAGGCCTTCACCGCGTTGACCAAGTCGGCGATGCGGCCGGTGCTCCGCTCGACTTGTTGGGTCAAGTCCTGCAGCGACAGCGTGCCCGTCATCCATCTCAGCACATCGCCGATCGCCTCCTCGGGGAACTGCGTGCCGATCCGCTCGAGCCAGGCTCGATCGAGCCCCGCGCCGACCAAGATCCCGGCCAGCTTCCAGGGATCGGGAAGGCGGTGCTGCTCGAGCCAACCGATCACCTCTTCCTCCCGGTCGCTCCGGGTCAATGCATCCAAGGGCATCGTGGGACGGGGACGGGAGGCGATGTCGCGCTGAATCCGCGCGATCGCCTCCGACTGCGTTGCCGACAGCTGCTGCTGATTCAGCCGACAGGCGAGCGCGGGGAAGCCGCCCGCGACGGCGGTCAAGTCGGCTGCCGCCCGGCGTGCCGCCGCGGCCGGATTGTTCAGTTCATGCGCGAGGCCCGCTGCCATGGTGCCGAGCGACACGAGTTTTTCACGCTGCTGCGAATACCCCTCCAGACCCCGGAGGCGCGCGGCCATGGTCCGCAGGATTTCCTTCGCCACCGACGGGCAATTGCGCATCATGGACCAGAACTCTTCCCTCGAATATCGCAGGAGGCGGCAAGCGGTTCGCGCCTGGCCGTCGATGAAGTACGGCATATCCAGCAACAAGGACACTTCACCGAAAAACTTCCCCGCCGTATGGATCGCCAGCACGACTTCTTGGCCGTCGTAATTCTTGGTGACGCGGATCTCACCCTCCAGAATCACATGGAAATAATCGACCGGCTCCCCTTCACGGGCGATCATCGATCCGGCCGGAGCTGAGATGGCTTCACCCTGATCGAGGCAGGCGAGTTCATCCGAAGACAGGCCGGCGAACAACGGGAGTTTGATCAGTTCGGCGGGGTCCATAGGACGTTTCCTGACGGCCCTGTACAGGTATCACAAACGCGGCGGTCGCGGCTACGCCGCCTGCCATACCGCCCTGCAACATGGCTGTCACATGTGGCCGGACCCCGGGAGACTCGGCGGTCGACTAAAACGCAACGCCGGTGGCGGGTCCGTTTGCCATCAGACGCACGGAAGTGGGCCATTCCCGCGGAAGCGGGAATCCAGTCAGGTCTTCTCTCGGCGTGGAGTCGTGATCGAGGGCTGGATGCCCGCCTTCGCGGGCATGACGCAAGAGGAAACCGATCCACTACCGCGGCGTCGTCATTGCTCTAGAGGGAGAGCGAAGTGACGCGCGCAGGACGGGAGACGAGTCGAGCCGTCCCGCTTACGACGGGACGACAGCCATGGGAATGACTGTCTCAGGCGCAGGGAAGATTCGGCTGGATGCCGGGACGTCTTCGCGGCCCCCTCTGCCGATGATGCGGCCTCGATGTCGAGTTCGAGCCGTCACCTGCCGGGGCCGGACTTCCGGCCGCGACGGGAACCGATTGACCGAGTAACTGTTCGATCGCACGCAGTTGCGGCCGGTCCTCGGCCGTCACGAAGCTGGTCGCCCGCCCGGTCGTCTTCATGCGGGCCGTGCGCCCGATGCGGTGGACGTAGTCTTCGGGGCTGTGCGGAAGATCGTAGTTCACGACATGCCCGATGTTCGCCACGTCGATGCCGCGGGCCGCGATATCCGTCGCCACGAGGACGCGAAATGTCCCGCGTTTGAATCCTTCCAGTGCCGCACGTCTCTGCGAGAGGTTCCGGTCCCCGTGCAGCACGGCCACTTTGTGTCCCGCCTCGGCCAGCACCCGCCCCAGTCGATCCGCCCGGTGCTTCGTCCCCGTAAAGACGAGGACCGTCTCCGTTTCACTTCGGAGCAGCGAGATCAACAGTCCCGTCTTCCGATCATGCGAGGTGTGATGCAGCAATTGGGTGACCCCGTCGGCCGTCGTGGCGGGGCGCGCCACCATGACGTGGACCGGATCTTTCACATTGGCTTCAACCAGCCGCGTCAGGTCCGCCGGCAGGGTGGCGGAGAACAGGAGTGTCTGCCGCTCTTCCGGCAACGCGTCAAGAATCTGATTGATCTGCTGCGCAAAGCCCATGTCCAGCATTCGGTCGGCCTCGTCCAGCACCAGAATCTCGATCAACCCCAGATTGACCGTGCCGTTCCACATATGGTCCAACAAGCGTCCGGGCGTGGCGACCAAGATATCCGGTCGCTGGCGAAGCCCGCGCACCTGCGCCGGCATGTCGGCGCCGCCGACCAGCGTGGTCGCAAAGATGCGCATGTTCTTGCCGAGTCGATCGATGGTGTGCTGAATCTGGATTGCCAACTCTCTCGTCGGGGCCAAAATCAAGGCGCGCGGGTGATCTTTGGGACTTGCCGCCAGCCGTTCGACCAGCGGAACGACGAACGCCGCCGTCTTGCCCGTGCCGGTTTGCGCGCAGCCCAGCACGTCGCGACCCGCGAGCGCGTGGGGAATGGCCTCGGCCTGAATGGCCGTGGGATGGATGAAACCTGCGTGAGTCAGGTCTTGAAGAAGCACCTCGGACAAACCGAGGGCATGAAAACTCGTGTGAACAGTCGTCTGCACGACAGTATCCTTTCAGTTGGATCGCATAGTCACGAAGATCAGAGAACCGAGGGGAGGCAGATCAGAAAGAGGAAAGTCCGCTCCGAACAGGACCTGGCCGCGATGCGATCGCGAGATCCGGATTGATTGAAAATCCCGCTCGCCGGACCACTACGAGCATGAGATGTAGCCTCACAGTACAGGAGAGAAGCTGCGGCGTCAACATCCCCTACCTTGTGCGCGGTGCGTCAGGAGCGCGCGCTCGTGGCCGGGTTCCTCCTATTCTTGGCGTTACACGACCGGTTCGCAGGGCTGGAGGAAAGCCTTGAATGGGACCGGATGCCCAAGATGCTCCTGCACGAGCCGGGATCGCAGCTCCTTCACGGCTTCGATCAAGGACGTCATCCGCTCGTCCTCGAGCGCGACGAGGAGCAGCTTGTTCCGATCGGACTTGGTGTGCGTCACGGACACCGCGCCGGTTTCACCGCTGCCACCCGCCCCATGGATGACGGTGTAGCCGTTGATTCCCAGCGTCCCGAACAGGGACAGCACCTCATCTTCAAACGGTTCCCGACACACGATGATGAGCATCTTCATGATGGGTCTCCTCATTCCGTAGACATGTCCGATGCCGCGAATGCCTTGGAGGCATCCTCTCCTCGTTCGACGGCGTCTGTCAAATCGGGGCTCTCCTCAGATGAAATCGCAATGCTCCCTGGCCGTTCTGGCGAAGGCAACCACGTTGCTTAGAGTCATTCTTCTGCAGAAAAGGACGGGTCTTTCGACCGAATCCCCGCGGTCGCGCGTACGGCTCGATGAAGCCTCCGTCAATGACCAGCATGGTTGGGAAAGACGCGGTCGGGCGTTTGTTAGGATGTAATCATGGCACCCGGAATCTTGGCCGCGATCGTCCTGCTCTTCGCTTGGAGCGTCGCCGGCTGCTCGCATGTGCAGGTCCTTCGGCTTACTTCGGAGACGTTTCCATCCCGCCCGGTAGAAGACGTCGCAATCTTCAGCGAGCATCCCGACGTCCCCTATCAGAAGCTCGCGGAGCTCAGCGAGACATCTTCATCCAATGACCTCGAAACGCTGCAGCAGCACCTGCTCAAGAAGGCCGCTCAGCTGGGTGCCGACGCGGTCGTCTTCGGAACTCCGATCGTGCGTACGGAACAACGCGTGGCCTATCAGCCTGCCTATAATCCCTGGGGATACTATGCCCCCGGGTATTATGGTCCCGGCCCGTACGGCTATTGGGGACCCTGGGGATATCACTATGCGCCGTGGGGATTGGGATGGGGCTACCATCGGACCGTTCCGGTGCCCTATGTTGTCCGCACTACGACATTGAAAGGGACGGCGATTCGTTATTCCCGACGTTCATGACGATATTCGCGTGGACGCGGCATGAAGAAGCGCCCAGCAGTTCGGAGGACAGAACGATGAAGATGCACCGTCTGGTGATGATCGGGCTGGCGGTACTGACGGCGGCCGGCTGCCACGGAACCGTCACGAAGGAACGGAAGGCCCAACAATCGGATGCCGTCGTCGACATGTTGCATCGGGGCCTGATCGAGCTGAACGGGAACATCGACGAGCTCAAGGACCATATCGCCCACCTCCAGCACATGCCGCCCGTCGCGGATCCCCGGGTGCAGGAGCTTCTTGGATTGGACATCGTGGCGTGGCAGCTGCATCTGCAGCAATGGGTCGCGCAACGCGATCATCTCCTGTATTCCCTCGCCTCGATCCAGCGTGTGCAGGCGGCGCCGCAGGACAAGGCGACGATCGGGAGAGAATGGTCGAACCGTCGAGCGGACTTCATCAAGGCCATGGGCGAACTGAAAATCCATCGGCATAAGTTCGAACAGAAGCGGATCGAGACGGAGTCGCAGGTCTTGGAACAGTACTTCAAATAGCCGAAGACGCGTGCCGTTTCGGGCGACTAGGGGTCTCCCAGATGTACCGGTCAGCGTGAAGCCGATACAAGGAACGATCATGTGGCTGAATGTACGAACCACGAGAAGAGGGGCGGCCTTGCCGATCAAGAAAGAAATACAAGATTTCGTTATTGCGACCGAGCAGCTCTACCGGCGCCTATCACACGAGAGAACGTTGACATGCCACGAAGCGGAAATCCTTCGCTGTTGTTTGGAGGAACTCTCCGTCATTAAATACAAACCGTCCCGGTTCGATGGACAGACCGTCCTGCGCTTCGAATGACGAAAGAAGCAAGGGCGGCGACGTCACCGGCGGTCGATCGGAAGCGTTCAGGCTGGAGTCGGAAAGGACACATGCTGAAGCGCCGCAAGGGGTCCGAGTCGCCGCAGCGCTTCGCATTGGCCTCGGTCCTTCACAAGAAAGGCTCCTGCGAATCCCAGTGCATTGACGGAGATATCCGCAACGCTTTCTCGCGACCGCGGCACGAGCAATGCCCATTTCCGGGCCACGAGGAGATTGTACGGCGCGGTTGGCGCATGGCTTCCCGTGGCAGCTTCCACGGACAGGCCCGCGGCATGAAGCAATTGGCGATAGCAGGCATGGAAGGACGCGCCGCTGATTTTTTGAGGATTCGTCCAATCCGTATCCATCGGGGCATAGGCATGGCGGAACGGAAGGCGCGGCACGGTGCCGACCATCCCCTCGGGATGCGCGAAGCGGAACAGCGGCTCGATCGGCAGCGGACCGATCGCGTCGTACGGCAGCAGCTGCAAATGTTTGTGCGACTGGCTCGCCCCGGCCTCCCGTCCCGCGTTATAGAAAGCAACTCCGTCGATCTCCGTGAGCGCGATCAGTACGGCCTCGCAGTCTTTCTGGGTGAGTTGACTGCGTTGATCTTCGAATACCCGCGTCACGATCAACAGGTGGCGCTCCACCACGTTGAACTTGTTCAGCAAGGCGATATGCGTCGGTGAAATCGGCGCGACGAAAAGATCGGGATCATGGGGAAGAAACGGGTCGGCGTTCGCGCCGGCGGCCGGGGCCGTCTTTTTCCCGGCCAGGGATTCCACGATCCGGACTTGGAAGGGGATGCCGTCCTGTTCGATGACTTCCACGGTCGTCGGCAGGAACTGGAGGGCGCCGGACAGGCGTGCATGCTCCGTCCGTTCAGCCAGCAAGGCCGACAAGGTGCCCGGTGTCAGACGCAGCTCCTGGTCAGTCATGTCACATGGTACCGCAGTTCCCCTCGACTTCCCTACTAGGGGCCTGACCGCTTAGAGGATCACCTCGCAGGGTTGGAGAAAGACTTTGAGCGACACTTCCTTTCCGGAATTGTGTTCAAGCAGCTTTCCATACAACTGCTTCAGCGCGTCCGCGATCGGCGCCGCCTGCTGATCCTCGAGCACGACCATGAACGACACATTGCGGTCCGCCATCCAGCTGTACTCCGAGACGGTCCCCGTGAGTCCTTTCCCCCCCAGGCCGGACATCACCGTGTATCCTTTGACGCCAACATCATTCAGAACCTGGACCACCGCACCTTCAAGCCTCTCCCGGCAGACAATCGTGAGCATCTTCATGGCGTTCTCCCGCCGATCACACCGAATGCATCTGTACCATGGAGATTCAGATGGGCGTGCACGGGAACATAGAGATGATCCCAGAAGCGCCCATATAGATGCCGAGGCCCACGCCCATGATGAAGTAGACCACCGCGGCCTTGATCCACAGCACGCCCAGGGCTCTGACTCATAAGATCCTCCGGGAGTCGCGGATGGCGGACGAACGGGGGCAGCGGTCCGCGCGGCAACCGGTCACGAACACAGTTGAACAGCGGCGGCAGTATACCTCAGCCGAAAGATCTTCAACAGGGGAAGATGAATGCACCTCCCTTTTCTGGGACGCATGTGCGCAATGATCGGACACAAAGACGACCACCGCCGCAGGGAGTGCCGTTGGTCCCCACGTCTTTAAAGCATGGCGGAGACGGATGTCTCGATCCGCGACTTGCTGAAGGCTCGGGCACCACACTTATCGAGCAGATGCGCCCAGCCATTGGCTGGCGACGCCGATGTTCGCTGTTCCATTTGCACGAAGCGAGGAATGGAACGAGTTTCGGCGACGAGCAGATGTGAGGTTTAGTGCGGTCGAGCCGGAAGCACGGAGCAGGGAGACGCCGTCTCCGCCATCCCCCGTTCTTCACATTTCCTGCGGATTCGCGTACTGTACCCCCGCTTCGACCGCGTTCATGCTGCAAACAGATCTACACCACCCCAATCACCCGCAACGGCCGCGCTGGTTCGTGCGGGGAGACATCGACGGCGTGCTCGGGCTGGCGCTCGACAACCTCATTCAAATTCTGCTCATCGTGGGGCTCTGCCGGGGACTGCTCGGCTATCCTTCGACGCTGGTCTACGGGCGCATCCTCCCGGCCGTCGCCCTGAGCCTCATCGTCGGCAACGTCTACTACAGTTGGCTCGCCTATCGACTGGGGGTGAGGGAAGGGCGCGATGATCGCACCGCCCTCCCCTACGGCATCAACACGGTCAGCCTCTTCGCGCATGTCTTTCTCGTGATGCTGCCGGTGAAACTCATCGCGCTCGACCGCGGCGCCTCCATGGACGAGGCAATCGAATCGTCCTGGCAGGCGGGACTCGTCGCCTGTCTCGGATCGGGCGTGATCGAGCTGATCGGCAGCGGGCTCGCCGATCCGCTGCGCCGGTGGCTGCCGCGCGCGGCGCTCCTCTCGACGCTTGCCGGCATCGGATTGACCTTCATCGCGCTCGGCTTCCTCTTTCGCACCTATGAGTATCCGGTCGTCGCACTGGTGCCGCTCGGCATTATCTTGTTGACGTATTTCGGCCGGGTCCAATTTCCGATTCCGGGCGGCCTGCTCGCGGTCCTGGTCGGGACCGCGCTCGCCTGGATCACCGGGTTGGTCCGTTCTGATGAAGCCACGTTCGCGCAGGCGCTGGCGCCGCTCGGATGGCATCAGCCGGGAATATGGGTCGATGCCCTGTGGCAATCGCGCGAGGTCTTGCTCACGCAGCTCAGCGTCATCCTGCCGATGGGCTTGTTCAATCTCGTGGGCAGTCTTCAGAACCTGGAAAGCGCCGAGGCGGCCGGGGACGCCTACCCGACCGCTCCGTGCCTCGCGGCCAATGGAGTCGGGTCCGTCGTGGCGGCGGTCTGCGGCTCCTGTTTTCCGACCACCATCTATATCGGCCATCCGGGATGGAAGGCGATGGGCGCCCGCATCGGCTATTCCTGGCTCAACGGCGCGGTGATGGCGCTCCTCTGCGTGACCGGCGCCGCGGCGGTCGTCGCCGCGATCATCCCGATCGAAGCCGGCATGGCCATCGTCCTGTGGATCGGCATCGTCATCGGCGCGCAAGCCTTCCAGGCGACGCCGATCAAACATGCGCCGGCCGTGATCGTCGGACTCCTGCCCGGCATCGCGGGCTGGGGCGCCCAGTTGATCAAGACCAGTCTCCGGGCGGCGGGACTGGCCACCGCGGACCGGCCGTTCGGTCCGGACCTCCTGCCGATCTTTGCGCGGGCGGACATCTATCTCGGCGGCGCCTTCGCGCTCGAGCAGGGCCAGATTCTCTCCGCCATGCTGCTCGCCGCCATGACGGTGTTCATCATCGAGCGGCAATTTTCCTGGGCCGCCGCCTGCATGCTCGTGGCGGCGGGCTTCTCCTGGGTGGGGCTCATGCACAGCTATCGGTGGATGCCGTCGGATACCGTGCTGCAACCGGGCTGGGGCAGCGGCGGCACCTGGGCCACCGGCTATCTGCTCTTGGCGCTGCTCTTCTATTGGGCCGCTTGGAAAGAGAGACAGAGCTCGACGGGCACCGCGTGTTCCGGCGACGGATGACGTGCTTGGTTCCATGCGCTTCGCCATGGCCAAGAGGCGATCGCAGTCACTTGGAGGGAACCTGATATGTTCGCGTCATTGCTTGACGAACACGACAAAGCCGTTGGCGGGTATTACGACGTCAAGATGGCCCGGGCCGGAAGAAATGATGGCGCCTGAATTTCCGACGTTCTGCCCGCCATAGATGACCGCATCGCTATTAAAGACTTCCTTCCATCCGGCATCGGGGATGGCGAGCGCGTCCTTCTCGATCACATAGCCGGTTGCAAACGGCGCGTTATTGAAGCTCGCAACGATGATGACCTGCTCCGCGCCGTTCCATCGCTTCCACGCAATCACGCGGTTGGCGTTCGATTGGTGGAGGATGTCGATGTTGTGGCTGCGGATTGAACCAAGGCGCCGGCTGAGACCGATGACATCCTGATAGAAGCGAAAGAGGGTCTTGCCGCTCCCGCTCCGCTCCCCGAGGATGTCTTCGCGGTGCTCGAGAAACCCGTTGAACGTATACCGCTTCTGGGCGCCGATCTCTTCTCCCATGAAAAACATCGGCGTTCCGGCCGAGAGCAGCGAGAGACCGAAGGACAGGCGTGACCGGGACTCCGCCGCGATTCTCGTGGCATCCACCAGCAGAGCGTCATTGACAGCCACGACCATGGTCCTTACGGTGCCCGACGCGTTGCCCGCTTCATCGTGCGATTCGTGGAAGACGACCCGTCTGTATTGGGTATCGTAGAGCGATCCGGCAAACCAATCCATCTGAAGCGGCTCAATCCCGCCGAATCCCGCTCGTTTCAGCAGGCGGGCCCGATCGCCTGCCATGTCCGAATCTCCAATGAGATTGTGATAGAACGCGACTTGCCAGGTGCCGTCAAATCCCAATCCGCCTTGCGCGGGCGGTTCCGTGACCGCCTCCCATCCCGTATGGTCTTCCGCGATCAGGATCGTGGTCGGACGAATCATGTGCAGCGTCCGACTCCACTCACGCAAGAACTTTTGCCCGAACAGATTGGCGCTGCCGATGGAACGTCCGTCGGCATTGAGTGTGTTGTCGCGGTGGATCGCCTGGGTCAAATCGACCCGCAACCCATCCACATGCATTTCCTCGATCAAAAACGCCGCACTGCTAATAAATTGCTGGCGGACGATTTCTTCCCAAAACCGGGGCGTGTACCCTGAGGAGCCGTTATTCAGATAGCCGCCGTCCGGGAACGCATAGTCGGAAGAGCGCCCCTCATACCAGTAGTAGATGTTCTGTTCGGGAACGGTCGAATCATACTGCCATTGGGCCCGTCCCGCGTCGTTGTCGTAGTGGTTGTAGACCACGTCCTGAATCACGGCGATGCCGCGCCGGTGACACTCCCGGACGAAATGGCGATATTTGTCGCGTCCGCCGGCGCTCGATTCGATGCAAAAGTGATGGCTGTCGCCATATCCCCATCCCACATTCCCGGAAAATTCCGCCATCGGGAGGAGTTCGACCGCGTTCACGCCGAGAAGAACCAGGTGATCAAGGAACGTCATCGCATCGCTCAGATCGCCGGCGCCCGTCTTCCCGAATCCCAACGAACCGACATGCAATTCATAAATGACGAGATCTTCGAGGCGGCTGGGAACCGGCCGGCCATGCGTGAATTCCGTGGTCCAGAACTCTTCGGCTGGAATGAGATCCGGCACGGCACCGGGAGCCGTCGATTCGAACGTGCGGCGGACCACGTCCGGATCGATCACGACGCTGCAGCTCACCGTGCCATCCAACGTGTCCACCGTTCCCGTCCAACTCCCCGCATCGGGAGGCTTGATGCCGCCTCTGCCTATTTGGCTGCGGGAAAAAATATCGGTGCGGTAGACCGTGTCCCCGCCGGCGTTGACGATGCGGTACATGTAAGGAAGGCTCATGAAAGATCCAAAGTCGCCGGGCGGACCGCCGTGCCAAATACCGTCGGCATCACGAGACAGGGCCGCGACCGGTTGTGTCGCATCAATTCCGGTGCCGTCGTCGGCAATGTAGCCGTTCGAAGGCATACCGAAGACCACCTCGACGCTTCGTGCATTGGGCGCCCAAACGGAAAAACGGAGGCTGGGCTTGGAAGTACCTGTCGCGAAGTGTTTGTTGGCTCCCAGCCGCCGGCCGTGGGTAAAGTAGTAGCGCTCGATTTGATCCGAGTTTCCCGGAGTCAGGCGGAACTGCCGATAGCGGTCAGCGGAATTCATATCGGGGATTTCGGTCGGAATACCCCACAGATTGTTGCCCTGAGGGTCGTCGACCATGACTCCCCAGCGAAAGGGCTTGGCCTGATCGGCCAGGTCGAGTGAGACCGAGGCCTTGAAGACGGGGCAGCCATCTTCTCCGACCGTCTCCTGCATCGGAGATTCCGTCCAATCAGCAGAATAACGGCCGTTCGCGTTCCAGCTGCCGCGCAGGCGAGCATTTCGAAAGATCGGGCGCTTCAAGCCTGTGATGAATTGAAACTTCACGTTCCGCGTCGGCACAGGGATTTCCTCCTACAAGCGGTGTGGCACTACGGATCGTGTTCTGCGCTACTCTTGCCCTTCATCGAGAGAGGACGCAACGGGCATGCCAATCGAAAGCCGAGCTGCGAAACGAAGGAAGATTGAAGGAATGAGATGTTGTACCAGGAGTAAACGTGTCATCGGTGAATCAGAATACTGTACAAAGCATCGAAACGGATACAATTGTGAATCGATTAGGATTTAGACAAGATTCGCGCTGCCGGTCAAGCGTCTCTTGTACAAGCCGGCATGTGACGGTTTGGTGACCACAGAAGGGTGGTGACTCCGGCCTGGCCGCCGAGTACTATTGACCCGAACCGACGGCAGGGTGGCCGCAGTATTCCGGCCTGCCCGCTCCTCTCGAGGAGATCACATGATCCCCAATTGGCGGATCGGAACCAAACTGCTCGTGCTCACCCTGCCGCTCATCGCCGCGGCCACGCTCCTCGCCACCTGGACGCTGCACACTTTGAATGCAGAGCGTCTGCATGAAAAACTCAAGAGCCGCGCCAGCAGCATTGCGCATCAAGTCATGGCCGATCGGCAATACTACGGCTCGGTCGTCGTGCCTCGCGTGACGGATCTCAAAGGCTCGCTCGGGGCCGACTATCGAGACGTCCATGGGCGCTTCCCGCTGCCGGCGACGTTCGTGCGCGAGGTTTCCGAACAGATGGCCCGGAAACAGAACGGCTACCTCACCCGCTTGATCAGCCCTTGGCCGATCAACAAGGAACAACGGCCGCATGATGCGTTCGAGATGGAGGCGTTCGCCTCGCTCGCCGCCCGTCCCAACGAGCCGTTCGTCAGGGCCGACACGCTGGAAGGGCGGGCGGTCATGCGGGTCTTGATGGCCGATCTCGCCTCGTCCGCCTCCTGCGTCAGTTGCCACAATGCCCATCCGCAAAGCCCCAAACATGATTTTCAGCTCAACGACCTGATGGGCGGTTTGGAAGTCATCATCCCCATCGATCAGTATCTCGCGGAAAGCCGGCACGACATGGCGATGGCGCTGGGCGGAGGCTTGATGCTGTGCTTCCTGGTGTTGGGGATTGTCTCCATCGGGACGCAGTGGACCGTGTCCCGTCCGCTGGCGCACATCGGAGAGCGGATGGCGCAGTTCATGAGGCAGCAGCCGGACGAGCAGGCGTCGGGGCAGACACCGGCGTTGCCGCGCGGCGATGAGGCCGCCTATCTGGCGCAGACCTTCTCCAAGATGGCAGGCGTCATTCGCTCGCAGCAAACCGCCTTGCAGGAGGCCAATGCCTCCTTGGAGCAGCGCGTGCAGGAACGAACCGCCGAGTTGCGCCGCACCACGGCGGAGAAGGAACGCATCGGGAGCGAGCTCCGCATCGCCAGCGAGATCCAGAAATCGATCCTCCCGCGGACGTTTCCACCCTTCCCCGATCGCGCGGATTT
This sequence comes from Nitrospira sp., assembly GCA_035328385.1. GTDB lineage: Bacteria > Nitrospirota > Nitrospiria > Nitrospirales > Nitrospiraceae > Nitrospira_C. The sequence continues at coordinate 4,000 of DAOLIU010000052.1, read as the reverse complement.
CGAGATTTACGCGACCACGATCCCCGCGCTGGAAATGGGCGGCGATTTTTACGACTTCTTCCTGATCGACGACAAACGGCTCGGCGTCGTCATCGCCGACGTCTCGGGCAAAGGGGTCCCGGCGGCGATCTTCATGGCGGTCAGCCGGTCGCTCCTCAAAGCCACCGCGTTGGCGTCCGTCTCACCGAGCGCATGCCTGGAGCACGTCAATCGGCTCCTCTGTCCGGACAATGAGTCCGCGATGTTCGTGACGGTCTTCTACGGGATCCTCCATACGGAAACCGGCGAATTGGAATTCAGCAACGGCGGCCATAACGTCCCGTATGTGATCGGCGACGACCGCCTCGTGCCTGTCGGAACCCCGGCGGGCATGGCGCTGGGCGTCCTGGACGATGTCCGGTATCAGACCAGCCGGATGACGCTGAATCCCGGTGAGACGCTCGTGCTCTATACCGACGGGGTCACGGAAGCCATGGACGGTCAGGGCCGGCTCTTCTCGACGCCGCGGCTCGAACAGACGCTCCGACGGCTGGCCGATCAGCGGCCCGTGCATCTGCTCACGCAGCTGGTCGAAGACGTGCAAGTGTTTTCGAGCGGGGCCGTGCAGGCGGACGATATCACGCTGCTTGCGCTGCAATATCGGCAGCCGGCCCTTCTGGAGGTCGCCCTCGCCAATCGGGCGTCGGAGCTGCAACGGCTGGCGTCGGATCTCGAGCGGTTCGCGCGGAACCACCGGATTCCGGAGCGGGACGTGCACGCCTTGTCGCTGGCCCTCGATGAGGTGATCACGAACACCATTGCGTACGGCTACGACGATCAGGGAGCGCACGAGATCCGGGTGCGTGTGACGCTGGCCAACGGTCGGCTCTCCGCCGAAGTGGAAGACGATGGACGGCCGTTCGATCCGCTCACGGCCCCCGAGCCGGATCTCACGAGCGCCGTCGAAGACCGCCCGGTGGGAGGACTCGGCATACACCTCGTGCGCTCGCTGATGGAGCGGGTCGACTATCGACGAGAATCCGGCAAGAATCACCTCATCATGAGCAAGCGGCTGAGCGCGGCTGCGCAGGCCGAGACGAAGGCGGAACATCATGGAAATCTCTGAGCGGAGAGTGGGCGACGTGTGCATCGTGCAGATTGCGGGACGGCTGGACTCGGGGACTTCGGACGGCCTCGCGCAACAACTGCATCAGATCGTCGACGGCGGGACGCGGCGCCTGGTGATCGATTTTGAGCGGCTGGACTACGTCAGCAGCACGGGGCTCCGGGTGCTGCTCGTCGCCGCCAAGCGGCTCAAGGCCGTCGACGGCAAGATGGCCCTCTCGTCGCTCAAGCCGCATATCCTCGAGGTCTTCGAGATCGCCGGATTCAAATCCATCTTTCCGATCTACGGCAGCACCGATCAGGCGTCACAGCAGCTCTCGGCGTAACGCGACCTGCCAGATACTAGATATAGGCCCGCTTGAGCATGTCGGCCGCGGTCTCGTCCAGTTGTTCGCCGCGACGCAGCTCTTCGAATCGGGCCAGCAGATCCGCCGGACGCAGCCGGCGCTTCTCGGCGCCGCGCACGTCATAAATGATGCGCCCGCGATGCATCATGATCAGCCGATCGCCCAGCGTCGCGGCCTGCGACATCGAATGCGTCACCATCAACGCCGTCAACTTGTCCCGCGCGATGATCTCCTCACTGACGCGGATCACCTTGTCTCCGCTCTTCGGATCCAACGCCGCCGTATGCTCGTCCAATAACAGGACTTCGGGCCTCAGCCAGGTGGCCATCAACAGCGTCAGCGCCTGCCGCTCGCCGCCCGAGAGGGTACCGATCGCATTCGCCAACCGGTGTTCGAGTCCCATGTTCAGCACGCGCACGCGGTCATGGAGTTCGTGCATCCATCCCGCCCCGAGCGCCGGCCCGAACCCCCGGCTGCGTCCACGCCGGGCCGCAAGCGCCAGGTTCTCCGCGATCGACATGCTGGGGGCCGTCCCGCTGAACGGATTTTGAAACACGCGGCCGATCAACGACGCCCGGCGGTGCTCGGGCCAGCGCGTCACGTCCCGATCGCCAAGACGAATCGTCCCCGAGTCGACGAAAAAGGTGCCGGCCACGGCATTCAACAGCGTGCTTTTTCCGGAGCCGTTCGTGCCGATCACCGTGACGAAGGAGCCGTCCTCGATGGAGAGCGCGACCTCCCGAAGCGAACGCACCTCGTTGATCGTGCCGGGATTGAACGTCTTGGAAATCCGCCGCACGTCAAGCATGCATCACCGATGGCTTCCGCGAGCGCAGCTTACCCAGCAATGCCGGCAGGACGAGCGCGCCGAAGACGAACGCCGCCGTGATCAACTTCAAGTCGTTCGGATCCAGGCCCCACCGCAGCGCCATCGCGACGAGCAAGCGGAAGAGCACGGAGCCCATGATCGTTCCGACAATGGACAGGCCCAGCGAGCGCACGCCGACCAGCGCCTCCCCGATAATGACGCTGGCCAGGCCCCAGACCAGCATCCCGATGCCCATCTGCACGTCGGCAAACCCTTGGTACTGGGCGAGCAGCGCGCCGGACACGGCGATCAAGCCGTTCGAGACGGCCAGTCCGAAAATCATCATGGCGCCGACGTCCACGCCGAGCGCGCGGATCATCTGGGGATTGTCGCCGGTCGCCCGCATCGCCGTCCCGAGGTGGGTGCGGAAAAACCAGTCGAGCGCCGCGGCCATGATCACGATGGCGGCAAATACGGCGGCGAGGACCGAGACGTCCCGCTCGCTGACTTCCCAGCCGAGGAGCCTTACGCTGCCGGTGATGCCCAGCGCCCGCGCCGCGCCTTCCGCATAATTGCCGAACGTGGTCGCCGTGAGCAGCGGGACGTTGCTTTTTCCCATCACATGAAGGTTCACCGAGTACAACGCCGTCATGACGAGGATTCCCGACAACAGGCCGTTGATCTTGAACTTGGTATGCAGCACCCCCGTGACCGATCCTGCCGCCATGCCGGCGCAAAACGCCGCGGCCGTGGCGACGAACGGATTCGTCCCGGAAACCAGCAGGACAGCCGCGACGGCGGCGCCGAGCGTGATCGATCCTTCCGCCGTGATGTCCGGGAACTCAAAGATGCGGAAGCTGATGTAGACGCCCAGGGCCAAGACGGACAGGATCAAGCCGATCGTGAGGGCACCGATCACGAGCGTCATGGCCGCGATGCTCCCTGAACGGCACCGATCGGGCCGATCCAACAGGCGCCCTGGATGAATTCGCTTTGCCCGGCGCCGTGGCGCTCACGATCATCATGGAGCAGATGCAGCAGCGTCTGCGGCGATTCGGTCTCGAACAGTCCGCGCACCGTTTCATGCAGGTCGACCTGGCCTTTTCGCATGGGGCGGTACGAAAAGGCGGCGGCATGCAGATGCCCGACGGGAAAGGTCTCGGTCCCGAGCGGACGGAGCAGCGGTGCGATCGCTCCCGCAGCTGTTTTCGCGCTCACCCCGGCGGCGAGCACCACCGTCTTGGGATAGGCGCGTTCGGGCGTGAACGACAACCACTGCTGCACCTCCGGATAGCCGAACGGGGCCGTGCTCGAGACGGCCCCGACCGGCGATTGCTTGAGCGCCGCGCCGACCAGGCCTGAGGATTCCGCGACCATCGCGATCGCCGCCAGGTCCGTCCCGGCGATCTCGAGACAGGCGTCGGCGAGCGCGCTGAGCGTGACGGGAACTTCTTTCCTGGCCGCCTGAAAGCGGGCCAGATAGCGCCAGGGGCCTTCGCACGTCAGACCATAGAGCACTTTCAGATCGGGAAGACCGGTTCCGCCGGAAATGAGATAGTCGGGCACGTTCGTCCCGTCCGTGGGCAGATACGCCGCGGCGCCGGCGATCCACAAAAATTCACCAAATCGATTTCGGCAATCGTCGAAATCCTTTCCCAACGCGCCCAAGCCCACGGCAAGCGACGCCCGGGGAAAATCGGCGGCCTGCGTGCGGAGATCCTCCGCCGTAAAGCGGCAGCCG
>DAOLIU010000051.1:0-18614 GCA_035328385.1 Nitrospira sp. | reverse complement strand
GAGCAGCGGTTTCCTAAACCGCGGGTCGCACGTTCAATTCGTGTCGGGGGCACCAAATTTTCGACACGTTGTAGAAGTATGGTGCGGACTTTCCGCTTCGTTTCAGGCGTCTCGACCCCATCTCGCAAGCCACCCTTCAACAGTTCGACCCTTCGCCTTCTCAAGATGCCCCCGCCAATTTGTTCTGTCGGACACAACCAGCCTCAGCAATGGCCAGGAAGTACTCAAGGAGCTGGCCCGGTGTGCTCCTTCATGTCGTGCGTCTCACCTCGTCGATACGTGGAACTCTCGTCGGCAAACGTCATGACCCCGTAAATCAAATAGCCGTTGTAGGCTCTGGCCGTTTCTCGGACCCAACCCATAGTCAACATCGTGAGCATCGCGCAACCCGCGGCGACAATCAGCAATGCGGAATTGACACGGTCACGCGGGGCGCTGTCCGTTCGCCACCACGACGGCCGGGTGCCGAACGAACGGACGAATACGATCCAATTCAGCAGACCGAATATGACCAGGGCCGAGATCGCGAAATACTTGTTCGGTTGCATCTTGCCGATCGGGATGACGGATGCATCCGTCAGGCGGGAGAACAGCGGTACGTGCTGCACATGATAGGGCATCGCAAACACCACTCCGGCCGCGACCAACACAATGACGGATACCGGAAGAATGTAGCGGGCGGCACTGTCCGGTGCGTCGGGCGGCCGGATGGCGCGAAGGATATACAACGATCCCGAAACGGTGATGAGTCCGTAGAGCAACGCCACGAGATTGAAAAGCCACGAGCGCGGGCCGAGCATGACGGTGTAAAACGCCTGAGGCTCTGTGTATCGCACCTGTAACAGGTATTGGTAACCGATGACCGGCATGATCAGCAGTGCGCCGAACCCGATCGCAAAGCAGACGGCACCTGCCCACCGATAGAAGGTATGGTCTTCCCCGGTCCTCGCATAGAGGAGTGCTACCGCGCAGAGAGCCGCCAACGCAAACCCCGTCCAGGTGAGGTTTCCCACGATACGGTGTGTATCGAGATAGAACATCGTCGGGTTCAAAATCACCTGCCACATCTGGTCGGGCGGCCGGGGCGTCAGCATGTACGATGCCACGATATCGATCATCACCATCGCAATCAATGAACAGGCGGCGGCCATCCAGCCGAATGCCAAATGCAGACGTTTACGTGCCGGCGTCACTGCCGACCATTCCCAGGAGTAGTACCAGGCGTATGCGAACACGGCTTCACCAAAGAAGAACGATGCCTCCAACAAGAGGGGCCAGAACATGATCCGGAACAATGTGCTCCAAAAGCGGGGCCAAAAGACGTTGAGCAGAAACACGAGAATGACGCCAAAAAATGAAATGGCCGCCGTAGACAGAATCAGCGTGAAGACAATCAGATGGGCCAGTCGATCGAAGCGCGAATCCTTGCGGACAAGGCCGATGGTTTCAGCCAACGCTCCAATCATGGACGAACCCACAATGAACGTCGCGAAAAGCGCATGAGTCAAAGCGGCGGCGGCTATGGCCACCCGACCGTACAGCATGGGAACGTCCAACGGCTCAATGAGCATGGTCAGTCCCTGGCCGGATCGTCGGCGGACCCGTTTCCGCCGCGAAATGCCGCCGGATGCCTGGCTTCATCCTGAAGGGAAATCATGTTCCGTATCGTATCCGGCCTGCGCGCCGTCTCACGGATCGTGCCCATCGTCAGATAGATCAAGAGCGAAACGCATCCCAGAGCTATCAACGCAGGCCGGAGACCGGCACCGATCGACGAGGCAACCGTAAGATCCGGCATGCGGCGGCGTGTCAGCGGCCACAACATGAGGATCACGAGGAGATAGAGAATCGACCGACGGACGCCGGTGTATCCGACTGAGCCCACCAGCGCGATCGCGCTCACGAAGACGACACCGTCGATCCACTTGGAGCGGACAGCCGCAATATCTCGAAGAACGATGTGATTGCCGACAAACATGAGACCGATCAAGAGGAACTGGAGATACACGAGGATCTGATACCGGCCGCGGACGAGTTGTTCGTAGCTTTCGGGAACGGAGGACTGAATCGACCAGGCGTAGAGCAGGCCGCTGAACGGCTGGAGCAACAGTGCGCCCAGACCGATGATCCATCCTGTCCAGACGAGGTAGGTATAGTACGAGAGCGCGGGCTTGTCGGCCGGGCGGCCGGTGCGCCATGCACCGTACGCGGCGATGACATAGCCGGCCACCATCACGTCGCCGATCAGCCGGTGCAATACGAGCGGCAGCCATGTGGAGTTCCACAGGTTGGACCATGACGATCGTCCCGCGACCGGCGTCAGCATATACGAACCCATGCCATCCAGGACCACTACCCACACCAACATGAACAGGGCGGCGCTGATTCCGAGAAACAGGTGAAATGAAGGCCGGGCTTTTCGAATCACATCCCAATAATGGTAGTAAGGATAGAGGGCCAATAATTGGAGGATGAAGGCTGCGATGCCGACCGCAATCGGAGTTCGAAACTGGTTCCATATCCACATGGTCGTGACCGGAAACAAACCGATCAACAGCTCAACCATGATGACCGCGAGTACCGTGCTGGCGCTGAACACAATGACCGTAAATCGGGTCAGGGAATGGGCAAGTTCGAGGGCTGCCGTGTTCGTGCGGCCGTACCATTCAAAAAACGGCGTCAGCACCATGAATCCCATGGACAAGCCTGCAAGAGCGATGTGCAGCAGACTGAACAGGCCGACCGCAATGCTGTTTCCGATCAACGGAAAGACAATGGGTGGAAGCGTGGGCATGATTGATCATTCAGCGGCCCGTTTGGGATCCGGCCACGACTTTATGTAGGCAACGACGGACCATCGTTCTTCAGCCGACAATTCACCCTTGAAGGGTGGCATCACGTCCTTGCCGTGAGTGACAACCTGGTAGAGCACCGCTTCAGCCATCGACTGGACTTCGGGGCTTCGCAGGTCCGATGGCTTTTCCTTCAAGTACCCGGCTGCGGTGCCATCGCCCAGACCTGCTGCTCCGTGACAATGCGAACAATTAATGCGAAAAAGCCTCGCCCCCTGGGACAGGGAATCAGTCGACGACCGGGCGCCTACGAAGGCACGGCTATCGCGCGGGACGCTGCCGACCGGTGAAGAAAGGAGCGGGGCTTCCTGCGAGCGATAGGACGGTTGTTCCTCCATATCGCGTGAGCATGCAGCGGTAGCCGCCGTGATGCACGTTGCCGCCACGACGAGGGCAGGCCGCCAATCGGGCGTTTTCTCGCCCTGTGAGACCGGCCTTTGGGAAGACAACCGGATATCCGATGCACCCGCCTGGTGCAAAATGGTCCGAACGGCCGAAATCCGCGATACATCGGAGTCTACGATGATGGAAAGCCCGATATAGCCATCGTCGACGCGCGGGTCACGCTCGCCGACAGTCCGGTGAGAACGCCGGATATTGAGGATCGTCGACACAAACGTTGTGACGATCGCGAGCAGCATCATCGTTTCATAGGAGATGATGGCCACGACCGGTACCGCGACAATGGCTTTGCCGCCGGTCATCAACGGATACATCGCGGCGGTGCCTCCGGCAAAAAAGACCCCGACCCCGATGCCCACGAGCCCTGCCGCGATCGTGATGAGATAGAGCGGAAGACATCCAAAGCGGGCGGATGCGCGATCGGAAAGCGGGACCGGCGTCATGACCGAAACGTGTCCGTCCGCCCCTGCGGCCTCCGTGAGTGCCGACAGCACGTCATCCACCCGAGCGTCGCTCGGAAGCAACGCCGATACTTCCAAGAGGTCATTCATGCTCATGCGTACTCACCCGCCCTTCGTTTTCCTCCCAGATCGAGATGATCGGCACAAACTTCACGGCGACCACGTACAAGAGAATCGCCAGGGCAAATGATCCCAACAGAATGGTCAACTCGGACCACGCCGGAAAATAACTGCTCCAGTTGTACGTCAACCGGGGCCGCGCCAGCGGCGGCACGATGATCAGGACCCGTTCGATATACATGCCGAGATTGATGGCGAGGCCGATTGCCATCATGCCGAGGGGCCAACGACGGAATGACGGAATCACCAGGGTGCTCAAGGGAAGGAGGTAGATCAATACCAGCATGGTCCAGAACGGCGCGGCATAGGCGCCGGAGATCATGGCGTGAAGAATGGCCATGTGATCGGGAATGTTGGCGTACCACACCGTTAACTGGTCGGCGAAATGCAAATAGCCCAACGTGAGCGTGGTCACGATCAGCAGTTTGCCCAGCTTGTCGAAATGTTCAGGCCGGATGTACTGTTCGAGCATGTACGTCCGCCGCACGAAGTAGAGGCCGACGACCACCATGCCCAGCCCGGAATGAACGGCGCCGACGACGAAATACGGAGCGATGATCGAGGAATGCCAACCGGGGACCAACGACATGCCGAAATCCCATCCGACGATTGAATGGACCGAGACCATGACCATGACGATCAACGGGGTAATAATGCGGATGGCGGTATTGAGCGTTTCCCATTCCTGCTGGGTACCTTTCCATCCGAGGCACAGAACGGCGTAGAGGCGCTTCCGCCACCCGCCGATGCGCTCCCGCGCCAATGCAAAATCCGGAATGAGCGGCAGATAGAGATAGATGGCGCTGGCGGTCGCATACGTGAATATGGCCACCGCGTCCCACATGAGCGGAGAACGGAAGTCGGGCCAAATCTCCCGTTGATTCGGGTATGGAAGCAGGTAATACAACCGCCAGACGCGGCCCAAATGATAGAACACGCACAGGGTGGCGATCGCGACTGAAATGATCGTCATCAATTCGGCGATACGCGTCACCGGCCGCCGCCATTCCGCTTTCGTGAGCCTCAAGACTCCCGAGATGAACGTGCCGGAGTGGCTGACGCCGATCCAATACACGAAGGACGCGATGTATGAACCCCAAAAAACGGGCGGATGCAGGTTCGTCTGTCCGATACCGGTCCGGATCTGATAGATCCATGCTCCTGCTCCGGCAGCCACCAATGCCGTTAGCAAAAGCGCCAAGCCGATATAGCCGCGGCTCGTGCCCTGCAGCGGGGCCAACAGATCGCGGTTGACGGCCGGCATGTCCATCCATGCAGAACGCGGGGAGGACATCAGGCAATCCGTTTCAGATAAGTGATGGCAGGCTGCGTGCCGAGCGATTCCAGAAGATGGAAGCCTCGATTCTGCCGCGCGAGAAGCGACACCCGGCTGCCGGGATCGTTGCGATCCCCGAAGACGAGGGCGGAGGTGGGACACGTCTGCACGCATGCCGGTACGATCTCTCCGTCGCGCACCGGCCGTCCTTCTTTTTCCGCCTGTTCCTTTCCCTTGCGGATGCGCTGCACACAGAACGTACACTTCTCCATGATGCCGTTCTGCCGGACGGTCACATCCGGGTTCAGTTGCTCGGCCAGCGGCTCGTCCCAATGCGGATCGAACCAATTGAATTGCCGTGCCGTGTACGGACAATTGTTTCCGCAATAGCGGACGCCGATGCACCGGTTGTAGACTTGCGCGTTCAAACCTTCGGGCGTGTGATACGACGCATACACTGGGCAGACCGGCTCACACGGGGCATTGTCGCAATGCTGGCAGAGCACCGGCATGAACCGCGCTTGCACATTCGGGTATTCGCCTTCCCAATAGCGCTCGATTCGTATCCAGCTGATGGCACGTCCCTGTGCCGATTCCTCCTCTCCCGAAATGCGGATGTTGTTTTCCGCGTGACAGGCGACGACACAGGCTTCGCAGCCCGTGCACCGATCCAGATCGATGACCATCTCCCATTTATGGGGCTTGCCGTCTTCGTTCTGCTTACGTTCCATGAGACCGCTCGCTTTTTGAAATGGTTAACAGGTCGTTGGGATTCATGGCGGGACGCTCCAGCGTAACGAGTCGGCCTGTCACTCCGGCCGGTTCGATTCGCACGCGCGTGGCCCCATAGGCCAATGATCCGGTCACGGAATCGACCGCGGGCGCCAGCAGCGCCACGGGATTGATGCCCCGACCTTCGGCGTACCGGCCGTAGCTCGTGTGCCCTTGGCCGAGCGGCATCGCCACGACGTCGGGACGAATGCCCGGAAATACCACCACCGGGGCGTCGATCGACGCCACCGACGACGTGATACGCGCCACCTCGCCTTGGCGAAGATTTAGCGATTTGGCGGTAGCCGGATTCAGCTCCAGCCACGAACCCCACACGACGCTTGTCAACGTGTCCGGCAGTTGCTGGAGCCAGGGACGGTTGGCTCCGTCTCCATAACCGATGGTCATAGAGGGATAGAGATGGAGGCTAAACGGAAACTCTTGCTCATCGCCGGATAGAACCGGCGCCTCGAAGCGGTGGGTAGGATGGAAGGCAAGCGGCCGCAACGGTTGGCTGGAATCCTGCCACCATCCGCCTTGCTGCAAGGAGACGGTCCAGGCAGTCTCGAACCAGTCCGGTGCGTCCGGGTGTGGTCGGCCATCGAGAAATCGTCGCCACTGCTCCTGCAGCAAGTCATGAAACGTGGAAAAGGGCGAATCGGAACGTCCCAGGCGGCGCCTCAGGTCGAGAAGAGTGTCACCGAACTGGCGGGTGTCATACAGCGGGTCCACGACCGGTTGTGCCAACCCGATGGCCGGTGTCGCCGTATCGAGAATCTGGTCGTTCCACGACTCCAACGGCGACCGGTCCGGCAGCACGAGGTCGGCCAGTCCGGTTGACTCGTCGACAAATGCGTTGAAGCTCACGACGAACGCAGCTCGATCGAACAAAGCCCGTATGGGCACGGACGGTGGCATCGTGAAGAGCGGATTGCTGTCGTAGAGCAGCACTGCACCGGGCTCATCGCCGCGCCGAACCATGTCCATGACCGCTTGCTCCGTCAACCAGGAGACTGCGTCGCCACGGCCATATGACGCGCCTTGCAGAAGACATCCGGGCCTGTATTCCGGTGCGAGGGTTCCAACCATGGCGTTCAAGCCGTTGATGGCAATCAATGATACGGTGCCGTTTGTATGCGAACAGGCCGGACCTCCGCCGATGGCGAGCGGAGCGCTGGCAGACAGAAATTCGCGGGCAAGCCCGACAATGGTCTCGAGAGGCACGTCCGTGGCGCACGCCACGTCTTCCAGTTCAATGCTCCCGTAAAAGGAACGATAGCGAGCGCGCTCCCGCTCCGAAAAATGAAACCGTCCCTCACGGAGCATCACGTGGCCGATGGCCGATGCCAGCAGTCCTTCCGTCCCGGGAGCGAGAGGAATCCAACGATCGGCATTGGCCGCGGTCAACGACATGCGCGGTTCAATGTGGATAAACCGCCCGCGTCTAGCCGGCTGCCCCTGCCGCATCTGGCCGAATTTGATGCTCATGGCCACGGGCGAGAGCCACTGTTCGAGAAACGGTGCGCCGAATGAGAGCAGATAGTCGCTGTGAGCAAGGTCATAGTACGGACGGCTATCCGTTCCTGCCATGTCGCGCCAGGCCGCCTGGAGCGGCAAATCCGCGTCGGGCGAATAGTAATAGAGTCGACCTCCGATTGAGCTCATGAAATCGCTGACGAGGCGTTCCAGTGTTCCGGAAAGCGGCCGACTGATCATCATCGGCCTGCCTGACGCGCCACGGAGACCGCCCGCGCACCTCACAAGGCCCTCCTCCCAACTGAGAGGGGTAAAGAGGTTGCTACCACGAGGCCCGTTCCGCTGAAGGGGCTGTCGCAGGCGATCGGGGTTATAGAGCTGCTGCAATGAGGCCTGTCCTCTGGCACAGAGCTTTCCGTGATTTACAGGATGATCGGGATTGCCTTCTATTTTTTTGGCCCGTCCTTCCATCACGCGGACAATGATTCCGCAGCCGGCACGGCATTCGCCACAGGTGGACGCGTACCAATTCGCGACACCGGGCACGATTTCATCGTCCGGCAGCAGGCGGGGAATCAGGCGATGGGCTTCCCTCTCGCAGCCGGGCAACAGGGAACCGGCTGCGGCGAGAGCCGCTGTCTTGAGAAATGTGCGCCGTCTGACCTCCATCATCCGTCATCCGTCTCTTACTGATGGCATGTCCAACAGTCCCGCGAAGCGCCCCGTTGTTGGTGGCACGATAGGCACCAGCCCATCTCGTAACTCGCGGCACGGGGCGTATAGGGCATTTGATCGACATTGCCGTGGCAATTCACACATTGCAGCCCCGAGTTCAGATGCATCTCGTGCGTGAAGTACACGACGTCCGACAGCCGATGCATTCGAACCCAGGGAATCGGTGCGTGATCTTTCCAATAGGCCAAGAGTTGGCGTGTCCTGTCGTTTTCCTGTGCCAGATTCAGATGGCAGCTCATACAAAGCTGCACCGATGGGACGCCGGCAGCGGGAGACACCTCGGCTGCACGGTGACAATAGAGACAGTCGATTTTTAGTTCTCCGGCATGTCGGCTATGACTGAACGGGAGTGGTTGCAGATCCTGACCGGGAGAATCTGAACTGCCGGTTGAATACATTAAGCCGGTCGCCGCGGCCGCGAGGCCCGCCAGTGTCAGAACCGTAATTGCCATCACGACAGCTCGACTCATGGACGAAACCAAAAGATGAAGGTCTTGAAATTGCGTAACGTATAGGTGCAAGGAAGGTGCGAAGCCCGGGGACTTTGGGTTATCTCAACCAGGAGAGCGTGCAGGAGAGTGTTACCAACCTCAATCGGTGGACAACCTGTCCTGAAGGGACAAGCTTTCCCAAGATCCGATACTCACACTGAACCGACATGCCGTACCGACCATTGTCTGTGAATTGATAGATATTCGGCGGCTTCCGCGGGCCCTGGCCAGCTCCTTCGCCTGCCCCACTTTCGAGGTACTCCTTTCAGGTCTAACCATGCACAAACGTGTCCGATATCTTTTCATCATCGGATCACGAAACCTCATCGAAAGGAGCGCTTCATGAATTGCCATCGTTGTCACGGTTGCATGGTTCGTGACCATTTCGTGGATCTGTTGGAGAGTGGGGGGGAGTGGTGGACCACCACATGGCGGTGCATCAATTGCGGCTACGTGCTCGACGCCGTCTTGGAACAGAATCGTCGCAAGCAACATAGTGAGCGCATGGCCCCCGCAGCGGCGGTCGTCGTATCCCAAGACTCACACGTTGGCGAAGAACTGGCCGAACTCGATTCGGCAGCCTAGGGACCGGCGGCAGTCGAATCCGTCATGCGGAAGATGGGCGTGTGACTGTCGGGTTTATGCTGTTTTCTTGTCAGAGGCTATGGCCTCCGCTACACTTTTTCCACGCATCATGGCACGAGTGAAGGCAGAGCGCTCGCGGTCGAAGACCGCGATGTTGGAAGACATCGCTCAAGGAATCGAACGTCTGCAGGGTTTCATTCCGCAGATCGAAGACTTGGGCCGCGACGGGTTCCCCTATCTGGAAGGCGCCCGGGCTCGAACCGAACTCCAGCTCAAGGAATGTATCAAGAAAACGTTTGGCGACAAGTCGCCGGAGTTTCACGCCTACCGACAACATCGCCTCTCGGTGGAGACACCGGCCGATACGAAACAGACGGTTGCGCTCCTCAAGAGCCTCATCGGTGCCTTGGAAGATAAGAGATTGGAACTACAGGGCCTTAAGCCCACGCCTCCGGCTGTCGAAACGCCTGCTCCACCGCCGGTTCCTTCTTCCCCCGCGCCGCGCCCCTCGCTGACGCTGGTGCCTCCGGCGACTCCGGCAGCCCACGTGACCATCACCTCGGCGGCTCCGGTGCTACCTCCGCCCATTACGATGTCCGTGGCCCTGACCACGAATCTGGACATGACTCAACAGCAGACTGCACCGCCGACCGGCCCTCAACAGGCAGCACCTGAGCCACCGCAATCAAAGCCAACCGCACCACTACTGCCGCCGTCCATTCCCATTGGAACTCCTCAGACTCCAGTGAACCAGCAGACCGCCACCGTCTCGGCGACAGTTTCTCCGTCACCAGTTCCAACTCCCTCGATGCCTGAACCACTCCCCCCTTCTGCTCCTAAACCGGTTGGGCTCAACCCTACGGTCGCCGCTGAGCCTCCACAACCTTCACTGCAGGAAGCACAACCTATGACACCCACGGCTGCTCCGCCTTCCACACCGGTATCGATGCCGGTGTCACCGCCATCTGTCCCGATGCCGGAGCCGTCTGTTGTTCCCGATACGAAGCTTGCCGCTCCGGATCCCGGCCAACCCGCGGAGAAACCCGTTTCCGCGATTCCAAAGATGGCCCCCTCGGAGCTGTCGTCTTCACCGACACCGCAGTCATCAGCCGGAACTGAACCAAGCCTCGATCCCTCGGAGATGGTCAAGTCCCTTTGCAAGCGGTTCCACATGATCGCCAGACAGCTTCGACTCCGAGGCGAGTATCGCGCCACACTGAATGTCGAGGACGAACTCGATGCTCAAGATCTGTTGCATGCCCTGCTGCGTGTTTCCTTCGACGACATCGAGATGAGTGAGTGGGTGCCTGGCTATGCCAACGGCACGCCGCGCGTCATGTTTCTCCTCAACGACGGCCGTCTCGCGGTGATCGTGAAAAAGACCAGGTCCGGATTGAACACCAGAGACCTCACGGAGCAACTGCGCGCCGACATCGAGCATTGCCGAACCCTGACACGCTGTTCGACGCTCCTGTATTTCGTGTACGACCCGGAAGGGCGGATCGGCAATCCCCGGGGGCTCGAAACCGATCTCATCAGCATCAGCGATCAATTGACCGTCGACGTCTACGTCGCACCGAAATGAGGCCATCGATGAAGAAAGCGAAGTCCGTCACCGCGCTTCCCCCCGCGGCTAAATCCACCGCCGCCACATTGACAGACACACGGGGCATCCGCTACGTTGACGGCGAACCTGCCATTCCGGCGGTGCCTTGTACGATCCACGCGCCGGTAGACGGCGGGGTAGTTATGGCGGACCGAGCCTATGTGTTGATTCATGTGCTTCCAGGACAGACCAGCAGTGTGGTCCGGGCCCTGCGCGACATCAAGCAGATTAAGACCGTAGACCCCTGCTGGGGAAAGCCCGATATCATTACCGTCGTGGAAGTGGCGGACCAAGATGCCTTGACACAGTTGGTGCTCAGCCGAATCCATGCTATCGAAGGAGTCACTCAGACCGACACGCATCTCGTCTATCGATTGAAAGAAACCAAAGCCAAGTGATCGCCATCCTTCCTCGAATTGTTCTCAGCCTTTCCCTCCTGGGAACTCTCGCGTGCGCCGGTCCCGTCATACCCCACGAACCGGACATCATCGACGTCATGTTGCCGGTTCCGGCCGATCAGGTCAGAACCGCAGTGATCGACGTACTGACCGACGGGGGCTACGATGTCGACCGCAAGGACGATGAACGACTGGTAACGGACTACAGACAAGACATGCGGGGGCCTTGGGACTGGATGCTGCACTGGCGATTCGGAACTGGAAAGAGCCGAGTGGAAGCCAGAGTGACTCCCGCCTCGGAGGAAAGTACCAGGCTGAGGCTCCACGTCCTCTATGAGGATAAAGACGGGCTATTTACCCGGTGGGAAGACTCCGCGACGGCTCTGCCTCAAAGCGCTGAGAACCAACTCCGCTTGATCAAGAACGCTCTCCACCTGCTATAGGCCTGAAGGTTATATCAGGCCGGCCAAACGTACGATCGCTCGACTCAGTTCGACGCGGGGGCAGCATCGGCTCCGTCCCCGTCCTCTCCAAGATCCACCCCAAAGCGATCCGCCATCCGATACAGCGTCCGCCGGTCAATGCCGAGCACTTTCGCCGCCTTGACCTTGTTGCCCTTCATTTCTTTCAGCACGCGTATCAGGTGGCGTTTCTCCACCTCCTCCAGCGTAAGATAGGCCTCGCCAGGCGATTCCGCCGGCTCCACTCGTTGGATCGGCTCCGTTCCCGCCTGTCGGATCGCCGCCGGCAAATCGTCCGGCGTCAGGAGCGGCCCCCGACTCAGGGACACGGCGCGTTCGATGGCGTTCTCCAGTTCACGGACGTTTCCCGGCCAACGATAGTTTTGCAAGAGCGTCAGCGTATCCGGATGAAACCCCCTCACGGCTCGCGTCGCGCCGACGCCCCACTTCTGCAGAAAATGATGGGCCAGCATGGGAATATCCTCCTGGCGCTCCTTGAGCGAGGGCAAGGTTATGCGGACGACATTGAGCCGATAGAACAGATCGTCGCGGAACTTTCCCTCCTTGACGAGTTGTTCCAAGTCCCGATTCGTTGCCGCGATAATCCGCACGTCGACTTTGATCGAAGCCGTTCCACCAACCCGCCTGACTTCCTGCTCCTGCATGACGCGCAGAAGCTTCACTTGTAGCGCCTGCCCCAACTCTCCAATCTCATCGAGAAACAGGGTGCCTCCACTGGCCGATTCAAAGAGACCCGTCTTGGTACCCACCGCTCCGGTAAACGCCCCCTTCTCATGCCCGAACATCTCCGACTCAAGCAGCGTGTCCGGAAGCGCTCCGCAATTCACCGGCACGAACGTATTCTCCCGCCGGGGTCCGTTCGCATGGATGGCGCGGGCGATCAGCTCCTTTCCGGTTCCGCTTTCGCCCTGCAACAACACCGTGCTCTTGCCTTCCGACACTCGAGCGACCAGCTTATAGACTTCCAGCATCGCCGGACTGCTGCCCACCAGCGGCGACCAGTCCTCTTTGCCCTTGAGCTCTTCTCGAAACCGGGTATTTTCCCGGACCAGGCGGCAATGATCCAAGCTCCGTTCGACGACGAGCTTGATCTCCTCCTTCTTGAACGGCTTGGCCAAGTAATCGTAGGCACCCTGCTTGATGGCCTCAATCGCCCCTTCCAACGAGCCGAAGGCCGTCAGCACTACCACCGCGGTGTCCGGACTGGTCCGTTTGAACTCTCGCAACACCGTGAGGCCGTCCACGGCTCCCATGCGGATATCGGTGAGCACCAGGTCCACCGAGCCTTGCCGCCCGCGCGCGATCGCTTCCTCGCCGCTTCCGAAGGCCTCGACATTGTAGCCTTCCTTCTTCAGGGCTTCCGCCAGAAGTTCGCGGGCCACCGCGTCATCATCGACCACCAAAATCGTTGCAGCCTTCATAATATTCTCTACTATACCGTTGCGCCCGGCTCCGGCATCTTCCCGGGCAATGTCACCGTGACCACGGTCCCACGGCCGGCTTCACTCTGGAGGGACAAGGTCCCCCCGTGCGCCGCCACCGTTTCACGGCTCAAGAATAGTCCCAATCCGGTTCCTTTGCCAACTTCCTTCGTGGTGAAAAATGGATGAAACGCCTTCTGCACGTCGGCCGCCGGCATCCCCACCCCCGTGTCACGCACGGCGATAGTCACCATCATCGCCGTCATGTCAGGAGCCATCCGGCGTGCCACGTCCACTTCCTCTGCCGTGGCGGCGCGACCGCTCGCCTGCACGATCACCGAGCCGTGCTGGGTCGTGGCCGCCAAGGCATTCGTCAGCAGGTTGACCAACACTTGATGCACCTTCTCCGCGTCGGCCCACACGTACGGAATCCCGATGGCCAACTCCACGCTCAACGACACGCCTTTCGCGTGGAACGCCGGTTCCATCAGCGCCGTAGCGGGATTGATGACCCGCTCCGCCGACATCCACACCGGTTCAGGCTTGCGCTGCCTGGTCGAAGACAACAGGTCTTGGATGATCCGAACCACACGGTTCAACTGCTCGTCGATGACCGTGATGCGCTTCTTCATTTCCGGCGTGACGCCCGGCTCCTCGGCCAGGGCCTGCACATGCCAGGCGATCGAATGCAGCGGCGTCCCGACTTCGTGAGCGACCGAGGCCACGAGCTGGCCGACGGCGGCCAGCCGCTCCGAGCGGTTCAACTGATCCTTCGCATCCACCAACAGCGTATTGGCGCGCAGCAGACTTTCGGTCTGTTGTGCAAGAGCCGCCCTTGCCGCTTCCTCCCTGGCCTTCCGCTCTTCCCACGTCATGCCGACGTACGCCACCACCATGAGCACGCCCGCGACGACGGAGCGGTTGATGACCGCGGCCTGAAAGCGTCCCGGCTTCGTCGGCTGCATCAGGCCGAGATAGGTCGCCGCCACACAGCAGATGACCGCCAGCACCATCAGCGCCCGATTGCGCAGCCGTGCGACCAGCAAAATGGGAAACACCAGGCCGTATGCGGCGACGACATTCGCCGGCGCGACGGTTTCCAGAACCACGATGGCAAGAAAGACGACTCCGGCGACGGCCAGGAGAATGCGGTTCTGCTTGTTCATCTTGAACGCCCTGACGGAGGGTCTGGAGATCCCCCACCGGAAAACGGTAGCCGGAGCAGATACGGCAAGCCCGCCGTCGCTCGGCCCTTCATCAAGAAAGGACGCCGGCGCCCCCCATCCGACGGAAGGTCTTAGCCTAGAGGGCGTGTGGAACGCAAGACGGAGGCGAGGTCGCGCAATCGAGGGTCGGCGGGGAGGGCTTCGACCGAAACGGCGTACTTTCTGTTCCAGTTGGGGTGGGAGTCGATGGTGCCGGGCAGGTTGGTCTGCGACAGCTCCTCCAAACCGTCCTCCAGATTGGCCAGCACGACGGCGGACATGCTGCGAGCGAGGTAGACATGGATAGCCTGGCAAAGGGATGGAGTCATCGAGGGCGCCGAGTCCGGATCGGTAGACATGCCTTCCGGCAACAAGCCTTCGCGGGCGAGCGCCTCCAGCATACGCCCTTTGTCCCGTCGGCGGTCCTCCCAAGCCCGACGCTTGGCGTCATCATCTCCCAAGGTTCCCAGCCCTGCCCGCACCTGCAGATCCTCTCCGGACCAGAAACCGGTCAAGGTCGGCAGATCGTGGGTCCCGACGACGGCGAGCGACTGCTCGGGATACTCATTGGGTGCTTTGCAGGTTCCGTCGCCGTGACGTTCGAAATAAAAAACGCGATAGGACAGAACTCTGGCTTTACTCAGCTCTTCGCGCACCCAATCGGGCACGGTCCCGAGATCCTCGCCGATTACCAAAGTCTTTGCTCGCACACTTTCCAGCGCGACAATGGCCAACAGGTCCTCGAACGGATAGTGCACATAGGTGCCCTCGGCCGCCGGCTTCCCGCGCGGGATCCAGAAGAGCCGGCACAACGCCATCACGTGATCCAGCCTGATCGCGCCGCCGAATCGGAGGTTGTTGCGTAACAGCCGGATGATCAATTCGTAGCCACCGGTACGCAGCGCCAGCGGATTGACCGGCGGCAATCCCCAATTCTGGCCCTCCGGTCCCAGGGAGTCCGGCGGAGCGCCGCAATCGGCTTCGAGCGCCAGCATCGATTGATACATCCAGGACTCGGCTCCAAACCGCTCCGCCCCCAAAGCCAGATCGTTGTACAGCCCGATCGGCATGCCTGTCTGTTCCGATCGCCGGCGATTTTCTCCCAGCTGTTCCGACGCGACCCACTGAATATATTGGAAGAACCGCAAGCGCTTTCGATGCCGTTTCCCATACTCGCGCACCGCCGGCCCGGGGAATTGAAACTGGACCGGCCAATCGCGCCACGATGAGGCCTTAGGCTGAATCAGTCGACGTTCCTCTTCCAGCGTTTGGAACGTGGCATAGAGTTCGAGCGGCTCTCCTTCGGCCCGAATAAACCGTTCGAGCAGCTTGGCGCGGGCGGTCTTCGGCTCCAAGTCGGGCTCGTTTCCGACATAGTGTTCTTTCAAGAACTGCCGATACGCCAAATCCAACAGGCTCCGCTTGGCCGCGGCAATAGCGCCGTAGTCCACCCGACGGCTTTCACGCAGAGCCTTGAGCTTGGCTTGAAACTCCGGAGCTTGGAACTGACGCTGCGCCTCCTGCGATGCCCAAAATTCAGGCAACCGCTCGAGATCGACATAGAGTTCGTTGAGAAAGAGACGTGTGACGGGCGCATAGGGACTGGTATGGTGCGGAGCGCTGTTGCGCAGCGCGTGCAGCGGATTGAGTCCGATCAGTCCAGCGCCGAGCGAGGCGCCGGCCCATTCGACTACCGCGCCCAGATCGGTAAAGTCCCCGCAGCCCCAATTCCGATTCGAGGACAGCGAATAAAGTTGCAGAGCCACGCCCCAGATGCGGCGGTGATCCGCAATCGCGGGTGGCAGGTAGCACTGCTGCGGAGCCACGATCAGGCGCATCGTTCCGGGCGAACCGCCTACCAGCCCCAAAGCCTGAACCGTCGCCTGATAGTACCCGATCGGCAAATCGCCCGGCAGCCGGCAGTCAAGTCGGACCCGGCGTTGCCCTTCCACAAATCGCACTTCGGCCGCCGACAAACCGGGGCCCGCTTCGCCGGACCGCACCGGTTGTCCACCTTCGTCCGTGATCGTCCATCGCACCACAGCGGACCGTTCTTGGCCGTCCTCAAGCATGAGACAGCAACGCACGACCGCTTCGCCGGCGCCTTCACGCACCACCAGCACCGGCTCGCAGGGACGGCGCCAGGGTGCTTCTTCCCAATCTCCCAAAGCTTTGGCGAGGTCCTCGGTCGAATGGACGCTGAATCCCATCGCGGAGAGAATCGCCCGCTTCGTATCGTCGGACGTGACGTGCAACGTCCCGCCGATGTCGTAATATTCCGAGGCAATGCCGACCCGTTCTGCCAGTGTCGCGAGGAGAGAAGATTCGTGGGAAACGGGCATAAGGCAAGAGTCTGAGTGAAGATGCCATTCAAGTCAAGCTATCCTATTGTTCTTGAACACGATTCAGTACAATACGGGCCCATGAATTCCGTGCCAGATCTCGTGCGATTCGGCACCAGTTCCTGGGCCTACGAGGGCTGGCAGGGATTGATCTACCGCCGGCCCTATCCGAAGAGCCGTTTCAGTCAAGACACGCTGGCTGAGTACGCTGCGCACAGATTCGACGACCGAGACCCGCCCCTGTTCCGCACGGTAGGCATCGATCATTCCTTTTACCATCCGGCCGATGCGAACCAACTTGCGCACTACGCAACACAGGTGCCGGACGACTTTCACTTTTGCCAGAAAGTATGGGAGGCCATCACGGTTCCCGCCTATGCCAACCTGCCGCGCTACGGAATGAAAGCGGGAAAGTCCAATCCGCATTTTTTAGACGCTTCCCTGTTTCACGAATCGGTGCTGGTCCCGGCAACAATAGGCCTGGGCAGTAAACTCGGCCCGTTCATCTTCGAGTTTCAACGGTGGAGCATCGACCCGTCCACCTTTCTCAATCGGCTCGATCGATTCTTGGGACGGCTTCCGTCCGGCCAGCTCTATGCGGTTGAAATCCGCAATCCTGCCTTGCTCGGCCGTCGTTACGGCGACGTTCTCCGTGCGCATAACGTCACTCACGTCTACAACCATTGGACCGCCATGCCGCCGCTGGCCTGTCAGCATCAAGTATTGGACCGGCGCTTTTCCGCTTCGTTCGCCGTTCTGCGGCTCCTGACTCCGCTCGGCCTCGCGTACGAAAAGGCCGTCGCGCGCTACAAACCCTACAACCGCATCGTACGGGAACAGACACGCATGAGGCAGGATACGATCGTTCTCATCAACCAGGCGATACGGGAAGGCAAACCTATCTATGTGCTCGCAAATAATCGAGCCGAGGGTTGCAGTCCCCTTACCGTTCGAGCTCTGAAGGCGGCCTTATAACCGGTGCGCATTGGCTGCCAGCGGATTCACATCCATACTGCCAGAGGTGAAGGCCATCCCGGCTGCCTTTATGTTGCTCGATACCCCATGGTAGGATGGGCACGGTATTCGAGCGGACTGGCGAGTGCTCATTCGTCCAGGCGGCGGAGGAGGGTCCCATGGCGATCTCACGGAAAGCGACGACGTTAGGAGCCTTCGGCCTCCTGCTTCTGGCTCCCTTGACCAACTTTGCAGCGGAAGGCGCGCAAGAGAAAACCGAGGTGACAGGCGAGTATCGGTACACTTTTCATGAACCTGAGACGCCGTCGGATGCGCTGACGCTGGCCTGCCGTGAAGCCTGGAGACTGGCCGTAATCGAATCCCCTCTGTATCGCGATCAGACCGCCAATGTCGTCGACTCGGCGTTGCTGCGCGCGGTCGCCAACAACCTCGTGACCAAGTACGTCGAGGACCAGCAAATCCTCGAGCAATTCCAACGGGGCAAGACCGTGACCTGCCGGGTCCGCGGCACGCTCGTCGTGGATGAAAGCGTGAAAGCGATCCGAACTCAACTGGCGGGCGAGCCGTCCGGTAGCGGCAGCGAGAGCCTTGATCAAAACCGCTCGCTCAAGATCCTCGCAGTCCGCGATGAAGCCAACGGCACCATCTCGATCGAATACCAAGCCCTGCGGCGCCTCGATTGGCTGAACACGAACTACCAAGGTGGATTACGCGAAACGGCCGACATCATGGTGGACTTCTATGACGACCAGAAATTCCTCATCCGCACCGAACGCTATCCCGCCAGACGGAGCGCCTCCGGGGACGATGTCATGAACCCCGGCGCGACAGGCGTGCTAAGAGTCGCCAAGCCGCTCGCCGCCAAGACCTACCGCGTCTGGCTCGTGAAATAGCCTGATCGAACGCCGTCGACATCCACCCCATCGATTCAACGATTGACCAGGAAACCTCTGGGTGGGCGCTGCCATCCCCCGCATCCCGGCTATCTTCGGGCGCGCTTGCGTTGCAAGCGCGCC
>DAOLIU010000050.1:0-18859 GCA_035328385.1 Nitrospira sp. | reverse complement strand
GCGTCTCATCTCTATGCTGCCCTGACGCCACCTGACTCCCTCCGAACGGTAGACGCACCCTGAGCGTGGAATGACGGGATCCCGTCATCACCGAACCGGCAAGAATCTGCGCGGAGTTTTTTTCAGCTCACTCTTCCATCCGCTCCGATCACTCCGACTGACACGGGCCGTACCGGAGAAATCGAAACCGATGAGTCGCGGAAGCTCTTATCCCGACGGATCGCACCGGAATCTCGTCGGACATTGTCGGCGCCTGCGCACCGTCCCATTCATCGTTGCGCGCGGCTCGTTGTAGGCGGCTGCCGTCGGATGGATGACCGTTCATCCTTCATTGCCGCCCTTCTTCTTGACGGAACAGGATCCTGCTTCCTCACATGTGGAGAGTTTTTTTGTCGCGACCAGAACGCGGCGGTCGTTAGCACCAAGCATGCCGACGCGTATCTGCCGATACTTGGCGATCAATTCGCCGGCCGGACATGCTGGATCGAGCACCATCTCTCGCAAGGGTTTTCCCCATATGGATCTACCGATAGAGCGGAAGGACTCAACCGTGGACTAGAGCCGAATGAGACAGGATGCCTTTTTGAGAAGATGAAAACCGCCAAATCGCCGACAGTACAAATCACCTCGTACGGGGATATGATGGTGAAGATACATGAGACCGTTCGGAATCCATCGCCACTGAACCGTTCAGTGGCAGACCAAAGATCGGAGGCGCAACATGAAGGATGTGCTCTGTGCATCTATGCTCTCGGGCGGCCTGTTACTGAGTGCAGGCTGTGCGCAAACCGTGGTCGTCGACGCGTCCGGAACGACGAAGTCGGGGACTATCCCTCCGCACGTCACGTACGTGGTGCTTCCGACGACCGAGGTTGAAAAGGATCAGGCATTCCCTGAGTACGCGGCATTGGTTGCCGGCAAGATGGACAGCATGGGATACAAGAAAACGAGCGAGAAGACCGCGCAGCTCGGCGTATTTCTCGCCTACGCGACTCATGAAGGCATCTCTGGCACGCTCGGCAAGCCGGCCAATTCGGGCATGAACATGGGCGGGATGGGTCCGGGAAGCCCAGGCGGCAGCGGCTACGGCATGTCCAGCGGGCCATCGCAGGATGCGTCGGGGCAGCGCATGTACACCAATCAATTGATCGTCGTCGTCGTGGATCTCCAAAAATCCGGCAACGCCGCACCGATCGTCGAGCTCTGGCGCGGGGAAACGACCAACCTCAGCCATTCGAAAAATTTTGGGCAAGTGGCTCCCCTCATGGTGGATGCCGCCTTCCGGCATTTCGGCGAGACGACCCCCGACAAGGTCCGGCATCAATTCACCGAGGAGGAAGCCAAGAAGTTACAGGAGACGAAAGAGAAGTGACCGCCCGGACGCCGTCGGAGACAGCGGAGCCGCACGGATCACCCGGGTGACGAGTGGCCGGAGGAATCAGCCAATCGACGAATCGCGCGAGCCGGATCGGCCGACATGCCACAACACGAGGACGATCGGAGCGGCAAGCGTGATCCACGAGACGACGTCCCAAATTCCGTCGCCGAGAAGCGCGGCGACCAGCCCGATCCCGCTGAGCAGAGCGAGGACGACCGGCACGGCCCAGATTTGACCGGTTGAAAGCGGACGACTCATCGATCGATCCTCGCGGAGATTTCACCCTGCCTTTATCGTTCAAACGCAATCACCGGAATCCATCTGCCGGATTGCGGATGTCGTCGACATGATCTCGACGACCGGCTGGAGAAGTCGGTCGAACCGTTCATCACCTTGGGCTCCGGTGAGACACTTCATGAGGGATCGACGACGATCATGTCCTCCACCGTCTGCTGGCGTTTTCTCCACCACAGATAGAGCCCGCTCCAGAGGACGACGATGGTCATCGCATCCAACAGGCCCCAGAGGATCTTGAGCGGCATGCCTCCATAATCGCCGAAATGCAACGGCTGGCTGACCAACAGCAGGGTCAGATACCAGGGCAAGTCCCGGCGGTCGCTCACCTGCCCCGTCTCCGCGTCGACCAATACCGGTTTGAGCAGCCGGGCCGTCAGCGGCATATCGCCGCGCATGAACACCATATAATGGTTGGGGCCGGCAAACGGAGTTCCGGGGAATGCAATGAATCGGACGAGCATGTCCGGCACCGCCGCCTCCGCAGCCCTGACCGCGTCGTCCACCGGCCTCATACGGGCCGGCGGAGTCTTGCCTTTCCACGGCGCGATCATCTCGGTGATCTCCGTCATCTGCCAATAGCCCAGCAGAGGGCGATCCAGCGTGTTCACCACCCCGGTCATACCGACGACCAGCGTCCAAAGCACCGTGACGATCCCAAGTAAATTGTGCAGATCCAGCCACCGCAGCCGCGGGCCACGATCGTTTCGCACCACCCCAAAGGGCAACTTGCGCATGAAGGGTCCGTATACGACCACGCCGGACACGATGGAGGCGACGAAGAGCAGGCCCATCACGCCCAGAAAGAGACTTCCGGGCAATCCGACCAAGAGGTCGACATGCAATCGAAAGAGAAGATTGACGACACCCTCGTTCACCGGCAGGGAATGAAGGAACTCGCCCGTTCGCGAGTCATACATGAATACGGCGCTATTGTCCTGCGCGGCGGGGGTGTCTCCCAAGACGACAAACCAGGCGGGACCGTCATCGTCGCGATTGAGAAACTTGACGGAGTCATCGGGCCGGCGAGACCGCGCATCCTTGACCAGCGTATCCAAGACGGCCGGCTCAGTTCCGGCCGCATGTTCGGGAGGCTCGACCGCTTCACCCAGCCAGAGACGGAGCTCGTCGCTGAATATCAACGGCAACCCGGTCAGACAGAGAAAAAGCAGGAACACCGTGCAGACCAGACTGGTCCATTTATGGACCCAGTACCAGCGCCGGAACGAGTCGATGGTCATACCCCGGCGTCCCCCTCAATAAAATTCCAACTTGATCGACCCGAGCAAAGTCAGGGGCGCACCCGGAAACCCGGCCGAAGCGCGGCTCTGTCCGCCGCTGTAGAAATAGTCCTGGTTGAGCAGGTTCTGCGCGTTCAGCTGCGCGATCAGGTTGGTGCGCGGGAAGATCTCCGGCTTGCGATAATACAGCGCCGCGTCGGTCCGCACGTAACCCGGAAGCTCGAACGAGTTCGCCAAGTCTCCGGCTCGCTCGCCGGCGGCAAAAATTCCCGCGCCGACGCCGATTCCTTTCAAGGGAGCAACCTGGAAATCGTATGTCGTCCAGAAACTTCCGGTATTGCGAGCCACCAACGGCAAACGGTTGCCGACGATGGTTCTGGTATCCTCCGTCACTCGCGCGTCGGTATAGGCGTACGTCGCGATAACCTTCCACCCTTCCGCCAGCTGCGCGGTCAGATCGAACTCGACTCCTTGGCTCCTCTGGGCGCCCGTCTGGATGAAAAAGAGCGGGTTGGCGGGGTCGGGCGCAAGCACGTTTGTCTTGTCGATACGATAGACGGCCAGCGTGGACGTCAGCCGTCCGGGCACGATGACGCTCTTGACTCCCGCTTCGTACTGCGTGCCCCTTGTCGGATCGAACTGATTGCTTGCCGCGGCGAACGGGCCGAAGTTCGGCAGGAACGAGCGTGTGTAGTTCGCGTAGACCGAAAGCGACTCCAGCGGCTGGTAGGTCAGACCGACTCTGGGACTGAAGGCATAGTTTTCAGCCTTCGTGTCCACGCCGCTGACTCCGCTGTGTTGGTAAAAGTAATCGCCGCGCGCGCCGACCAACAGATGGAGATTGTACGGCAGGGAGATCTGATCCTGCACGTAGCCGCCCAGGGCGTTCGCGAAGCTGTGGCTGAAGGGCGTTCTCTGCAAGTTCGGCTCAGGGGTTTGGCCGTAGACGGGGCTGAAGATACTGATCGTGTCGAACGGTGCTGCGGCTTGGTTGTATGACGCGTATTGTCGGCCGAGTTCGGCGCCCGTCAGGATTTCGTGTTTGATCGAGCCGGTCGAGAGTTTGCCGATGACGTCGTTGCGCCAGTAGTAGCTGGAGATCGGAGCCAGTTGATCGAAGAAGAACCGGGCCAACGACTGATTGGCCAAAACCGCGAGCGGAACGGTGCGGGAAGCTGTCGCCGTGGACATGTCGGCCCTGAACCGGCTCTCGATGCGCCAGGCGTCGTTGAATTGGTGCAGGACGGCGAGGGCCGCACGGCCCTCCTCGAAGGCCAACGTATCGAACCGCTCGCCGTAGAAGCGGCTGTCCGGCACCGGCGCCAGGCCGGTTCCGATCGCCGGGAGTCCGGAATCCGGAGTCCGGCGATCCCGGATGTACTCGCCTTCGACGGTGATCGTCGTATGATTGCTCGCCTTCCAGGTGAATACCGGGGCGACGAAGTAGCGAAAGCCGTGCACGACGTCCCGGAAGCTCTCGGTGTTCTCGTAAGCGCCGTTCACGCGAAAGAGCAATTTTTTGCCTTCGTCGAGCGGCCCCGTGACGTCGATCATGGTGCGGTAATAGTTGTAGCTTCCGATGATCTGGTCGATGGAGGCGTACCGGTCCGCCTGCGGCTGTTTCGTCAGAATATTGACGATGCCTCCGGGTTCGCTCCTTCCGTAGAGCACGGAGGCGGGCCCTTTCAGGACTTCGATCCGCTGCATATTGGCCACGTCCCGGAAGGTCAGCGCCTGATTCTGGTCGTCGTTCCGGAGATAGTTCTTGAAGTAGCCGCATGGGAATCCTCGGCAGTAGGCGACGTCGGCCGCGATCCCGGACTGCCCGACATCGCCCAGGGCGACGCCGCTGACGTTGCGCAACGCCTGTTCGACACGAACCGCCCGCTGGTCCTGAATCACATTTTGCGTCACGACTGCGATGGACTGGGGAACTTGAATGATCGGCGTATCGGTGCGCGTGGCCGTATTGGATTCCTCCGCCACATAATTCGCGGCATCGTCGCGTACCCGCACATCCTTCACCACGACCTCCGGCACCTTGACGGGTTTGGAATTGGCCGAACCGTCGGAAGATGCAGACGACGCATTCTCGGCAACCACGACGGCCCCGGCCGTTCCAACGGCTGCCAGCGGCACGGCTACCGGCAGAGACGATGTTTGCTCCAATGTGAACGTCGTGGCATCGATGAACCGGTAGGTGACACCGGTTCCCTCAAGGAGATGGTCGAGCGCGGCCTCGGGAGTAAAAGAGCCCTGAACCCCTTGGCTCGGCGTATCCTGCCGAATGCCGTCCCCATACAGGACTTGATACCGCGTCGCCGCGGCAAAAGCCGCGATGGCGGAGCCCAGCGGTTGCGCTTCGATATTGAAGGTATGCGCGGTCGATGCGGGGAATTGACCCGCTTCATGAGACTGCGCGTGAACGATCGATACAGGATCGAGCATTGTCACGGTGGGGCCCAGCAGACCGCACAGAACCAAAAAGGTACGGACAATGGGACGCTGCATAGTCACTCCTTAAGCGGTATCGGTACAAACCGGTTTCATAGCGATACAACGGTCGGAGCGTTCGAACCCGCACCGGACATGGAAGATTTTTTTGAGGGCTCGTCTATCTTCTGGAAAGCAAGGGATTAGAAGAGGACAAGGACGTTGAGCGGAAGTGACAGCGAGCGGACATGGAATGTTCGCTCGACGGCACGGACCACCGCGTCGGGATCGTGGATATCGAACACCCCGTTCACCGGGAGCTGCCGGAGCCTGGGACCGGCCACAAAGACATGCCTGTCCCATTGCTGATTCAGTTCATCGATGACTTCGGCCAGCGGTCTCTTATTGAAGACCATCTGCCCTCGCTGCCAGGCAAGGGTCGTCACGGGATCGCTCCGTCGCAGCGCTCCCATCCCCTCCGCTTGGGAGTAGCTCACGGCTTCATTCTGCGAAACCTCGATCGACGATTCGTCGGACTTCCCCCCATCGGTCGGAGGCGGTTGTGAAACGCGGACGACCCCTTCGACGACGGTGACGGTGGCCGTCGATTCGCGGAGCCTGACGTTGAACTCGGTGCCCACCGCCCTCGTCGTCCCAAGGCCCGCACGCACCTCGAACGGCCGCTCCGGGTCCTTGGCGACGACGAAGAACGCTTCACCGGCTACCAGCTCCATCTCTCGGCGCTGTCCGGTAAATGCCACGCGTATCGTCGTATTGGAATTGAGCAGGACGGACGAGCCGTCCTCCAGTTGGAACCGTCGATGCTCCCCTTTGGCCGTCTTGAAAACATCGGGAGAGGATAGAGTGAACGCATGCCAGAGAAAGGCGAGAGACAACAACAGAACGCAGGCGGCAACCGGCTTCCACCACCCGACCCATGCCCTTGATCCGGAAGACCGCCCGAGAAGCTGTTCATCCCAGACGTCCTGAGCCGGACGGCGAAGCCTGTTCACGAACATTTCCGCTTCGGAATAGGCTTCGCGATGCGCGTCACTCGCGGCATACCACACGGCAAATCCGGCACGATCCGCGTCGGTGACTTGGTCGGATTGCAGGCGGACCAGCCACGCGACAGCCTGATCCTGGAGATGGCGTTGAGGGGTTCGTGGGTCGAGCATGTCAAGCAAGGCGCCGTCCATCCCTATCCTTATACAACGATCGTCCCGATGAAAGCCTCACCCATGGCTTACCTTCGCTCCCCATCGACATATCCCCGACAATGTATGATCGCCTTGCTCATGTGTTTTTCGACCGCGCTGATCGAAATGCCCAGTCGCTCGGCAATTTGCCCGTAGGACAATTCCTGCGACATGCGCAAGAGAAACACCGTCCGCCGTTTCTCGGGCAAGGCGGCGATGGCCTGTTTTAACAGCACGTCTTCCTGCCGCGCCGCGATCGCCGCATCCGGAGCCGGAGCCGACGAGGCGACCGCGATGTCGTCGATGCTGCCGGCATCGAATTTTTCCCGAATGCGTTCATGTCGCGCATGGTCGGTCGCCAGATTTGCCGCGACCCTGAAGACCAGGGCGCGTGGATTCGTGTGTTGATGCCGCTCTCCTCTCATCGCCAGGCGGATATACGTGTCCTGGACGATGTCCGCTGCAGCGTCAGGACATCCGACGCGGCGGGTAAGAAACGACTTCAACTCTTTCACGCAGGCGTGAAACGCGTGGAACAATTGCGATTCATTGAACGGATGCGGACTGGATTCGGAGTTGGGTTCAGTCATGACCTTGATTGCGCGTCCCGGATCAAAGAAGCCTGACTGTAAACGGACGGCGGGTGGGAGGGAATGTTCGTAGACCGGAAAATAATGGAGCCAGAGATCCGGCCGAAAGCATGAGCGCAAGACAGGTGAGCGTGCAAAACTTTGAAATCAGGCTACTTTGAGAGCACTTCACTCGCTTCATTGAGCAATGAGTCTTTCCCCGTCTCCCTAGAGCCACAGGACGGAATGGAAACCGTTGTAGTGATTCCAAGTGGGCAAACATGATATGAGCTTAAACGCCGCTTGAGTTTCATGGACTGACAGAGCACGATTTGACAGCGCCCGGTCACTTACGATATTAATAATCGTTATCAAAAATATCGACTGCATCGAACAGCGAAATAGGTAGAATGGGGCTAGAGGTCCTGAACCCAGAGCCCAGATCACGACGGTGATCTGGGCTCTTGTTTTTCTAAGAGGCCGATCCGGTATCCGGACAAACACATGGGCCACGGGAACATGCAACAAGCTGCGCGGCTGCCGGTGAAGATCGTGATGGGATCATCGTAGAGGAGCGTCTTCTGTGGGACTACAAGATCAAATCATCCCGGGTGATCGTGACATTCGCTGCCTCTGCGGGCAATTGCTCGCGCGATGGCATTCCAACGGAGTCGAGATCAAATGTAAGCGCTGCAGGCGCGTCGTGTACATCTCCTTCAAGTCAATCAAGGGAGAACCTCCGCGCATGCTCTGATATAGAGGTCGAATTGAACTCTGACACCGTCAAGAGAAACGTTGCCCGCATGACCAGACCGGCGCACTCCATGATTCAACAGAACCGGCTTCACGATATCACGGCCGAGCTGCGCCGGCGGGCTCCTCAATGGGCCATGCGCCTTTCGCAGGCGGAAACCGAACAGGAGTTCCTGCAAACGATCTGCGAGCTCTTCAACTTGACCAATGCCGTGACCCCGAATCGGGAAGCCCTCCCCGATACCGAGAGCCTGCCGGCAAAAATTCGCCACTTCATCAGCGATAACATCCATCGGGGGGTGACGCTCAAGCTCCTGTCCCAATTCCTCGGATATTCGGAAAAATACTGCTCGGACTTGTTCCACAGCACGATGGGCGAACCGTTCTCGGAATACCTCAAGCATCGACGGCTGGAAAAGGCCACCTTCCTCCTGTCCACCACGGACAAGAGCGTCGTCGATATCGCGGCGGCACTCGGTTTCAGCGATCAATCGGCCTTCAGCCACTTTTTCAAACGAGCGACCGGCCAATCTCCGGTCCGCTTTCGAGCACGGCGCGACCTGCGCCAACGTCATGCACTTGAAGGACATCGATGACCGGTTCACCTCTGCGCGATGCCGATGTATCTGTTCTTACCTTGCCGCGGGACGAACCGCCGCACATGCATCCCCGTCGGCGGTCTTGGCTCACATGGGCGGTCGCGGCCGCGATGGTCTGTACCGTCGCAATTCTGATGTACTGGTCCGACCTTTTTTCCCTAGCGCCGCCGGAAGTCGATACGGCGCCGGTTCGTGTCACCGACAATACGGCTCCCGCATCCCTGTTGAGCGCGAGCGGATACGTGGTCGCGCAGCGACAAGCATCGGTGGCTTCGAAGGGGACCGGCCGGTTGGAATACTTGGGCGCGACCGTGGGAAGCCGTGTCAAGACGGGAGAGGTCATTGCGCGGGTCCAGCAGGACGATGTGCAAGCAGTCCAGCACCAGGCGCTGGCGCGGTTGGATGTCGCCAAAGCGGCACTGGCCAACGCGCGCGCGGAGCTTCGCGACGCGCAACTGAGCCATGCGCGGGCAACGGCGTTACTTCCGCAACAATTCATCTCTCAAGCTGAGTTCGATACGGCCGTCAACCGCCTCCGCCGGGCCGAAGCGGCGGTGCGTTCCTCGTCGGCCGCCATCACGGCCGCCGAAGCCGACGTTCAGACCGCCGACGTCATGCTGGAGAACACGCTGATTCGAGCGCCGTTCGACGGCGTCGTGCTCAAAAAGTTCGCCGAAATCGGAGAGGTGGTCGCGCCCATGGCCAGTTCCGTAAATTCGCGCGGCGCAGTGGTTCTGATCGCCGACATGGCCTCTTTGGCGGTCGAGGCCGAGGTCTCGGAATCCTCCCTTGCCGGAATCTCGCACGGACAGCCCGCAGGTATCGTGGTGCACGCCGTTCCCGGCAAACAGTATCCGGGAACCGTCGAACAGGTCGTCCCGACGGCCGATCGGTCCAAAGGAACGGTTCTCGTCAAGATCCGCTTCAACGAGCGTGACGATCGCGTGCTCCCGGAAATGAGCGCGAACGTCTCGTTCGTCCCGCCGGCGCGACCGTCTGCATCGGGCGCATCACGGGTCTTCGTTCCTTCCTCGTCGTTGCTGCGCATCAACGGTCGCACCGTCGTCTACGTGCTCGAGGATGAGGTCGTCAGAGAAGTGTCCGTTGAAGAGGTGGAGCAACGCGGAGGAGAAAGCGAAATTCGAGGGGCGGTGCCGGCTTCGGCCAACGTGATCCTCGCCCCCTCCCCTTCGCTCACATCCGGTGCCAAGGTTCGAGCCCGAGCCACTCCCTAGGAGGATTGATGGATCAGCCCGCGATCGAGTTCCGCCGAGTCTCCAAATCGTATTTCCGCGGTGAACAAGAGGTGCCCATCCTTCACGATTTCAGCCTGTCGGTTCCGGCAGGAACGTTTCTCGCCATTATGGGGCCGTCGGGATCCGGCAAGACCACGATCCTGAATCTGATCGCCGGACTCGACCGCCCGGACCGGGGCTCAATCCACGCCGCCGGCCTCACGGTTTCTACTCAGCGCGACGCAGACCTGGCCCGGTGGCGTGCCAGGCATATCGGGTTCGTGTTCCAATTTTACAATCTGATCCCGGTCTTGACGGCGGCGGAAAATGTGGAGCTCCCGCTCTTGCTCAGCAAGCTCGCCAAGCGGGAGCGGTCCAAGCATGTGCAAGCGGCACTGGGGCTCGTGGGCTTGGGGGACCGGATGCAACACTATCCTCGCCAGTTGTCCGGAGGACAGGAACAGCGCGTGGGCATTGCCCGTGCCATCGTCAGCGATCCAACCATTCTCCTCGCGGATGAGCCGACCGGCAATCTCGACCGCGATTCAGCCGAAGCCGTCATGGGACTACTGACCCGCCTGCATCAACAGCTGAAGAAAACAATTTTAATGGTCACGCACGATCCGCGGGCGGCCGGTTATGCACAGGACATTCTCCATTTCGACAAAGGGAGAGGAGTGACGGATGACGCTCGGCACGTTGATCACGCGTAATCTTCGGCGGCATCTTTCACGCGTGTCGTTGACGGCGTTCGGCATCGCCACCGTCATCCTGGCGTTCAACCTCATCGTCACGACCGTTCGCGCCTGGTATGCCGGCGTCGAAGCGTCCGTTCCCAACAGACTGATCGTCCGTCACGCCGCGTCGCTCTCCATCCATCTTCCGCTCGCCTATCGGGATCGTCTTGCGTCCATGGAGGGAGTCACCGGCGTGACGTACGCCAATTGGTTCGGAGGCGTCTATCGGGACGCCAAGGGTTTTTTCCCGCAATTCGCGATCGATCCAGCCTCTTTCCTCGATCTCCATGCGGAAGTATTGGTCACAAGCGACGAGCGTCAAGCCTTTTTGAGCGACCGGCGTGGTTGTCTCATCGGCCGCCGCCTGGCGGCACAGTATGGATGGAAGGTCGGTGACGTCATCCCCCTCAAGGGGACCCTCTATCCCGGGGACTGGGAATTCG
Source organism: Nitrospira sp. (assembly GCA_035328385.1). Lineage (GTDB taxonomy): Bacteria > Nitrospirota > Nitrospiria > Nitrospirales > Nitrospiraceae > Nitrospira_C. Next base: position 7,978 of record DAOLIU010000050.1, on the reverse strand, counting down.
TCGTCCGGGGCATTTACCGTGGAAGCGAGGCATCCAGCGACGAAACATGGATGTTGATCCGTTGGGATCATATGAACGAGCACCGGCAGCAATTGGATCCTGATCGCGCCGGCACCGTGGGGTGGTACGTCCTTCGCATCGCGGATCCGGCTCGCGCGGGATTCATCGCCCGATCGGTCGACGGCGCATTCGCCAATTCGACGGCGGAGACCAGGACGGAAACCGAGCAGGCGTTTCAGATGGGGTTTGTCGCGATGTCAGGTGCCATCATCGGTGCGTTGAAAGTGCTGGCGATCGCGCTGAACGCCATCACGCTGCTGGTCCTGGCCAATACGCTGGTGATGGCCGTGCGCGAACGAACGAGAGAGCTGGCCGTCCTGCGAACGCTTGGATTCCGTTCGTCTCATCTCGTGACCCTCGTGATAGGGGAAGCGCTCTTCATCGCGGGACTGGGAGCGGCCCTCGGCATGGCGCTCACCGTTCCGGCCAATCACCTGTATGCGTCGTTCGTCGCAGCCAAGCTGGGCAATCTGTTTCCACATCTGGACCTGCATCCGAGCGTCTTGGTCTTGAGCGCGTCCGTCACCCTGTGCATCGCGGTCTGTGCATCAACCATTCCCATCACCGCCGTGTTGCGCGCGAAGGTCGCCCAGGATCTCCGTCATATTGGATAAGACCCGATCGATGGCTCTGTTATGGTCCTATAGCATCCGAAACGTGTGGGTTCGCAGCAGCACCACCGTCTCGACCATCGTCGGATTGGCCTTGGTCAGCCTGGTCCTCCTGGCCGTGCTCATGATGGGAACCGGATTGAACAAGGCGCTGATTGAAAGCGGCTCGGCGGACAACATTCTGCTCCTGCGAAAAGGGGCCACGACGGAGATCGCCAGCGGGATTTATCGCGACCAGGCCTACGTCATACGCTCGCTTCCGGGCATTGCGCAGACTGCGGACGGAAAACCGCTGGCGATTCCCGAGCTGGTCGTCTTGGTCAGCCTTGCCAAGCACGGCGCGGATACTCCGGTGAATGTTACCGTTCGGGGAACTCAACCTGACGCGTTTGCATTGCGCCATCAGATCAGGCTCACGCAGGGACGGCAATGGCAACCGGGCACGACCGAGATCGTGATCGGCGCTCACATCGCCAAACGGTTTCTTCCGAACGGAACCGGCTCGCATCTTCGAATCGGCGCGCGTGAGTGGCTCGTCGTCGGCATCCTCGACGCGCAGGGCACCGCCTTCGATTCCGAAATCTGGGGAGACGCCGACCAACTGATGGCGGCCTACGGGCGGGAGTCCTATTCTTCACTCACGCTTCGTCTGTCCAAATCGGACGCGTTCCAGCAGATCGACGGCGCCATAGGCACCGATACCAGGCTGCTGCTACAAGTCAAGCGCGAGCGTGATTACTATCGCGAGAAATCGGTGACGATCGCCACGTTCATCCGCCTTCTCGGTTTGACGGTCACTTCCATCTTCGCCGTGGGCGCGATGTTGGGTGGTACGATGACGATGTACGGCGCGGTCGCGTCCCGGATCGGAGAAATCGGCATGCTCCGCGCCTTGGGGTTTACCCGCCGCAACATCCTCACCGTGTTTCTGTTCGAGTCCGTTCTATTGGGAGCATTGGCCGGGTTGCTCGCGATCGGAGGGGGCGTGGCACTGCAATTCATCACGCTCTCGACCATGAACTGGAGCACATTCTCCGAGCTGGCCTTTCGTCTGACGCTGACTCCCGCGTCCGTCCTCATCGCCTTGTGCTTTGCAATCGGTATCAGCTTGCTTGGTGGGCTTCCTCCCGCATGGCGAGCCGCACGGATCACGGTCACCTCTGCGCTGCGTGCTCCCGGCCGGTAATCCCGACTCTCCTATCCATTCCGATCCCCGTCCCGTCTTCCGGAAAGAAAACATCTCCATCGGGTCACCGAACATATACAGGATGTTCGGCGATGAGATACATGATTTCGATAGTTGGTCTCAAAATCAGCATGACGCACATTTCAGCGACGAACGATTCTGGCGTGCCGCGACTGACGCCATTGCGGTGCAGGCTCACTCTATTGGAGGGACCCCGCGCCACACATGAAACATACGCCGCCCCAACATCACCGGTGCGGCCTTCTGTCCAGGTTGAAGCGTCACGTCTTCCGCTTCCCGGCTACCTGCTGTTCGTTTCGGAGGACGTGCGGTTTGCACAGAGCCTGGCGACTCAATTCGTCCGCTATGGCTATGGGATGGAATCCGTGCCAAGCACTGTAGAAGCCGGCACGATGGCGGATCGACAACCGCCTTCCTTGATCCTGGTGGATCGGCGTCTGCCTGGGTGGCAGGCGTTGCGGCAGTTTCCCCTCTTCCAGACCGTTCCGATGATGACGATTGTGCCGGCCGGCTCGGGCCTGACCGATGAAACCTGCATCGGCGACCTCGACCATGGAATGGATAGCACTCATGTCTATGAAGAGAACGCTCGCTTACTGGCGGCGAAAGTCCGCGCGTTGCTCCGGCGATCGGCATGGCTGCGCAAGATTCCTGCAGTCATTCGCGTTGGACAAGTCGAACTCGATATCGATCGGTATGAAGTGCGAGTCGCCGGAAAGGCCAACCATCTTCCTCCGGTGCAGTTCAAGCTACTCAAGTACTTGATGGAATCCCCCGGCATCGTGTTCCGCCGGCAGGAGTTGTGTGACCACATCTGGGGCGCGGGATATACCGTCGAGGCCCATACCCTCGACGTCCATATTTTCTGGCTCCGCCGCCTGCTGGAGCGTGATCAGACTCGCCGCCAAACCATCGAGACAATTCGAAGCGTGGGCGTCAAGCTCGTGGTCAACCAGACGTCGGATGAAACGATACCTGTCATACGTAACAAGCAAGCCGGCCATCGGAACAGGCCGGTGCGGCTCGTGGCCTCCCCTGCCGTCGTCACACACGGCCTGGCAAAGAAACATGCCGATCCGGTCAATGGCTATTGGTCATCGCGACAGGTTCGGCGCTCCGGACGATCATCATCGTGAATATCGCCGCCGCGCCATCGCATCGTTTTTCGTTCAGGGCATGGACCATTTCATTCTGCATCCATGCCGTCGCCATGGCCGGCACCATCGGTCTTCTCCGCGGCTTGCCTGCCAAAGTCCCGCCCCCTCCTCCTCCCCGACTCGATTTTCTCTTGGTTGAAGCGGAGGCATCGCCTGCATCCGAGCCGGGGCAGTCAACGGACAGCCAATTGCTCGATCCTGCATTGGCTGAGCTGGAGGCCCTTTCCGCCGCCGCGCTGGCTCACACACCGACGAGTGAGCTGCTTGATACCCCAATGCCGGATACTCCCACGCCGACTGTCCACCCCCTCGACACCCCCTCTAGGATTACACCGGCACGGCAGGAAATCGCCCGGACGACGGCGAATACTCACGAACCGACTCTGGACACGCCACAGCCTGTCACGCAACCGCATCCAGTCCCGGCATCCGCGAGCGAGGAAGCTCTCCCAACGCTGTCGGCTCAGGTGGATCAGCCCAGTCCTCCTGCCCAGCACGAGCCCCTGCAAGCTCAGATTGAAGCCGATACTGTCGACAATCTCACCGATCCTCCATCAACTGATCCCTCCACGCCCCAGGCCCTCAATCATGATCAGGCAGACGCAAAGGACCAGCCTTCTCCCCCATCGACGCATGCTACCGCCCATTCGGCCGATTCAGCGCAGCAGACTCCCGGCCCCGCCGATGCACTGGCCACAACCGCCGGCACGAATCACCCCTCTACCGGTGCACGAACATCTTCATTGCGGTCGGACTACAGCTGGCTGATGGCTACGCTGCGACGGCGTGTCGAAAGTCTGAAAACCTATCCGCATCTAGCCCGTGTGCAGGGTTGGGGGGGGCGCGTGGTCGTCCGAGCCACGATCAAGGACGACGGCAGCTTGCTGGATGCACGGGTGGTCGAAAGTTCCGGATACGAAATCCTCGATGACGAAGCGATCCAATTGATGCACCGGGCCTTCCCGATTCACCTGCAGCGCGACATCGGGAAGCCGCAAGTGGCGGTGATGGTGCCCATTCAGTATCGATCCGAACGTTGACGAAAGGAAGGTATCCCATGATGCGCCTATGGTTACTGTTCACACCGGTGGTGTTCTTTGCCGGCTGGATTCCAATCGTCTCTGCAGCACCGGAAAAGGTCGGATTTCTCGTCGTCGCTCCCGACCGCGGCTTTCTCGGAAATCAGGAAATCCGATCGCTCGTGGATGAATTCAAAAAATCCTATCCGGCCGCGCTCGGCCTGGTCGGGCGAGACTACACCGGAGTGGAGGGCGAATACGCCGCGTACCTGACCCGTGCGGCTCAGGAACTGAAACAAGCCGGGGCCACCGAGATCGTGGCGATCCCTCTGTTTCTCTCCGAGGCCGACTCGCTCCTCAAACGCGTCAAGCCGCTCGTTCCCGCTTACACGGGGGGCCTTCCCCTGCGGTGGGCCCCGGCCATGGGGCAGGACTATCTCACCGGCCAGATCATCCTGGACCGCGTCGAGGCACTGAGCGAGCGTCCCGAGTCGGAACGGCTGATTCTCGTCGGCACCGGCGCGACGGACGACGCCAGCGACAAAGCGTTGAAAGCCGACTTGGACAAACTGTTAGCCTACGTCAAGCGCTACAAAACGTTTCGTGACGCGGAGGTCGTCATTTACTACGACCGGGAAGCGAAAGAAGCTGAGCAAAAGAACAAAGAGATCAAAGCTCATCTCCTGTCCCAGATGGCCAAACAGGGCCGCACGCTGCTCGTTCCGGCCTTTATCGGTCCCAAGTTCGATCATGCGATGTCGCTGACGAGTTGGCTGGATTCCGAATTCAAGCAAACGCAAGTCATCTACAAGCCCAACGAACTGCTGCCGCATCCGAACGCGCTGTTCTGGCTGAAGAAAACCGCGAACAGGGAGACTCCGGCCGCGGCAGGAGAAATCGGCGTCGTGATCATGCCGCACGGATCCACCCAGCCTTGGAACGACGCGGTCGAAACGACCATCAAGCCGCTCATGGCCAAATATCCCATCGAAATGGCCTACGGCATGGGCGACCCGCAGATCATTCAGGAGGCTGTCTCACGGCTGGAACAGCGCGGCATCAGACGCGTCGTATTCGTACGGATGTATGCCTTGGATCATCAAATGAAGCCGCTCACGGACTACATTCTCGGCCTGAGCGATCATCCTCCGGTCGCCGGACACGGCGGCGGGCACGATCACCACGCCGCCGCTCCGCATCAAGTGAGAACCGCGGCGCTCTTTTCCACCTTCGGCGGTTATGAGCAGAACCCGGACATTGCGCAGGTTCTGCACAAACGCATCGCCGAGCTGAGCAAAGACCCGGCCAGCGAAACCGTGTTGCTGTTGGCGCACGGTGAGGCCACCGACGAAGGCAACGACAAATGGCTCGCGGTGATGAATCAAAACATCGACCGCCTTCGACAAGATCCGCACTGCGCCAAACTCAAGACCGTCAAAGCGTTGACCGTCCGCGAAGACTGGCCAAAGCAACGGGAGAAAGCGGTCGCGGAAGTCCGCGCGGCGATCGAGGAAGCCGGAAAACACGGGCGTGTGCTCGTCATTGCGAACCGGCTCTACGGCTCGGGCCCCTACAAGAAGATGCTCCACGGGTTGACCTATGAGATCAACGAAAAGGGACTGGTCGATCCGGTGTTGACGCGTTGGCTGGAAGACGGCCTGACACGCATGACGGCTGAACTCGCCACGTCCAAGAACCAGCAATCCGCATACGTCCATCCCTAGGAGTCATGATGCATGACGGCCGCGCGCCGAGACGAAGCGAAGCGGGCCAAGGATGAACATTGAAGATGTCAACACACGTCCATAACGCAGAAGTCAAGTCGCGCCTTTCCGCGCTGTACGACGAGCTCATGACCCATGACGGCTTCGCGGAGATGCGGGTGGAGATCCGTCTCCTCAAGCGCGGACAAAAAGAGGTCATTATCCATTGCGGCAGGCAGTATCGCTTTGTAGTCGACTGCCCTGGCGTTCCAGAAGCAGCAGTAAATGAGGATCAGGACGTACAAGGCAGGCGGTGTGGGACCGCTGCGTTCCGTTGAACCGATCGGCTTTTCTCCGGCCTCTGCGGGTGAGGCGGTGAGGGCTAACCAGTGAAAGGGGTATTTGCAATGAATCGTACGAAGTCAACGTTCACAGGCTGCATCCTCAGCCTGGGACTCTTACTCGCAGCCGGCCAGCCGGCGTACGCCACGGGCGGTGCTTGGGATGCGTCCTGGGCGCCTTCGGACTGGACGCGACAAAGTACGCCGGGAAGTCTGTACGCCGAGTGGAACACATTTGGTCCGCAGACGCCTGCTCCTCTTCCATCGCTCACCAATCCCGATGTCGCCAACTTCGGCGGCGGCACTTACAGCCTGCTGGAAACGACCGGCACCGCGCCCATCCTCAGCAACGGCAACATCCACAAGAGCGGCGCACCCGGCAGCAGCTCCCCGATGGCGTTCGACTTCACCGTCGGCAATGTGGCCGGTGGATCGCGTGACGTCTATCTGCGAATCGGATCGCTGGGCGCCTTCGATACCACGCTCAATCAATCGTTCACCGACTTCACCCTGAACGGCACAGCCGGCACGTATCAGGAGCTGTTCAGCGCGGCAGCCGGGGGCGGCTCGGGAAGCAGGGAGGTGGAGGCGCTTATCTCCTGGCTCAACGTGCCGGACACCTCCTCGTTTCTGCTGAAGTGGAATGCCGTCGCTCTCAACGTAAGCCTGGATCAGCTCTCCCTCGATGTGGGTCCGGTGGCCGCCGTACCCTTGCCGGCCGCAGCGTACTTGATGGCGTCGGGGCTTGCAGGAATAGCGGCGATGGCTCGGCGTAAGCAGCGAGCCGTCTAAAGCTTGAGAACGAGCCGCACATCGGTGCGGCCCTTCCTAAAGAGGAGCCATGCCGATGCGCATGTATCACCGCCCCTGGCATCCAGAGGCGATAAAGAAAGGAGGAAACCCAAATATTCTTCACAAAGCACATGGCAGGCGGTGTGGGACCGCTGCCTTCTGTCGAACCGATGCCGGCTTTCTCTGGCCTCTGCGGGTGAGGCGGTGAGGGCTAACCAGTGAAAGGGGTATTTGCAATGAATCGTACGAAGTCAACATTCACAGGCTGCATCCTCGGCCTGGGTCTTGTGCTGGCCGCCGGTCAGGCGGCGCATGCGACGACAGCCGTGTGGGATTCGTCCTTCACGCCATCGGGGTGGACGCGAGGAAGCACACCCGGAAGTTTGTACGCCGAGTGGAACGTCTTCAACAACGACGGAGGGGGGGCGAATATCGTGGACACCACTCCTGACGTCGGCAACTTCGGAGGCGGCACCTACAACGTGACGGAAACGACCGGCGCCGCGTTCCTCACCGGCGGCAACATCTATAGTTTTGCCGCGCCGACGGCGTTCGACTTCACCGCCGGCAATGTCGCCGGCGGACCGCGTAACGTCTATCTGCGCCTTGCATCGCTGGGCAACTACGACAGCACGCTCAAAAGTGCGTTCACCAACTTCACACTGAACGGCATAACGGGCACATACACGGAGCTGTTCAACGAAGTCGGCAGCTTCGCCGGACAGACAAGCGTTGAGACCGAGGGCATCGTGTCCTGGTTGAACGTGCCAAGTTCCTCCTCGTTCCTTCTGAAATGGAATGCCATCGGCTCCAGCGTGAGCCTGGACCAGCTCTCCCTCGATGTGGGTCCTGTGGCACCTGTGCCCTTGCCCGCCGCAGCGTACTTGATGGCGTCGGGGCTTATGGGGATCGCGACTATGGCTCGGCGTAAGCTGCGAGCCGTCTGAGATTCGGGAAAGAGTCCGCATCGGCATGGCCCCCTAACCAAGGGGGTCATGCGTATGCGCGTATGCGGAATGAATTACAAATGCTGGGGGGGTGCCATGTTGCTCGTTGCACTGCTGCACGCATGGCCGGGACATGGGGGG
>DAOLIU010000049.1:0-19223 GCA_035328385.1 Nitrospira sp. | reverse complement strand
TGATGGCCATGTCGATGTCGTCCACCACCACGCAGAAGTTGTAGGTGGGCGTGCCGTCGGGCCGGGCGATCACCAGGTCGTCCAGCTCGTGGTTGCTGATCTCGATGCGGCCCTTCACCTTGTCGTCCCAGGCCACCACGCCGTCCAGCGGGTTCTTGAAGCGCAGCACCGGCTGCACGCCGGCGGGCACGGGCGGCAAGGTCTTGCCGGGCTCGGGCCGCCAGGTGCCGTCGTAGCGCGGCTTTTCCTTGCTGGCCATCTGGCGTTCGCGCAGCGCGTCGAGCTCGGCCACGCTCATGTAGCAGGGGTAGACCAGGCCCTTTTCCTTCATCTGGGCCAGCACTTCGCGGTACCGGTCCATGCGCTGCATCTGGTAGAACGGGCCTTCGTCGGCGTCCAGGCCCAGCCAGCGCATGCCCTCGATGATCACGTCCACGGCGGCCTGCGAAGAGCGCTCCAGGTCGGTGTCTTCGATGCGCAGGATGAAGGTGCCGCCCTGCGAGCGGGCAAAGGCCCAGGGGTACAGGGCCGAACGGATGTTGCCGAGGTGGATGAAGCCCGTGGGGGACGGGGCGAACCGGGTGCGTACTTTCATCCCCGGCATTTTATCGCTACACTGTTTTTCGTCTTACCAGGTAAGAGGTTGTCGTGGCCACCGTCACCGTTTCTGAAAAGGGCCAGGTCGTCATTCCGGCCGCCATCCGCCGCGGGCTGGGCATCAAGCCGGGCACCGAGCTCGACTTCGAGCTCGAAGGCACGTCGATCCGGGTGAGCCTGCGGCAGAACGTGCCGGCAGCCAGCATTGCCAGCGGCTACGGCATGTTGCGGGCCCGCTCGAGCGGATTCGGACGCTGACCGCCGCGCCACGTCCGGCAGCCGCGGCGTGAGCCAATCTCGAGGCGACGCGCGGCTATTTACCCGGGTGTACGTTGAGGCTCTAACGATGCGAGAACGCCGCTGGCGGACGTTTTCAACATCCTGTTAGAGTAACGGCCTGAGAGGTACCGATGCCGCAGTTCCAACTCGAGGCTTCGTTCAAGCCGTGCGGAGACCAGGGTCAGGCTATCGACAAACTGGCGTCCGGCGTCCTATCCGGACGCCGGCATCAGGCGTTGCTCGGCGTCACCGGGTCGGGCAAGACCTTCACGATGGCCAACGTGGTCGAACGGGTCCAGAAGCCCACGCTCGTCCTGGTCCATAACAAGACCCTGGCGGGTCAGCTGTATCAAGAGTTCAAGCAGTTCTTTCCGCACAACGCCGTCGAATACTTCATCAGCTATTACGATTATTACCAGCCCGAAGCCTATATCCCCCAGACTGACACGTACATCGCCAAGGACTCCTCGATCAACGACGCCATCGATCAGATGCGGCATGCGGCGACGACGTCGCTGCTGCAACGCAACGACGTGCTGATCGTGTCGTCGGTGTCCTGCATCTACGGGCTGGGTTCGCCCGAGGTCTATCACGACATGCTTCTGTACCTCGAAGAAGGAATGGAGATCCGGCGCGAAAAGATTCTCGCCAAGCTCGTGGAGATCCAGTATGCCCGCAACGACATCGACTTCCATCGCGGAACGTTTCGCGCGCGCGGCGACGTCATCGAGATTTTTCCTGCATCGCAGGAGGCCAGCTCCGTCCGGGTCGAACTGTTCGGGGACGTCGTGGACGCCATCCATCGGATCGATCCGTTGACCGGCAAGTCGCTCGGCAAGCTGCCCAAGATCGCCGTCTATCCGAACACGCACTATTTGATCGCGCCCGACCGGTACGAACGGGCGATCACGGGCATCGAAGACGAACTCGACGAGCGGGTGGCCTTTTTCAAGCGGCAGAACCAGCTCGTCGAAGCGCAGCGCATCGCGCAGCGTACCAAGTTCGACCTCGAAATGATTCGCGCAATGGGCTATTGCCACGGGATCGAAAACTATTCCCGGCACCTGAGCGGACGGGCCGCCGGCGAAGCGCCTCCGACATTGATCGACTATTTCCCGAAGGATTTTCTGCTCATCATCGACGAATCCCACGCGACGGTGCCCCAGGTCGGCGGGATGTACGAAGGGGACTATTCGCGAAAGCGGACGTTGGTGGATTATGGATTCCGGCTGCCCTCGGCGGTGGACAACCGGCCGCTGAAGTTTCACGAGTTCGAGCGCGTGGTGAACCAGGTCGTTTATGTGTCGGCGACGCCCGGTCCCTACGAGCTCGAACATGTGAAGGGCGAGGTCGTCGAGCAGATCATCAGGCCCACCGGGCTGCTCGATCCGGTCATCGAACTCCATCCGGCCAAGGGGCAGGTCGATCATCTCCTGGAGGAAGTCCGGAGAGAGACGGCCGAGGGAGGGCGCGTGTTGGTCACGACCCTCACCAAGCGCATGGCCGAGGACCTGACCGAGTACTATCACGAGTTGGGGATCAAGGTGCGCTATCTACACTCGGACATCAAGACCCTGGAGCGGGCCGAGATCGTCCGGGATCTCCGACGCGGACAGTTCGACGTGCTGGTGGGGATCAATCTGCTGCGCGAAGGACTCGACCTTCCCGAGGTCAGTCTGGTGGCGATCCTGGATGCGGACAAGGAAGGGTATCTGCGGTCGTATCGTTCGCTCGTGCAGACGGCCGGACGGGCCGCCCGGAACGTACGCGGGCGGGTGATTTTCTACGGCGACTCGGTCACCGACTCCATGCAGGCCGCAATGGACGAGACTGCGCGACGGCGCAAGATTCAACGCGACTATAACGAGCTGTACGGCATCGAGCCGACTTCAATCAGAAAGGGCATCCCGGTGCTCGAGTATCCCGGCGTCGAGCCGGACCCGGTGCAATTGGAGCTTGCGGCGGATGCGGAGTCGTCCTATGGGGAGGAGTCTCAGGACTCCGGATTGATTCAGCGGTTGGAGCAAGAAATGAAAGAGGCGGCCAAGCTGCTGGAGTTCGAACGGGCCGCCGTCCTCAGAAACCGAATCCGTGCCCTGAAGCTCAGAGATCTGGAATTGAAGTCCGGGAGCTAGCGCCGGTTCAGACGTTCTTGTAGAGGTAGACCCCGAGAAACATGCCCAGGAGACTCAGCAGGCTGATCTTCAGGCTGAAGCCCAGCGTCAGCTTGATCAGGATCAGATCGATCGTCAGAGGCGGGCTGATCCCCGGAGTAAAATTGGTCGCGAAAATGGCTTGAATGGTGCCTTGCGGCGCCATTGCCCGGAGAATCTCTCCCAGAATCCCGCCCAAGAGTCCACCGATGAGCAGAAAGATGAGTAGAACCCAGGGCGATTTTCTCACGATCACGACCTCATAACCCGTTGAGGACACTCAGCGATTCATGTTCAGGACCATAGCGAAAGGTCCTGGGCATGTCAACAAAATGCTGGTGTCGATCCCTTGACTTCACCGGGGCGGTTCATTAGACTGCCCGATGCTCTTTTGCTAGATTTTTCGAGGCGATCGGAGATCTGGATACAGTGGCTTCGATTGCCTTTTTCTTTGGGACGATATGCTCGACGCGCTCAGCGAAAAATTCGAAAAGATCCTGAAGAAGCTCCGCGGCTCCGGTGTGTTGACCGAGCAGAACATTGCGGACGCCATGAAGGAAGTCCGCCTGGCGCTGCTCGAAGCGGACGTCAATTTCAAGATCGTCAAGGACTTCGTCGATCGGGTCGGCAAGAAGGCCGTCGGCCAGGAAGTATTGCAGAGCCTGACGCCGGGCCACCAGGTCGTCAAAGTGGTCTGGGACGAGCTCCGCGCCATGATGGGCGGGGAGAAGGCCGGGCTTGCACTTGCATCGGCGCCGCCGACCGTCGTCATGATGGTCGGATTGCAGGGGGCGGGCAAGACCACGACCTGCGGCAAGCTGGCTCGGTTTTTCAAACAGCAAGGCCGGCGCGTGCTGCTGGTTGCGGCGGACCCGCGACGCCCCGCCGCCGGCGATCAATTGGCGTCCTTGGGACGCGATCTCCTGGTCGAAGTGCACCGGCAGGATCAGGTCGGCGCTTCGCAGGCCGACGTCGTACGCATCTGCAAGGACGGCGTCCGGCGCGGGATGGACCAGGGTTTCGACGTAGTCGTGCTGGATACGGGCGGCCGCCTGCATGTCGACGATGAATTGATGGGCGAACTCGTGGCGGTGAAAGCTGCGGTGCAACCCCACGAAGTACTGCTGGTCGCCGATGCGATGACCGGGCAGGATGCCGTCAACATGGCCACGCAGTTTCACCAGCGCGTCGGGGTGACGGGCATCATCCTCACCAAAGTGGAAGGTGATGCGCGTGGCGGCGCCGTGCTGTCCATCCGCGCGGTGACCGGCCAGCCGATCAAGTTCCTCGGCGTGGGAGAGAAGCTCGATGCGCTGGAGCTGTTTCATCCGGACCGCATGGCTTCCCGCATTCTCGGGATGGGCGACGTGCTGTCCCTGATCGAGAAGGCGCAGGAAACGTTCACGCGCGAGCAGGCGGAAGAGGCGCAGAAGCGGCTGACGAGCAACACGTTTACGCTGGAGGATTTCCGCGCTCAGTTGGCGCAGGTCAACAAGCTCGGATCGTTGGATCAGATTCTGGGCATGCTGCCGGGAGGCCAGAAGCTCCGGGGGGCCATGGAGGGGCAGGTGCCGGAACGGGAGATGAAACGCGTGGTCGCGATCATCGACTCGATGACCCGGCGGGAACGGCGCGACCATACGCTCATCAACGGGAGCCGCAAGAAGCGGATCGCACGCGGGAGCGGGACCAACGTGATGGAAGTCAACCGCCTGATCAAGCAGTTTCTCTCTGCGCGCAAGCTCGCCAAGATGCTGACGGGCGCGGGCGGGCGCCGCCAATTGGCGCAGCTGCTGAACTCGAGGTGACGCGCCGCTTGCCGGAGTGGTGCAGCGTCCAGATCGACACTCAACCGGGCTGACGGATATTCCAGATAGCTCGCTAATTTCACAAGGAGGACTGACACCGTGGCTGTTCATTTGCGATTGACGAGAACCGGGCGACATAAGCGCCCTCTATATAGGGTCGTGGCTGCGGATTCACGGAAGCCGCGCGACGGAAGATTCCTGGAAATTTTGGGGATTTTCGATCCGCTCAAGCCGGCGGGGCTGCCGGAACTCAAGCAAGAGCGCGTACTCCGATGGCTGCACCAGGGCGCGCAGCCCACGGTGACGGTCAAGACCCTGTTGCGCCGGTCCGGGGTGTGGAAGCAGTTCGAAACCGAGAAGACGGCGAAGAAGAAAGGGGCGTAATTCCGTGGTCACCGTGCAGGACGATCGCGTCACGGTCGGCAGAATCGAACGGCCCTTCGGGGTGAAGGGTGAAGTGAAGGTCCGTCCGTTGAGCGATGTCCCTGGCCGGTTCGACCGTTTGAGGTCCGTGAGCGTCGTCGGAGCGGAAGGGCTGGTGCGGAACGAAGAGGTGACGCATGTCCGGCGCGCCGGCGCGTCCTACATCATGCGGTTTGCCGGCATCACCACGCCGGAGGCCGCGGGGCTGCTGCGCGGAACGTTGATTCAGGTTCCGCCGCGCGAGCGGGGGCAGGCGGCTGAACCGTCCGACGTGTTTTATGAGTGCGATCTCATCGGGATGCGCGTCGAGGACGAAGGAGGGTGCGTGCTGGGAACGATTGACGCGATATGGGAACTGCCGGGCCAGCACGTCATCGTCGTCCGGGACGGAGATCGCGAGATCCTGATCCCCGCCGTGAAGAATTTCGTGGCCTCGGTCGACGTCCCGGGCCGGCGCATGACCGTACGGGCGATCGAGGAACTGGTCGAGGACCGCAATGCGCTGTAACGTCATCACGCTGTTTCCGGAGATGATCACCCCCGTCGTCGGCGCCAGCATGCTGAAGCGGGCTCAGGAAAAGGGGCTGTTGACCGTGCAGGTTCACAATTTGCGTGACTATACGCTCGACAAGCACAAGGTCGCGGATGACGTGCCGTACGGCGGCGGGGCCGGCATGGTCATGAAGGCCGAGCCGATCCTGCGCGCGGTCGACGAGATTCGGGAGGGCTACCAGCGGAGCGGCGAGTCGATCCGGCTGCTGTTTCCGTCGCCGCAGGGCCGCCCGTTCACGCAGGCATACGCGAAAAGCCTGTCCGAGGATCCGCGGCCGCTCGTGATGCTCTGCGGCCATTATGAAGGCATCGACGAGCGGGTCAGGGTGGCGCTCAGACCGGAAGAAGTTTCGGTGGGCGATTACGTGCTGACCGGTGGAGAACTGGCGGCGCTGGTGCTGATCGATGCGGCCGCGCGGTTGGTGCCGGGCGTCCTCGGGGATCCCGCGTCGAACGTGGAAGAATCGTTCAGCGAATCGCTGCTCGAATATCCGCACTATACCAGACCCGTCGAGGTGCGGGGCATGAGCGTTCCGGAGGTGCTCCTGTCCGGTCATCACGAGGCGATCCGCCGCTGGCGCCGCAAAGAAGCGTTGCGCGCGACCTACCGGCATCGGCCGGATCTGCTGAGGGATCGCGTGTTGAATCAGGAAGATCGACAATTGTTGGACGACATCATTCGCGAAGGCACGCCGGCCATGCCGGTTCGATGCGGGGAGGAGGGGTAAGCCATGAATCAGCTGGAACGAGTACAACGGTCGCTCACGAAGAAATCGGTGCCTCATTTCGAGATCGGGGACACGGTTCGAGTGCACGTGAAGGTCGTTGAAGGCGAGAAGGAACGCATTCAGGTCTATGAAGGGGCGGTCATCGCCCGTAAAGGGACGCTGAACACGGAAATGTTCACCGTGCGCAAGGTCTCCTACGGCGTCGGAGTCGAGCGCATCTTCCCGGTGCATTCGCCGATCGTCACGAAGATCGACGTCGTGCGCCAGGGAAAAGTCAGGCGGGCCAAGCTCTATTATCTCCGAGGAAAGAAAGGCAAGTTCTCCCGCGTGGAAGATCGGGAGTTCGTGGCCGACGGCAAGGCCCAGGCTCCGGCCGCGCGCGCGGAGGAGCCGGCGGAAGCCGCAGTCGAATCCGCGTCTCCCGCGCACGTTTGATCGATACCGATTTCTTTCGACCACGAGGACCGGTTGCCGCGACGACCTCCTTGGTGAAGGCGACTTCGTGGGACCTACCGACGAATTTGAATTGGAGGCCAGGCGATGCGGCTACCGCCGGATCGCCGGTCTCGATGAAGCGGGGCGGGGACCGCTCGCCGGCCCCGTCGTCGCTGCGGCGGTCATCCTGCCGAGCCGGTGCCGCCTGGCCGGGGTCGACGACTCCAAGCAACTGACCGAATCCGAGCGCAACCACCTCTTCATTCTCATTTCGCAGCGGGCGGTGGCAATCGGCATCGGTTCGGCCTCCCATGAGGAGATCGACCGCGTGAATATCCTGGAGGCCACGCGCCTGGCGATGTACCGCGCCGTCGCCGCCCTCTCGCCCGTGCCGGATTGCCTGCTCATCGATGCCGTCAGCTTGCCGAGGGCGAGGCTGCCGGTTCGATCCATCATCAAGGGCGATGCGCTGTCCGTCTCCATTGCCGCCGCTTCCATCGTCGCCAAAGTGACGCGCGACCGGCTCATGGCGGAGTATCACGCCGTCTATCCTCAATATAATTTTCTGTCCCATAAGGGCTATGGTACGGAAGAACACCGGCGGTGCCTGGCCGAGCACGGACCGTCGGCCATCCACCGGCGCACCTTCGCGCCGGTCGCCCATGTCCTGTCTCCCCAGCAGCCTGTCGGGCATGTTGACATGTCCTTCATGGACATGACGGATATGAATGAGTGGTTCAGTGAGAATCCTTGACCCTAGACGGCTCTTTGGGCAAGAAGGAGAAGCGGCGGCGGAGGATTTCTTGATCCGCAAAGGCTATCGGATCATCGCGAGAAATTTCCGCTCTTCTTTGGGTGAGCTGGATTTGGTCGCCGAAGACGGGCCGACTTTGGTGTTCGTGGAGGTGAAGGCGCGTCGGACCGAGGAATTCGGCGGAGCCGTCCATGCCGTGCACGAACAGAAGCAACAGAAATTGATTCGTCTCGCCGCGCAATTTCTCGCGCGGCACCATTGGAGCCGCCGGTCCTGCCGGTTCGACGTCGTGCTCCTGCAGCAGCGGACAGGCTCCGGTCCGGCCCGAATCGAGCATATCTGCAATGCCTTCGAAGTCCCGGGGGACGATCTCCGCTGGTAATCTCCATGATCGAACTGATCCGCGTGTCCAAGCAGTACGACCGGCGGCCGGCCTTGTCGAACGTCACCCTGGAAATCGAGAAGGGCGAATTCGTGCTGTTGATGGGGGCCAGCGGCGCCGGCAAGTCCACCCTGCTCCGGATGCTGATCGGCGCCGAACGGCCGGACGACGGACAGGTCTTCGTGTACGGCAAGAACGTCGCCGCCCTGAAGCAGAGGGACATTCCGTACCTGCGGCGCAAGGTGGGCACCGTGTTCCAGGACTTCCGCCTGCTGCCGAAAAAAACGGTGTTCGACAACGTCGCCCTTCCGCTGCTGGTGCAAGGTGTCTCCACGCAGGACATCCGGCGGAAAGTCACGGAAGCGCTGCGGGCCGTCGGGGTCGAGCACAAACGGGATCAGTTGCCGGTGGTCCTGTCCACCGGGGAGCAGCAGCGCGTCTGCATTGCCCGGGCCATCGTCAATGGTCCGGTGGTGTTGCTGGCGGATGAGCCGACCGGCAATTTGGACCCCGGCCTGACGGCCGAGATCATCGAGCTCTTCAAGCTGATCAACGCGCGCGGCACCACCGTGGTGGTCGCGACGCATGATCCTCAGGTCATGGCACAGGTCAAGCGGCGGGTGATCACCCTGTCCCAGGGGACGCTCGCGCCGGAACAGTGGGTCCCGGCATGAGAACGCTGTACTATCTCCTGCGGGAAGCCTGGGTCAACTTGCGGACCAACCGCACCACGACCATGGTGGCGATCTTGACCACCGCCTTCACTCTGTCTTGTGTCGGCGTGTTTCTTCTCCTCTATGTGAACCTGCGCGCGGCGGCCGGGTGGCTCCAGGACGACATCAAGATCATCGTCTACCTTGAGGACCAACTCGCTTCGGATGCACGGATCGATCTCGAGCAGCAGTTGCGCGGCGACCATGCGGTGGCGGCGGTCCATTTCGTCTCCAAGGAGCAGGCCCTCGGGGAATTCAAGGATCAGTTCCCTTCGGAGTCCCATCTATTGGATGGCTTGGGACAGAATCCGCTTCCGGCCTCGTTCGTCGTCACACTCGGACCGGCCTTTCGGTCGCTGGACGCGGTGAAGCGCTGGTCGGAGCGGGTGCAAGGGATGACCGGCGTCGCCAAGGTGGATTACAACCAGGATTGGATCGATGCGCTCGCGATGGTGATTCGGTCCATCGAGCTGGTCGCCATCGGCATTGGCGTCATCCTCTCGGCCGCGGCGGTGACGATCATCGCCAACACCATCCGGTTGACCCTGCTGGCCCGGCGTGACGAAATCGCCATTCTCCGGCTGATCGGCGCGACCACCGGCTTCATCCGCGTTCCCTATCTGCTGGAAGGAGCCGTGCTCGGCGGCCTGGGAAGCGCGATCTCGCTGCTCATGCTCAAGTTTCTGTACGAGCTGTTCCGGCAAGAGATGCGGACGAGCGGGAAGCTCAACGGCCTGGACAATCTGCTGGCGTTCTTCCCGCTGCCGCTGTGTTTGGCGTTGGTCGCCGTGGGCATGGCGCTCGGATGCGCCGGAAGCTTCGTCTCGCTTCGACGGTTCGACGAGGCCAAGGCATGAGAAAGCGGACGGCCGGATGTCTGCTTGTCGGCTGCCTCGTCTCGTCGCTGGGGACGCCGTGCCCGGTCTCGGCCGACGCAATCAGCGACAAGATCGAAAAAGAGCGCAAGATGCTCGAACAGTTGAAGGACCAGATCGAGGAAAAGCGGAAACAGGCGGACGAGGCGGGCAAGAAGCGCGACTCGCTTCTTCAGGGCCTGCAGACGCTCGACGAACGGCTCGTGCGGGTGCGACATGCGAACCAGGACGTCAGCCGCAAGATTCGCAAAAAGGACCAGGAGATCGAAGCCATCAACCAACAGATCACCAAGTTGCAGGGGAGCATCCGGCAGAGACGGGACGCCATCCTGGCGCGCCTGCGCGTGCAATATATGGAGGGGCGGTTCGGCTACTGGAAGACCCTGCTGGCGTCCGATTCGTACGGCGATTTTCAGCGCAGGCTCCAGTACCTGTCCGCCGTTTCCGAGCGGGACTACGCCCTCCTCGAAACCTTCAAGTCCGACGTCAACAACATGGAGGAAGCCGAGCGGCAGCGCGAGGCGGCGCGCGCCGGCATGCGGGCGTACAAGCAGAGCACCGAAAAGCAGCTCCATGAAATGAACTCGGTCAAGAAGGAGAAAAAGGTCTATCTCACGAAGATTACGCAACAAAAGGAGTCGTCGGAACGCGCTCTGCAGGAACTGGAAAAGTCGGCTTCCAGGATCGACAGCCTGCTGCGCGAATTGGAGCAGCGGCGGCGCGCGGCTTTGGCCAGACCGCCGGTCGCCGGCTCCTTGCACCGGGGCGTCAAGGGCACGCTCCCATGGCCGGTGGACGGCAGCGTGATTTCGTACTTCGGGCGCCAGAAGCACCCGACCTTCAACACGTACGTCCAGCGGAAGGGGATCGAGATCCGCGCGACGGAGGGAAGCCTCATCCATGCCGTCATGCAGGGGACGGTCGTCTATGCGGACTGGTTGAAAGGCTACGGACTCGTTATAATCCTGGATCATGGCAACGGGTTCTTTTCACTGTATGCCCACGCCTCGAAAATCCTGACGACGGTGGGTGCGCAGGTGACGGCGAATCAGGCTATCGGTGAGACCGGAGATACGGGCATGACGAAGGAAAATACTTTATACTTCGAGCTGCGGGAAGGGGCCGAACCGGTCGATCCCCTGCAGTGGCTGACAAAACGATAGCATGAGCGAGTGCGAGATCCGGACGCGGAACTTCGGCTCTCAGAGGGCGGAGAGGAGACGCAAGACGGACTGTCCGGAAGGAAAGGATTGAGGCTTATGGAACGGTATCCACGGCGGCGATTCTGGATGTTGAGTCCGGTGATCGGTCTGGCTCTGGTCTTCGGGGTGGTGATTGGCAAGGGGTGGGAACGCACCGGCCATGCCACCGAGACGTACGAGGAGCTGAAGACCTTCTCCGAAGTCCTCACCCAGGTCCAAAAGAATTACGTCGACGAAACGAAAGTGAAGGATCTCGTTCAGGGCGCGATCCGTGGAATGCTCTCCACGCTCGATCCCCATTCGGCCTACATGACGCCCGAGATGTACAAGGAGATGCAGGTCGAGACCAAAGGGGAGTTCGGGGGCGTCGGCATCCAGATCGGGGTGAAAGAGAATCGGCTGGCGGTCATCGCGCCGATCGAAGGCACGCCGGCTTTCCGCGCCGGGATCAAGGCGGGCGACTACATCACGAAGGTCAACGACGAGACGACCAAGGACCTCACGCTGATGGACGCGGTGCAGAAGATGCGGGGTCCCAAGGGCACCAAGGTCAATCTCACGATTCAACGGGACGGCACGACCGACCCGCTCCAGTTCACGCTCGTGCGCGACACGATCAAGATCGAGAGCGTCAAGTCGAAGGTGATGGACAACATCGGCTACGTGCGGCTGACGCAGTTCCAGGAGGCCACCGGCCGGGATCTCAGCCGGGTGCTGAAGCAGTTCAAGGAGCAGAAGCTGCAATCCACGATTCTCGATCTCCGGAACAATCCCGGCGGCCTGCTCACGGCGGCCGTGGAAGTCTCGGAGCAGTTCCTGCCGAACGGCAAGCTCGTGGTCTATACGAAGGGCCGCGAGAGCAAGAAGGACGAATGGTTCGCCAAGGGCAGGGACCAGATGGACGATGCGCCGATGATCATTCTCGTCAACGAGGGATCGGCGAGCGCGTCGGAAATCGTGGCCGGCGCGCTGCAAGACTACGGGCGTGCCGTGATCGTAGGCACGACCTCGTTCGGCAAGGGATCGGTGCAGACGATCCTCCCCTTGGGCGACGGATCAGGGTTGCGCTTGACCACTGCCAAGTACTACACGCCGAAAGGGCGGTCGATTCAATCCACCGGCATCACACCGGACATCGTCGTGAAGCCGCAGTCGCCGACCACGGTGGCGAAGGCCGACGTCAAGCCGGGAGAGAAGGAAGCGGACGCGAAGGCCAAACCCGGCGCCGCAGCAGGGAAGGAGCAGTCCTCTGTCGGCGGAAAGCCCGAAGACGCCGTGACGAAGAACGGAAGCGCTCCGGCGACGGTTCCGCCGGTCGACGCGTCGGGCGATCTCGCGCTGGAGCAGGACGTTCAACTGCAGAAGGCGGTGGAGATGCTCAAGACCTGGAAGATCTTCAAGGAGCTGCGTCCGTCGTAGGCTGCGCGCGCGAGCGGAGCGAGGCGATCGCGTTCAACAGCACGTCTTCCGGTCCGGTGAAGCCCGGTACCGTGCGCAGCATGTGGGAACGCACCAGTCGTTCGAGGTCTTCCAGGGTCGTAATGCTGAGGCGCGTGTAGAGATACGTGACGAGCGAGTCCGAAAGGCCGGGCAAAGCCGCCCATTCCTTCACCGGGTCGGGGAGGGGCGTCTTCATCGATTCGTAGGCCTTCACGGTTCCCGTCCGCAGGAATTCTTCGATCTTGTCCGCCAACTCCCGCCCGATGCCGTCGATCTCTTCGAGTGCCTGCCGCCGAGCAATCGAGGCCAAATCTTCCTCCAGGCCGAGGATCGAATCGGCGGCCCGCCGGTATGCCCGGACCCGGTAGGGATTGGCCCGCTGGCTGGCCAGCAGGTCCGCCATTGCGCGGAAGGTCGCGGCAATTCGCTGATTATTGGAAGGAATCTGCATGGCTGCCCATTGTGCCGTCCGCGGGCGTCCTCTGACAAGAGCGGGGCTGACGCGCTTTATTGACAACGGGAATTCCGGTTACCTAGGATGCAGTGATGACTGAGTCGATCCAAATCCGGGTGAACGGGGAGCCGCGGGGCTTTCATTCCGGCGGGACCGTCGGCGACTTGCTGCGGGAACTCGCCATCAAGACCGAACGGGTTGCCGTGGAGCTCAATTTGGAAATTCTGGATCGGGCCGAGTTCGATCAGCGGAACCTTCAAGAAGGAGACCGGATCGAAATCCTGGGTTTCATCGGAGGCGGCGCCGCGACAGCCGGAGCTGCTTCCTTTATACAGGAGAAGGGCGGTGGCCATGTATGACGATCGCTTGGTGATTGCCGGCCGCGAGTTCAAGTCGCGGCTGTGGGTCGGAACGGGCAAGTATAAGGACTTCGTGGAAACCAAGAAGGCGATCGAAGTCTCCGGGGCGGACGTCGTCACGGTGGCCGTTCGCCGGGTCAATATCACGGATCGATCCAAGGAAAACCTGCTCGATTATATCGATCCGAAAAAGTACATCATTCTCCCGAACACCGCCGGCTGCTACACGGTGGAGGATGCGGTGCGCTACGCCAGGCTCGCGCGGGCCGCGGGCGTCTCCGACCTCGTCAAGCTGGAAGTGCTGGGCGACGAGAAGACCCTCTTCCCCGATACGGTCGGCCTGCTCGAGGCCGCGAAGATCCTGGTCAAGGAGGGATTCATCGTGCTGCCCTATACGAACGACGATCCGATCGTCGCCAAGAAGCTGGTCGACATCGGCTGCCCGGCGGTCATGCCCCTGGCTGCGCCGATCGGCTCGGGGTTGGGCATCCGCAATCCCTACAATCTGAAGATCATCATGGAAACCGTGAAGGTGCCGATCGTGGTGGATGCCGGCGTCGGGACCGCGTCCGATGCCGCGCTGGCCATGGAGTATGGCGCCGACGCCGTGTTGATGAACACCGCGATTGCCGGAGCCCAGGATCCGATCGCCATGGCGGAGGCGATGCGGTACGCCGTGCATGCGGGACGGCTCGCCTACAAAGCCGGGCGCATTCCGCGCAAGCTCTATGCGACGGCCAGCAGCCCGATCGAAGGTATGCTCTAGCAGGATGCTGAAAACGTCTCTCTTTTCACCCTCCCAGCCCAAGCGCGCCGAGACGCGCTCTTCACCAAGCTTTGTTCTCGCATCGCGGCGGCCGAGCCCGCGGAACGGCGCGTCTCGGCGCGCCGGGGTGTGGCGGGTGAGAACGGCGAACGTTTTGAGCATCCTGCGAGTTTGCACGCCTGTCCGCTTGCACCTCTCTCATGCCTCAGCTTAAGTCCCGTCTTCTCATCGTGACCGACCGAAAACAAACGAGTGGTCGGCCGCTTATTTCTGTATTGGAGCAGGCGTTGCGCGGGGGCGTCACGGCGGTGCAGGTCCGCGAGCGAGATCTCTCCGCCCAAGCGTTGCTGGCCCTCGCGCGGGAGATGCGGGGTCTCGCCGATCCGGCGAGTTGCCGTCTGCTGATCAACGATCGCGTCGATCTTGCCCTGGCGATGGAACACGCCGGCGTCCATCTGCGCAGCGACAGCCTGCCGGTCGCCGTCGCGCGACGGCTGGTCGGTCCCGATCGTCTCGTCGGCGTCTCCGCTCATTCCGGCGAGGAAGTGCTGCGCGCGGAATCGGAGGGAGCGGACTACGTCGTCTTCGGCCCCCTCTACGCGACGCCGTCGAAAGCCCCGTTCGGTCCGCCGCTGGGCCTGCACGAGCTGGAAACAATCTGCGCGCGGGTACGCGTGCCGGTTCTCGGCATCGGCGGCATCACCGCCGCGCGCGCGCGCGACGTCCGTCGCGCAGGCGCATTCGGCGTCGCGGTGATCTCGGCGATTCTCTCGGCGCCCGACGTCGAGCGAGCGGCACGCGATTTGGTCGACGCGGTGTCGTCATCGCCGTGACTTTCTCGCCGCAAACGCGCGGTGCGCGCGCGCCGGAACCCGTCGTCCTGTTGACCATGAAAATAGCGGATGATAGAATCCTCGCAGACTTGGACTTCTGTTGATGCAAACGGATTGATGCTTCCTTGGATGGTCATTGATGAGCGGGAAGAAAGGAAGTCCGAGCCGGCTCCGGTCCCTCCGCGATTCCGTTACGCGAATGACGAAGCGGTTGTCCGATGGAGAGGCGGATGTGATGCATCGCAATGACGAACATGCCCGGGAAGCCGAGAAGCTTCGAGTCCAGATCCAGTCGATGGAGGAAGAGATCCGCCGGCTGTATCAATCCCGCTACCAACTCGATCAAGCGACCAAGCAAAACGAAAAACTCGTCGTCACGCTGCAGGAAGCCAAGGCGCAGATCGAAGCTCTGCGCGCCGAAGTCGAAAAGCTGACGGCTCCTCCTTCGACCTACGCGATCTTTTCCAGCCTCAATCAGGACGGAACCGGCAACGTCTATGTGTCGGGCCGCAAGATGAAGGTGAGCCTCCATCCTTCCGTGAACGGCAAGGAGCTGCGGAAGGGACAGGAGCTGATCCTCAACGAAGCGCTCAACGTGATCGAGGTCAAGGGATTCGACGTGCAGGGCGAAGTGGTGCGGCTCAAGGACCTGCTCGAAGGAAACCGGGCGCTCGTGACGCTGCATTTCGACGAAGAGAAAGTCGCGGAGTTGGGCGATCCGCTCCTCCTCGAGCGGCTCAGCGTCGGCGACCACCTACTCTACGACCCGCGGTCCGGCTGCGTCATCGAGAAGCTGCCCAAATCGGAGGCCGAGGAGCTCGTCCTGGAAGAGGTGCCCGACGTGGATTACGCCCGCATCGGCGGGCTCCAGCGCGAGTTGGAGCAAGTGCGCGACGCCGTCGAGCTGCCTTTCCTGCACCCCGAGCTGTTCGCGGAATTCCACCTCAGCGCCCCCAAAGGCGTGCTCCTGTACGGTCCGCCCGGCTGCGGGAAAACCTTGATCGCCAAAGCCGTCGCCAACTCGATCGCCAAGAAGCTCGGTCACCTTACCGGCAAGGAAGTCCGGAGCTATTTCCTGCACGTCAAGGGACCCGAACTCCTCAACAAGTACGTCGGAGAGTCGGAGCGGCAGGTGCGCGAGGTCTTCAAGAAGGCCAAGGAGCGGGCCGCCGACGGCAATCCGGTCATCGTGTTCTTCGATGAGATGGACGCGTTGTTCCGCACGCGCGGCACGGGGATCTCGTCCGACATCGAATCGACGATCGTGCCGCAGTTCCTTTCCGAGATCGACGGCGTCGAGAGCCTGCGCAACGTGATCGTGATCGGAGCGAGCAACCGTCAGGACCTCATCGACCCCGCGGTGCTGCGCGCGGGCCGGCTGGACGTGAAAGTGAAGGTCGGCCGGCCGGACATCGCCGCCGCCAAAGACATCTTCTCCAAGTACCTCGCCACGGATCTGCCGTTCGCGGAAGAGGAGCTCAAGCGGCACGGCGGCGACGCCAGGACGCTGGTCGAGCACCTGACGCAGATCACCGTGGACGCGATGTACGCGACCTCGGAGGAGAACAAGTTCATCGAAGTGACCTATGCCAACGGGGAAAAGGAAATTCTCTACTTCAAGGATTTCGCCAGCGGGGCGCTCATCGAGGGCATCGTCTCCCGCGCGAAGAAGTACGCGGTGAAGCGGGCGATCGCCAAGGAAGGGCGGGGGCTTAGATCCGAAGACCTCATCCGGGCCATCAGGGAAGAGTTCAAAGAACACGAGGATCTGCCCAACACGACCAACCCCGATGACTGGGCCAAGGTGGCCGGGAAAAAAGGCGAGAAGATCGTCCATATCCGGACGATCAGCGGCGGCCCGACCGATTCACGCCAGATAGAGACGGTCACCACGGGCCACTATCTGTAAAACATCATCCATGGCGGACGCTAACGCTCCTTCGACACCTCGGGTGCTGGGTACGGAGACGGAATTCGGCATCGCTTCGCGCGATGCCGCCTTGTCAGATCCCATTACCAACTCGCTCGCCGTCATCGGCCACTATCCCGGGCTTTCGGTTCCGCACGCCGTGTGGGACTACGAGAACGAGAATCCGCTGCTCGATGCCCGGGGCTTCGAGGTCGACGGGGAACGGGAGCGGCCGAATCCCGACTACAACCGGCAGCTGAACAAGGTGCTGGCCAACGGCGGGCGCCTCTACGTCGACGGGGCCCATCCCGAATACTCCACGCCGGAATGCACGAATCCCCGCGAAGTCGTGGCCTTCGAACGGGTGGCCGAACGGATCCTCGCCCAGTGTCTCGACGCGATGGCCAAGGCGCGCGGCCGCGAGCAGATCGTCCTGTACAAGAACAATTCCGACGGCAAGGGCAACAGCTACGGCTATCACGAAAATTATCTCGTGTCCCGGTCCGTGCCCTTCGAGCGGCTCGTGCAGGTGCTCGCGCCGTTCTTCGTGACCCGCCCCATCTTCGCCGGCGCGGGCAAAGTCGGAGCGGAGAATCAGACCGCCCCGGCGGACTATCAGATCTCCCAGCGGGCCGACTTTTTCGAATGTCTGGTCGATTTGAACACGATGGTCAAACGCCCCATCGTCAACTCGCGCGACGAGCCCCATTGCGAGCACTCCAAGTACCGCCGGCTGCACGTCATCGTGGGCGACGCCAACATGGCCGAGCTCTCGACCTATCTGAAAATCGGTACCCTGGCCATCGTGCTCGATCTCGTGGAAGCGGGCGCGGACCTGCCCAAGTTCGAGCTGGAGGACCCGGTGCGGGCCATCAAGCAGGTATCGC
This sequence comes from Nitrospira sp., assembly GCA_035328385.1. Taxonomy (GTDB): domain Bacteria; phylum Nitrospirota; class Nitrospiria; order Nitrospirales; family Nitrospiraceae; genus Nitrospira_C. Next base: position 1,674 of record DAOLIU010000049.1, on the reverse strand, counting down.
GCGACCTCACGCTCAAGGAGACGCTGCGGCTCGCCGGCGGGCAAGCCACGACGGCCCTGGCGATCCAGCGGAGTTATCTCAAGGCGGCGATGGATTTCTACGCCTGCCACGATCTGCCCCAAGTAACGAAGGACGTGCTGGTCCGATGGGAAGAAGTGCTCGACAAGCTGGAGCGCGATCCGCGCTCGCTCGTCCGGGAGCTGGATTGGGTCGCCAAGCGCCACCTGATGGAATCCTACATGGAACGCAAGGGCTGCGGGTGGAACGATCCCCGCATCCGCCTGATGGATCTTCAATATCACGACGTCAGGCCGGACAAAGGCCTGTACTACACCCTCGAGCGCAGCCACATGATCGAACGCATCGTGCAGGACGTCGAGATCTCGCGGGCGGAGTTCATGCCGCCGTCCGGGACCAGGGCCTATTTCCGCGGGCGCTGCGTGGGGAAATACGCCAAGTCGATCTATGGCGCGAGCTGGACCTCCGTGCTCTTCGATGTCGGCAACACGACGATCAAAAAGGTGCCGCTCATGGATCCGCTCAGGGGCACCGAGGCGCTCACCGCCGATCTGCTCGAGCAATCGGAGAGCGCCGAGGCCCTGCTCGCGAAGTTGAAAGCCTGATGAAGCTACCCTTTCTCCCCAACCACGACGACTCCAGCTTTTTCGATTTCCTCACCGCGCAACACCCCGATCTCACTCCCGGGGTCCGGGCCGCAGCGATGGCGCCGGCCGGGGCGGACTTTGCCAGGCAGGCCGGATCCGTGACCGTGCCCCAGGCCACCACCGTGCTGGGCCTCAAGTATCAGGGCGGAGTCGTGATCGCCGGGGACCGCCGCGCGACCGAGGGTTTCCAGATCGCCGAGCGGCGCATCGAGAAGGTCTTCAAGATCGACGACTACTCGGCCATGGCCATCGCGGGAGCCGCGGGACCCTGCGTCGAGATGGCCAAACTCTTTCAGACCGAGCTGGAGCATTACGAGAAGCTGGAAGGCGTGCAACTGTCCTGCGAAGGCAAGGCCAACAAGCTCGGGCAGATGGTGAAGGCCAACCTCCCCATGGTCTTTCAGGGCTTGGTCGTGATGCCGCTCTACGTCGGTTACGATCTGAAGCGCTCGGAAGGCCGGATCTTCAAGTATGATCTGGCCGGCGGCCGCTATGAAGAATCGGACTATCACGCCATCGGCTCCGGCGGGAAGGACGCACGCAACGCCATGCGGGAGCATTTCCGCAAGGGGATGTCCGAGCAAGAGGGGCTCAAGCTGGCCATGCTGGCCCTGTACAACGCCGCCGACGACGACGTCGGGACCGGCGGCCCCGATTTGGTCCGCGGCATCTATCCCACCGCCAAGATCGTGAATGCCACTGGCATCACAGACGTGCCCGAACAGCAGATCCGCGGCATCTACGACGAGATGATCGCCGCGCGTCGGGCGAAGGAACACTGACCATGGCGATGCCGTATTACGTTTCGCCCGAACAGATGATGCAGGACAAGGCGGAGTATGCCCGCAAGGGCATCGCCCGAGGCCGGTCCATCATCGCCATGGAATACGTCAACGGTATCTTATTGGCGGCGGACAATCCCAGCGCCTCCCTCCACAAGATCTCCGAGATCTACGACAACATTGCCTTCGCGGGCGCCGGCAAGTACAGCGAGTTCGAGAACCTCCGC
>DAOLIU010000048.1:0-19451 GCA_035328385.1 Nitrospira sp. | reverse complement strand
GGCCGCCGCGCCCAATTCGGCCGCTCCGGCTTCCGGCGCCGCCGGAACTGCACCGAAGTTCGCCACGGCCGATGCCGCGGCCAAGTCGGTCCAGACCGACACCTTGCGCAATTGTCTGGCGATGATTCCGTCCAATGCCTCGCCGGGAGCGAAGCAAGTGGCGGAGGAAAGCTGCAAGCGCGACGAAGAATTGCGGGTACGCGTCGTGGGCATGGCCTCGACGAAGAGCGGCGACAGGGCCGCGTCCGGAACTCAGGGCGACACGTTGGAAGCCTGCATGGCCCGCATCCCGAAAGATGCCAGCGCCGGGCAACGGATGTTGGCTGAGCAAAGCTGCCAGCGCGACCAGGCGAACCGCTGAATCCGAATTCTTTCGCTTCGGTGTCTGGGAAGTTCGCTGCGGGACTTCTCAGACACCTTCCCCGCTGACGAATCTCGAAGGCCGCACGGTCCTACGCCATTATCGTGACGATCATGTCGGAGAAGGCGGACAGGCTCCAACACGCCTGGCGGAAGAACGGCCTTGTCCTGCGCATGGGCTGTACCAAGACCCACAACCAGGCCATCGGGTAAGAGAACGGCGCGAGCAGGCGTTCGGAGAGCCGGCCGGGTTTGACGTGTCGGCCGATTGTTTCCCGTGCGCTCAGCGCGAGGTCTTGGCAGGCTTCCGCAAGACCGATGAAACGCCCGACCCCATAACAGAGGAGCGCCAGGTTGGCGAGCGCGAACGCGGCGGCAACCCACCGCCCGCCCGATCCATGATAGAGGGCGAGGCCCGCGCTCAACAGGATCATCGACAACTGCAAGGCGAGATCCACACCGGACGTTCTCGTGCGTCCGGAAATTTTCGGGGTGCGCCGGAAGGGAATCTTCGTCCCCGCGACCATTTGCCGGAGGGATGTCACGGCGCCGGTGAGGTGGACCGGGATCAACAGCAGATTGAGCGCGTAGGCGCGCAGCAGGTCCCGGATCGGACGATAGCCGGCCAAGGCCAGGTCCCGGGCATACAAGACAAAGTACGGAAGCGCCGCCAGGGGCATGGCCTGCGTATACAGGTCCGCGGAGAAGGGAATCAACAGCAACAGCATCACGCTGAGCGGAGTCAGTGCAAGCGACGTCAGATAATGCACTTGCAGCAACGCTTGGGCTGCCGCGGCCGGCCGCTTGGGCGTGCGCCGCAGAAATTCCAGGAGCTTCGGCAGAATGATCAAGCCGCCGTTGGCCCAACGAGCCCGCTGGATCACCAACGAGCCGAAGTCCGGCGGAGTCGCGCTGTAGGCCAACCGGTCCGGATGGTTGTACAACGTCCACCCCTTCGCCATCAGGTCGACGGTCGATTCCGTATCTTCGATCACCGTCCGATCCTGAATGTACCGGCGCACGGTGGTGCGCCCGCATTGTTCAACCTGGCAGATGTCCTCCAAGGCGGACTTCCGCAACAGCGCATTGGCCCCGACCCAGAACGTCGCGGCGAACCGCGTGAACCCTTGGTGCACGAAGTACTGGATATCGGTCGTCGCGCCGGCCGTCCGTTCCAGCGCGCCCGGCGCGTTCGGAAAGGCGCTGTAGGGCGTCTGGGCCACGGCCATGCGCGCCCGGTCTGGCTCCTCCATGATCCGGACCAACGTCCTCGCATAGTCGGGTTTCAGCAGACTGTCGGCATCCAGCGTGATGACGTAGGGCGAGTCCGGGATCACGCGGCTCCCGAGCATCGCCTGCGTCTCGTCGAGAGCCACTCCGTCCGTGCGCAGCACGGGCTTGACCCGTTTTCCCATGACGCCCAGATAGCTGTTCAGGTTCATCGCCTTGTTGGGTTCGTGCGAGAGATTGCAGTATTGCTTTCGTTCGAAGACGTCGAACTCGACGAGAAAGCGGCCGGCGAGACGTTCATACGCGGCGGCGATCTTGGTCGCGAGCGCACCCGACACGCCGCCCGACCGCTCCCGCCGTCTGGCGAACCATTGCCCGGCGGCACGGCGCATCTCCTCTCCGGGAACCGCCAGAACCTCCCGGACGAACCAGGCATCCGTATGGGATTGGATCGGACACTGTTTGGCCTGCTCTTCGAACCATTCGGCGGCCCGCAGGAAACAGTCGGAGAGCCGGACACATTCGGTTTCCCAGCAGGGCTCCGAGGAGGGGCGGTTTCGGAATTCGCGGCGCGCCTGCGCGATGCATTCAACGAGCTCCGTCATGCGCGTCTGCAGATCGAACGGGACCGACCGGGCCGCCCACAGCGCCGTCCGATCGGAAGGGGTCTTGGGCGACGGGGGATCGTCCAGCAGCAGCACCACCCGCTTGTTCGGGTAATCCTGCAACGCCGCCGAAAGCAGCGTTTGGCGGATAACGGGAATTTCTTCCTTATAGGAAGGAACCAAAATGGTGAGGGCGGGAGCCTCGTCCGCGAAAAATGCATCGGCAGCGTCGGCCGATGCATCGGCGCGACGGCCTCTCGTCAACCGGCCAAGCCTCGCCAGCTCATAACAGAGGTTGCCGTAGACCAGGTATCCGGCAATCGCGGCAAAGGCCACCACCTCGATCGCTCGACCGACCTGCCGCTCCCCTATCGCCGTCCAGGCCACGGTCCCGACCGACCACGCCAGCATCGCCGCCGCAAAAGCCGTGATGGCCAGAGAAACTCGGGTGAGTCGTAATTCGAATGCTTGTTGATTCGGTGACATCGGAATTCAAAAAACCTCTGCCCGCCCAAGCAATCCCGGTGCCATTGGAATCAACGGTTGCAGGGCGTCGGAAGTCCAATCTTTCGCGATGTCGATTCGACATTTTTCCTATAGGTTCGTATCGGTTGCAGGCCATATCGCCTCAACGTGAGGCTGAATGGCCGGAGAAGCGTTGATGAATTGTTCGCCGCTCAGACTGTGTATAGCTGTGGATAACCAACGGCTGCCAATTAAAAGCCCAGCGCCTTTTCGAGATCGTCCTGTCCTTTCTTGAACTGTTTCTTCTCCGCCGCGTCTTTCTTCTTGGTCAGCGCTTCCAGTTCCTCCGCTTTCCTTTTCATCGCGGCGTTCTCTTTCTTACGCGCCTCTTCCTGTTGCTCTTCCTGGAGCGAGGCGAGCTGCGCGGTCTTGATCGCGCTCTCCGGCGCCGTCATCCACGCCAGCCGGTATCCTGGCTTCCTCAAAGCCTGCTCTTGATAGAGCACCACGTAGCGGGTCGGATAGCTGCGCTGCCCGATCTGCCGCTCCTCCAAGACATACACGGTGGGGGCACCGAAGAGAGTCGGCTGATAGGAATCCAGATACATCCGGCCGCCTTGCCTCGCTCCGACCGAGGCCATCTTCTGCATGAATTCCGTATAGGCCTGCACATTCGTCGGATCGGGCGGCTTGCTCTGTTCCATCTGCTTGACCTCCGCCTCCTGTGCGCTTCGCATCGCCTCTTCTTCGTCTCGGAACTGAAACCGGTACTTGTCTTTGAACTCTTCGAGCTGGAACGGCCCCTTTTTGGCCTTGCCCTTGAAGAAGGCCGCGGCCTCGTTCATGTTCTTGGCCACGTAGGACAGCCGACCGAGCGACTCGTCGCTCGAATCGAACAAGTAGAGGCTGTTCGGCGCGACCGGCAACCCGAGCTTGCCGGGATCCGCCGGCCTGTCCGGCGTGCGTCCCACCCGCATGGGCATGACACGCTGTTTCAACAAGGCCAGCGCGGTCCCTTTTCCTCTGCCGATCATCTGCGAGACCGCTTGGCGCACATCCGGCACCGGATCGTTGGCGAGGGGAGCCAGCAACTCCAGGTCGCCGTCTTGCGGCCCGATCATTCCGATCGCATCGGCCGCGGCGATCCGCAATTCCGCCGCGTCGCTCTTGAACATCGGGAGAATCGACAGGAAATAGGTGCGGTCGGCCGACGAGCCCAGCGTGTGCAAGTCGTCGGTGAGGATGTCGATCGCGTCCTTCTTGAGCTTGTCGCAGGACGCGTCTTTCGAAGGCTGATTGCGGCAGTCGTCGAGGTACTTTTTCACGAGAACGGTCTTGGGTGAGGGAGCGGCGCCGGCCGCCGGCTGAGCGGCCGGCGCGTGGGACGCATGCAGCGCGAGCACCATGAACGTACCGGCGGCGACAGATGCGGATTGAATGCTCGACATGCTCATCATAAGGGTTCCTCCTGCCTCGAGAGAGACTCCGGGACGCGCTAATTGAGGACGGCTTCAGAATTTCCATACATGCGGAGACGCTGCTCCGCCTCGTTGAGCCGTCCGCGTTGCGCGTATGCCTGCTCCAATATCTTCTTGGTGCTGTTGTCCAATTTGGCGAGGCATTTCAGCTTGAGCTCCGACAGCTTCTTCTCGAGAAACGTCTTGTGGGCGCGGTACGATTCGACTTCCGATTCGGCGCGCAATCTGAGGAGCCGGGAGCTCATGCCGGCTTCGAGAATCTTGGGGAAGCTCAGATAAAAATCCTTGTGCGCTTGTTCATGAACGTGCTCCGCCTCGATGATGTCGTCGCAGTTGTTCTTCTTGAAGTCCTCGTCGAGGACGGGCTCGCCCTCCTTGCTCAGACCGGCCACCTTTTTCAACGCCTGCTTTTCCTGGACGGGTCCCTGCTTGATCAGGTCCCGCCATTGCGACTTCGGCGAACCGGTCAGCTGGACGAATTTCTGATTCAGATCGTCATTGGATTGCGGCAGATTGACGTCGCGGTGGAGTTCGCGGGCCCAGGCGAAGATCTCTTTCCAGACCTCTTCCGACTTCGTGACCCTGTCCAACTGGGCCTGGATCTTGTCGAGATCGCTGCACGTGCAGGGTCCCTCGGCATGTGCGGTCCCGCCGAACCCGGCCGGCAGCAGGGCCATGCCGCCCAGGTACAGGGCAAACGAACAAGCTGTCGCTCGATGCTTCCAGGCACGGCGGACGGATTGGAGCCGACCGCAACGGCTCGCCCCTTCGCTTCGTGGCAATGACATGTGTGAGTCTCCTTTCTCTATACTCCTGCGACGCAAGAGAGTACCCTTGGTCCAACCGTGGACGGTGCGATCGCTACACCGAGTCGCCAGCTCATCTGTTTGATGATCGCCGCCTTCGCGGTGTATTCAAACGCCTTCTCGGGATCCTTCCAGTTCGACGATTTCGCGGCCATATCGGACAATCCGCATCTCGGCAGCTGGCGCGCGTTTGCCGGCCATCTCGATCACATGGTGCGCCCGGTGTTGTACGCCACGTTCCTCGCGGACCGCACCCTCTTCGGCGGGAATGAAACCGGCTACCATGTCTTGAATTTGCTGCTCCACCTCGGCTGCGGAATGCTCGTCTACGTCATGCTCACTCACGCCGTCGTGCAGCGCGACCGATACGTTCCGTTTTGGACTGCGGCACTCTTCCTGATCCATCCCATTCAGACCGAAACCGTGACCTATATTTCCGGACGCGCCACCGGTCTGATGGCCTTCTTCTACCTGCTGGCCTTCGTGCTGTACGTCAGGACGACGGAACGCCGGGCGGACGGCCTGCCGCATCGGCCATATGTCGTCGCCGCGCTTCTCTCGTTCGCATTGGCCCTCGGCTCGAAGGAAACGGCGATGACGCTTCCCGTCGCGCTGCTGCTCTGGGACACGACGATACGGAAGCTGGACGGCGCCGCGCTCCGCCAATCGTTCATGTCGAATCACCTGCCGTTCTGGCTCACGCTTCTTGCGGCCGCCGCATGGGTCTGGGGTCATCCACGCTATTCCGCGCTCGCGCGGTTCAGTCTGGACATCCGTCCTCTCACGGAGAATCTGCTGAGCGAACTCCACGCCCTGTCCCATGCATTGCGTTTGTTTTTCTCCCCCTGGCAGCAGAGCTTCGATCACGATCTCCCCGTCTTGCACTCGATTGTCCAATGGCCGCTGCCGCTTGACCTCTTCATCCTGGGCGGTTTGACCGCCGCGGCGCTGCTGGCGGTCCGGCGAGTCCCGTTGTTTTCCTTCGGCGTCGGCTGGTTCTTCCTGCAATTGCTCCCCACGAGCGTCATCCCGCGCAACGACCTCCTGAGCGAACGGAACCTCTACCTGGCGTCGGTCGGATTCCTGCTTGCGATCACCATTTCGGCTTCGAGCCTGTCGCGACGACTCGGCGGATTACGGCACTGGCCCGAGCTCGCCCGGACCGGCGCCCTCGCTCTCGCGCCGCTGCTGATCCTGGCGCTGGCACTGATGACCGTCGACCGGAACGCGCTCTATCGCGACCCGGTGCTCCTCTGGTCCGACGCAGTCGCCAAATCTCCCCGCAAGGCCAGGCCGCACAACAATCTCGGCCATGCGTACGCCATGCGGGGCGACTGGGACAACGCCGTCGAAGAGTTCAGGACCGCGGCCAGGCTCGATCCCGACTACGCCCTCGCCCAACAGAACCTTCGAAACGCATACCTCCATAGTGTCGGCCGACGATAACGGTCGTCCGTTTAATTGCTCGGGTGCTGCAAGACTGCGTGGCCGTAGCGGAGCAGCCTGGTCGCCTGTTCCCAGCGGTCCGTGACGTTCATGCCCACCAGCAAGAGGCGATGGCCGTCCTTGAACATGCTGGCGACGAGACATCGCCCGGCCTTGCTCGTATAGCCCGTTTTGACGCCGTTCACGTCCGGATCGAGCAACAGTTCGTTGGTGCTGTGAAGCGAGACCTGCCGTTTGCCGTCGACGCTGGAGATCTCGCGCACGACCGTCCTGACCATCATCGAAAAATCGGACGTCTGCAGAGCCTGCCCGGTCAAGGCGGCCAAATCCGCCGCGGTCGAGTAATGGTCCGGCGCATCGAAACCGCAGGCATTGACGAAATGCGTGTTCGTCAACCCCAGCGCCCGCGCCCGCGCGTTCATCATCGTCACGAACCGGTCGGCGTCTCCTCCCACGTGCCAGGCGACCGCCTCGCACGCATCGTTCGCGCTCGTCACCAGCATGGCCGTGAGCAGGTCACGCAGCAGAAACTGTTCGCCGGGATGGAGTTTGAGAGAGGATCGATGCATGAGCGCGCGCCGGTCGACCTGCACGACCTGATCGGGGGACGCGGTTTCCAGAGCCACCAATGCCGTCATGATTTTCGTCAGGCTGGCAGGGGGGAGCCGCCGCGCCGCGTCCTTTTCGAACAGCACACGACCGGACTTGAGTTCGACCAGGTAGAGGGCCGCGGCATGAACGGCAGGACGGTCCGGCAGTCCGGCCCGCGCGTCATGTTCGAGGGCCGCGCAGGGCCATGCTGCACTCGCCGTCATCACCAAGACCGCCGACAGCGACCTGACGAGGACCCGCCTCTCCATGCCGTCGAACGCCTATCGGCCGAACAGGCCCTTCATGAAGTTGCCGGCCTTGTCCGCGGCGGACTCCTCGGCCGGCGCTTCCGGTTCCGGGGCCGGCTGAGTCTCTTGCGGAGTCACGACCTCGGGCCGCGCGCCCGGTTTCCTGGTGCTGGGCGGGGACGCCCCGCTCATGTCCGGCCGCCCCATGGGCTGTCCCATTCCTTGACGACCCATCATCCCCATCATGCCGCCCATATCGAGTTTGGTGAATCCTTCCGGAATCTCGAAGAGCCTTGGGTCCTGCGTGCCGATTCTCAGATTGCTGAGCTCGGTCAACATCCGCTTCTTCTCGTCGCCTTCCTTGTAGAGCAAGTCCTGTTTGACGTTGATGCCTTCTCGTGTCCGCCAGGAAAAGCCCCCGAACTTTTTCCCGTCCGTGCTCGTCGCGATGGTCTTGTACTTCGTGACCCTGACGCCGTTCAGGGTTTCCTCTCCCATCGCGGTGTCTTCGTAGGTCCATTGCGACGGATCGCTTCCCCTGGATTGGCCCCCGCCGATCGCATGCTCCATGTACATTTTCTCCGACGGCATGACCTGCCACATCACCCTGGTGTCGTACCGGAAGATCTGAACCGCTCCCTCGCCGGCGCCCGTCAGCAGTTCCTTTCGTTCCTTGGTCGGGGTCGCGTAGACCCGCATCTTCATCGTGCCTTCCTCGTTTTGAATCATCGAATCAGCCGAGTACTCCGCTTGAGGACGAGTCAGCTGAGCGACGCCGGCAGCCGGCCAGACCAAAAGATTCGCAAAGGCAATCAGCACGACGATAAGGTGTGGCATGGAAAACTCCTTCCGATCCGTTTGAGGTTGGCTCCCATGTGTCCGCCGGCCTGCGAATCCATAACCGTCATGAACCTGAGTCACGGAAAGACACAAAACTGAGGCAGAAGGGTATCGCCGGAAAGGCTAGAAGTAAAGTGGGTTATCGCCGGCGATATCGGCCAAGAGCAGGAAAGAGGCCTACTTCGGAACCATGACGACCGTCATGAAAGAGGGGGAACACCGGGTGACCCCTTCTCGGAGCAAACCTGCATGGGGTGGTCGGGTGCTCTTGACAACTCCCCCTAAGGGGCGTTGGATGTTGTACAGGCGCACGGTTTACGCGCTCTGATTCTCGCCCTCGTGTGCCTTATGGGGAAGCGAGTCAGTCTCCAACGCCTGCTCACCACCTCCGTCCTTTCTATCGGACTGTTTACGGGCGCCGTCGGCTTGGCCTATGCCTATTGGCACGCCAAAGAATCGCTCCGCGCCACGATCGGGATCAGCTTCCAGGAATTGGCCAGGCAGAGCGCCGACAAGGTGGCGCTCGTGGTCGACAAAGAGGTCGAATGGGTCGAACGTCTCGCTTCGATGCCTGAAGTCATCCAAGCTGTGAAAACCGGCAGGAGTGTGGCGCTCCACAGTCCGGCTTACCAGCGGTGGAGCGACAACCAGCTTCGTAACTTCGGCTCCATCGTGCTGCTGGATCGAAATGGCCGTTCGGTGGGCGGGATCACGAGCGATACGACCAAGAGCCATTATGGCCGGCAGTCCTGGTGGTCCGTCGTATTCGAGCAGCAACGCAGCTGGATCAGCGAGCTGCAAGCGAACGAGACCGGTCATGGTTATTGGGAAGTCGCCGTGCCCATCATGAATCACGAACGCGACGTCATCGGCGCGATCAAAGTCGTGGTGGAGAAAGAGCAGCTTTTGGCGTCCGTCTTTCGCAGCCGGATCGGTTCGTCCGGTCACGTGATGCTCTTCAATGATAAAGGACAGGTACTCGCCTGTCCGGTCCTTCCTCCCGCCCAACATCGTCCAGTTCTGGTCAAAGCCGGCGCTCTGTTCGATGCAACCGGTTCGATCGGCGAGGCGCGCTGGCTGGAAGTGCTTGTCGACAGCCACGGAGCGGCCGGTGGAATTCTGGGTATCGCGCCGGTCGCGCCGCGTTCGGACGTGACGTCACCCGAACGATGGTACATCGTCGTACGCCAGAACCCCTCTGAAACCTATGCTCCCCTTATGGTTTTGATGCGCCGCCTGGCGGCGTTCGGTCTCGCGGCCGTCTGCGTCGGAGCCGTCCTCCGGTGGCGGCTGGCCCTGCGCATCGTGGAGCCGGTCAAGAGGCTGGTCCGTCGGATGAAGGAGTTTGGACAGGCCGCGCCTCCGGCCGTTGCGGGGCCGATGGAACACGTCGGGATTGCCGAACTGGACGATCTGTCGGCAAGTTTCGACGACCTCGCCGGGCGGCTGACGGCCGCTACAATCGAACGCGAACAGTATGTCGCGGATCTCGAGCGGGCCAACCAGGAACTGGCAACGTCGGAAGAACACTACCGGATGCTGTGGAACCACTCCCTGCACATCAGACTGCTGGTGGACAGGGAAGGCAGAATCACCGCGTTCAACCGGCGCGGGGAGATCAAACTCTCGCGTCCCGCCTCGGATGTGCTCGGGACCTCGGTGCTGTCCCTGTTCGCTGACGCCGATCGCGCCCGACTCCTCAGTTTGCTGAACCAGGCCTTCACGGCGGGGAAGGAATGCACGGCGGCGGAGCTGAACGTGCCGGCGCCGGCCGGTGACGCGTTCATCATGGACGCGGATTTCGTTCCGGTCGAGAAGAACGGCGAGGTCGATGCCGTGATGGTTCAACTCACCGACCTCACCGAGAAGAAACAACTCCAGCAGCAACTGCTTCGCTCCGAGCGGCTGGCTTCGCTGAGCCAGTTCGCCTCCATGTTCGCCCACGACATCCGGAACCCGCTGGTCGGCCTCAAGAAGACACTGGAGCTGCTATCGGACTGCAAAGAGGTCGAACCAGGCGTACCCGGGCGCTGGTACGACGACATGCGCTTCACGATCGAACTGTTGCTCGGCATGATCAACGACATGCTCGACGTCTATCAGGAGAGTTATTCGGGCCTGCCGTTGCTGAAGACGAGCGTATCGCTCCAGGCCTTGGCTGATGAAGTCACCCGCCTCTTTCGTTCGGAAGCGGAGGCGTCGCGCATCTCGTTCCGCCTGGAGGTGCCGGCGTGCACTGTGCGCGTACAGGCCGACGGTCGCCGGCTGTTACGGGTGCTGATCAATCTCGTTCATAACGCGCTCAAGTTCTCCCCGCCGGGAGGCCTTATCACCGTCACCCTGCGGGAAGAGCGGAAGGCCGGCCCGGCCCTGCCCGAGGTCGAACCCGCAGCGGTAACCGTCCAGGTGGCCGACGAGGGACCGGGGATCGCCGCGGAGGATCTGCCCCATCTGTTCGAATTGTTCTTCAGGAAACGAGATCCGGGGGACATCAGGACGGGACGCGGGCTGGGACTGCATTTTTGTCGCCTGGTGATGGAAGCGCACGGCGGCCGCATCAGCGCGGAAAACCGGCCTGCGGGAGGGGCCGTGTTTTCTCTGCTGCTGCCCGCACACGAGGAGGCCTATGCCGGTGAATCTGCTGATTGCCGAGGACCAGCGTTTGTTTAGACAGAGTCTCCGCCTCCTGCTCGAACGGGAACGCGATCTCCGGGTAGTGGGAGAAGCGACCGACGGGCGCGAAGCATTCGAACAAGCGATGAAACTCAAGCCCGACATGATCCTGATGGACGTGGACATGCCGAAGTTGGATGGCGTGACCGCGACCAAGTTGATCCGCGGCTGCCTCCCCGATGTGAAAGTCCTGATGCTGTCGGTTCACGACGAAGACGCGAGAATCGTGGCCGCGGTGCAGTCCGGCGCCAGCGGCTACATCTTGAAAGATGCGGACCATGCGGAGTTCCTGCGGATCATTCGCCTGACGCACCAGGGCAAGCATGTCCTCTCGCCCTTTATGCCGGACCGGTTCGCACGCGGGGTGGCGGCGGCGATGGATCAGGTCCGTGAGCCGGACCATCAGCCCTTGGGACATCTCACGGAGCGGGAACGGGAGATCCTGTCCTGCGCGGCGGCCGGACAGGGCAACAAAGAGATCGCCGACCGCCTCTGCGTCTCACTCGACACGGTCAAAACCCACCTCCACCACATCTATCAGAAGCTCCACGTCACCGGCCGCATCGAAGCCGTCCTGACCTACCTGGGCTCGAGCAAACCCGCTCAATAGCGGTCCTCTATCACCCGAAGGGTTGAGACAGAATCATCCGGCCGGGCGATGGTCATCCCATCGGTACGGTCCTAGTATGGATGATGTTCAGGTCACCGTGTCACAAGCAAGGAGGTGCCGCGATGAAAGTTCTATGGTTAACGAGCATAGGGCTCATCGTATTGGGTCTGGCGGCCTTGACGCCCGCCTATGCCGACAGTTCAGAAGCAGGAACCGCCATCGGTCCGACTTCCGACTTCAATTCCGATTCCGGGAACGCCCCGGCGACGAGCGACATGGACGTTCGGGAGCTTGGAAAGGGAACCGAGCAGCCGATGCGTACCCCGGACACGGAGGGAAGCGGGGGACTCGAAACGAAACAGCTGATCGTCCCGAACCAGGCGGATTATGACGACGCACAAGAATCCGACGTCAAGTCTACGTTGTCATTCTGAGAGCGGGACCCGGCTCGGCGGACTCAAGAGGAGGGACGCGCCGTGAAGAAACAAGGCCGTTGGGTTGTTTTTGGGCTGGCCATGGCTCTGTGCTTCATCCCGGGAGGCACCGGAAGTAACGGATGGGCGCAGACGCAGACCTGGATCGACGAACTCTCCAACTCCGTGAGCTTCTATGCCGTCAGCTATCCAGAGTCCAACTGGCAGCCCTATCAGGATCGGCTGACGGTGATTCGGGATGCCGTAAGCCGCGGAGACCAGAGCGCCGTCAGGACGGAGATGACCAAGTGGTTCGAGATGCTCCGCCAGCGCAAGCACGGCATTAACGACGTGGCTGCGGACGAATTATTCAATTTCGCCCTGATGGTCACGCCCATTCAGGAATACAATATCGCGGTTCCGACGGCCGGCGGAAGCGGATTCTAGGCCGCATCGGGACCGCCGCCTCTGTTTGGACAGGCGGCGCGATTTCAGGGTTCTCAGGGGGAGGACATACGACTCCTGTCCGGGAGGGATTGCTTTGCTTCCGGCGTAGAAACGGGAGGTAGCGCCATGGCGCATCGACGGCAGTCGTACGTGAGGTTTTTCGTTTGCGTTCTGTTCGTGTTGACGGGTGGGCTGGCGTGGGCTGAAGAGGGCACCGTCGGCGTCCATTATGGCCTGAGCGGCGTGATCATCAGGATTCAGTCCGGCGTTCTTTTCGTCAAAACACCCCATAGCTTGCAGTCCCGCGCCATCAGTCCCAACAAAGCGGATCGCGTCGGGCTTCATCAGGCCAAGGCCGGTGAGACCGTCGTGATGCTGGTCGACTCCGGCAACGTCCTGTTGGACGTGGCCGGCGCCGATCGCCCCGTGACGGATCACCGGGTGGTGGCCGGGACGCTCCACTACACGGATCCCTACTGGTCCGAGATTCAAATTTCCACCCCCCAAGGGTATGAGCGCTTCGACGTTGACGCCCTTGCGGGAAGTAAGCTGTCGGTTTTTCAAGACGGAACGCCGGTGACGGTCGAATTGGACGCGGATAACATGATGATCGACATCCATCGGACCCGTTGAATCCGGTCGGGCTTCGTCTTGACTTGAACCGGCCCGCCTCGTACGATTCATATCCAAAAGGCGCCCGTCTCTGATCAGGAGCGGGCGCCCGTTTACCCGTCGCCCACGTCAAGCGCGAACGCAGCACGGTCGACACGATGAACCGTCGCCTCGGCTGGATTCTCGCGTCCGTCCTGGCCTCCACGGAGCTGGAGTGGGCGTACGATGCGGCATGGCCGAAAGATCGCCCTCCGCAGGCGCCCCCCGCACTTCAGCAAATCGTCGAACTGGAAAATACCGCCCGGCTGCTGGCCATACTCCTCGACTCGGGACGTTCGGTGATCAACGAAAACCTGCCGCCGCCGGAAAGTCCTGGCCGGACTGCGATCATGCCGCCGGACCTCTTTGAACGGCAGCTGACTGAAATGTTCCTCAGCCGATCAGGCGCTGATCTTCACGACCTGGATCATGCCAAGCTCCCCGCGCGCGGCAAGCGATTACTGAAGGAACTCATCGCCGTCAGCAAAGAAGTCGTCGTCGAGGCGCAACCGGGCATCTCGCGCGCGCCTCTCGGTGAGAAAGAGCTCATCCCCGCCGTGTTCGGCGCGAGAACGGCAATTCGTTTCAGCGAGCGGACCGGCGTGCGATTGAAGCAGACCGCGCTCTCCCCGCGCAACCCCGCCAACGCACCGGATGCTTCCGAAAGGCTTGCGCTTGAAGCGTTCGCGGATTCAAGTTATCCGAGAGAAAAAGTCATCAGCGAAGTCACGGCGAAGAGCGACTCGCTGCGACTGATGTATCCCCTGTATACGACCAGACACTGCTTGGATTGCCATGGAGATCCGAAGGGGGAACGGGACAGACTGGGGTATCCCCGCGAAGGACTCAAGTTGGGCCAGAACGCCGGCGCCATCAGCGTGATGATTCCGCTCAAGCCATGAGACGCATCGTCCTCTTCCTCTCGCTGCTCTGCACCGCCCTCGCGAGCCCGCTCCAGGGGATGGAGCGGGTCGCCGTCCCTGCAGAAAAGCCTGCCGGCAGCGGGGTCATCGTCCACAGCGACGGATACATTTTGACCGCCCACCACGTCGTGGCCAACGCCAAACGCATCGTGGTGGTGACCGCGGGCGAGTTCCGGGCGCCGGCCATCCTGGTGAGCGTGGACGCGGAACATGATCTTGCCCTGCTCAAGATCGAGACCGTCGGATTGACCGAAGCACCGATCGGCTACGCCGGATCCGTCCGGCTCGACCAGGAAATCGTGACCGTCGGCTTTCCCTTTGGGTTGAAAGACGTGTCGGTGACCCGCGGGCGAATTGCCGCCGTCCGAACGAAAGGCGTCCAACGGGTCTTCCAAGTGGATGCCGCCATCAATCCGGGCAACAGCGGAGGCGCGCTATTCACCCGGCACGGTGAAGTGATCGGCGTGCTCACCACCAAGTTCACCCACCCGTCCGGCATCGTGCCGGAAGGGATGGCCTTCGCAGTCCCGATCAGCTATGCGACGCCGCTGCTCGCCAATATTCCCGATTTCGATTTCACCGCCATCGGCAAAAGCCGAAAGCATTCCAAGGCCGCCTCCAAGGAGGTCCTTGCCGAAGACTTGACCAGGACGACGGTGCGCATCGAGACGATGCGCATGGCGGATCAATCGGCGGCCCTCCCGGCTACGGCTCCGGTCAACCAGCCGCCGCCGGCACACGGCCAGCCGGTGCCGGTTGACCGCTCGGGACCGACGGACGATCCGAGCGTCAGCAAGGTGAACGAGCAGTTGCGGGCGGCGCAGCAGGAAGAAACGGGCCGGCTGTCCCAGCGCGGCGCCGCCCTGCCCGACGGCATGCTTCTCATTCCAGGCGGCGAGTTCGTGATGGGGGCGGAAGATCTCGCGCCGGACGCGCGGCCGATGCACCGGGTCATGGTCGGATCGTTCTGGCTGGATCGCTACAAAGTCACGAACGGGGAGTATCGCAGGTGCGTGGACGGGGGAGGTTGTCTGCCGCCGAAGGACCGCCGCGCCTTTGACGATGCGGAGCGCATTCACCATCCCGTGGTCAATGTGACGTGGACGCAGGCGAGAAACTACTGCCATTGGAAGGGCAAGCGTTTACCGACCGAAGCGGAATGGGAGAAAGCCGCGCGCGGCACGGACGCCCGTCGCTACCCGTGGGGCAACACCACCGACCCGGGCCTCCACCGCCCGAAGAACGGCGAAACGGGCACCTCGGCCAACGGGACCGAGCCGGTGGGCAGCCGGCCGGCCAACGTGTCTCCCTACGGAATCTTCGACATGGTCGGAAGCGTTTCCGAATGGGTCAAGGATTGGTACGCTGAAGACTTCTACCAGGTCTCCCCCGCCCACGACCCTCAAGGCCCGGTTCGGGGCTCTTTCCGCGTCCTGCGCGGCGGCGAATTGAGCGAACGCCCGCTCGAACATCACGTGAGCATCAGAAGTTGGGACGAGATGACGTACTGGGGGCCGACATTGGGCATTCGGTGCGCCCTCGACGCGTCGTGATCTCCGCCGGGCCGGCGCTTCGCACCGAGTCCAATCCTCCTTTGCAACCCCAAGCTCCATGTGCATCACGCACGTCCACGCTTCGCGGGAGAGGCCTTGCCCGATTATTCCCCCGACTGCTGAATGAGTTTTGCCACTAAGCCGGTCCATCCAGTCTGGTGACTGGCTCCCAAGCCGGTCCCGTCGTCGCCATGGAAGTACTCATAAAACAAGACCTGATCATGCCAGAACGGATCGTGCTGGAACACGTCCGCCCTTCCGAACACCGGACGCCGGCCGGCCTGGTCCTTCAGGAAAATATGGGTGAGCCGGCGCGATAGTTCGCCGGCGATTTGCCAGAGAGTCGCCTGGTTGCCCGATCCTGTCGGATACTCCACTGTGAAATGGTCGCCGAGATAGTAATGAAACTTCTGCAACGACTCGATCAGCAGATAGTTCACCGGGAACCACACAGGCCCCCGCCAGTTGGAATTGCCGCCGAACAGGTCGGTACCGGATTCGGCCGGCTCATAGTCCACGCGATGCTCCCGACCCATCACGGTGAGGACGTAGGGATGGTCTTTGTGGTAGCGCGACAGGGCGCGAATGCCGTACGGCGAAAGAAATTCCTTCTCATCGAGCATGTAGCGCAGCACCGATCGCAGGCGGTTCCGATGGACGATCGAGAGGAAGCGCCGCACGCCGCCCTCCGAGGTCTGCGTCTCGAGATGCTGCGCGAAATCCGGCCGGTTTTCGATGAACCACTGCATGCGATGCTTGAAGCGGGGAAGTCGGTCGACCAGCTCGGAATCCAGGGTCTCCACGGCGAACAGGGGGATGAGGCCCACCATCGAGCGCACTTTCAGATGGCGCGTCTCGCCGTCGGGCAGGTGCAAGACGTCGTAGAAGAAGCCGTCCTCGCGATCCCACAGCTCGATCTTCTCGCCGCCGATGTTGTTCATGGCGCGGCAAATATAGACGAAGTGCTCGAAGAACTTGCTGGCGACGTCTTCATACGCCACATTGTCGCGCGCCAGCTCCAGGGCGATCGCCAGCATGTTCAGACAATACATGCCCATCCAGCTCGTCGCATCGGACTGTTCGATGTGACCGCCGGTCGGCAGCGGCGCGCTCCGGTCGAACACGCCGATATTGTCGAGCCCCAGGAATCCGCCTTGAAAGATGTTCTTGCCTTCGGTGTCCTTGCGGTTCACCCACCAGGTGAAGTTCAGGAGGAGTTTGTGGAACACCCGCTCCAGAAACCGGCGGTCCCCGGCGCCCTTTCGCTTCTTGTCGATCTTGTAGACGCGCCAGGCCGCCCAGGCGTGCACCGGAGGATTGACGGCGCCGAAGGCCCATTCGTAGGCGGGAATTTGCCCGTTGGGATGCATGTACCATTCACGCAGCATCAGGACGAGCTGTTCTTTGGCAAACGACGGATCGACGAGCGAGAGCGGGATGCAATGGAAGGCCAGATCCCACGCCGCATACCAGGGGTACTCCCATTTGTCCGGCATGGAGATGACGTCGGCGTTGTAGAGATGGGCCCAGTCCGAGTTGCGGCCGCGGAGCCGTTCCCGCGGCGGCTCCGGCCCCATCGGATCGCCCTTGAGCCATCGGTTGACGTCGTAATGGTAGAACTGCTTGTTCCAGAGCAAGCCGGCAAAGGCCTGCCGTTGGACGAGCCGCGCATCTTCCGAAAGGCCGACCGGCGCGAGGCTGTCGTAATACTCGTCGGCTTCCCGGATCCGTCGGGCGAAAACGGCGTCGAAATTCTGCTTGGAGAATTCGGCGGCGCGCGATTCGTTTGTAAACCGCAGGCGGATACACGCGGTCGCGGCGGGCGCAAGCGCGAGCGTGTAGTGAGCGGCGGCCTTGGTTCCGACGCAGGCGGGGTTGACGGATTTCTTCTCACCCCGGACCACATAGTCATGGAAGCCGTCCTTGACGTATGGCGCGCATTCCTCATCCCCGAAGAGCCGTCTCGTGTTGGTCTCATTTTCCGTGAACAGGAGAGTCGGTCGGCCGTCGCAGAGAAGCCTCCGAAGCCCGTAGTAATCGTGGTTGGTCTCGACCACGCTCATCTGATCCGTCGGCTCGCCCCGCACGAGGCGTGGGCGTCGCACGTCCGACCCCCAGGACCAGGTGTTGCGATACCACAGCGTGGGGAGCACGGTGAGCTCGGCTCGCTCCGGTCCCCGATTCACCACCCGGATGCGAATGCAGAGCTCTTCGGGGCTTGCCTTGGCATATTCGACGAATACGTCGAAGAACCGGTGTTCTTCGAGCACGCCGGTGTGGATGAGCTCGAACTCCGGATCCGAACGGCTTCGGCCGCGATTCTCCCGGACGAGCCGGTCATAGGGGAACGCGGCCTGAGGATATCGATAGAGGTACTTCATGTAGGAATGAGTCGGCGTCGAATCGAGGTAGTAGTAGCATTCTTTGACGTCCTCGCCGTGATTGCCTTCCTTGCCGCTCAAGCCGAACAGCCGTTCCTTTAAGATGGGATCTCGCCCGTTCCACAGGGCAATGGCGAAGCAGAGAAACTGGTGGCGGTCGCAGATACCGGCGAGGCCGTCCTCGTTCCAACGGTAGGCGCGCGATCGGGCATGGTCGTGGGGGAAATACTCCCAGGCCGCACCGTCCGGACTGTAATCTTCGCGAACGGTCCCCCATGCCCGTTCGCTGAGATAGGGTCCCCAACGCTTCCAATGGCGGTGACGTTGCGCGTCTTCCTCGAGGCGCTGTTGCTCGGCGAGTTGCGGGGAAGGCGACGGGGAAGACGAGCGCGGACGTGGCATACAACTCCTGCGGCCTGCCGACGGATTGGAACCGGTGCCGGGACGCAGGCTAACAGGGCGCCGGAAAGAAAACCAGTCCTGCGGGAATCACCCGCGGGACTGCGATTGTGCGGAGGCCTGGACGGTCCGGTGCGGCGCCGCGATCACCGAGGAAACGCTTTCGGCGCCTTGACGTGCTGCCAGCCTTCACCGTTCAGCGCGCGAAGGTAGGCGACGATGTCCTTCTTTTCCTGGCCGGTCAATTCGAGGGGAATGATCGTGTTGTCCTGGTGAGGATTCTTGATTCCGCCCCGGTCGTAGAACTCGACGACCTCTTCCAACGTCTTGAACCGCCCGTCGTGCATGTAGGGAGCGGTGCGGGAAATCTCCCGCAAGGTCGGCGTCTTGAACGCGCCGATGTCATCCGGGTTCTTGGTAACCATGTAGCGGCCCAGGTCCACGGTATTGTTGTCCCATCCGATGCCGAGGTTATGGTACTTCTCGTCCGAGAAGTTGAAGTTCGAATGGCAGCGGACGCAGCGGGCCTTTCCGCGGAACAGTTCGAGGCCGCGCTTGGCCTCCTCGGAAATCGCACCCTCTTCGCCTCCGTAGTCGAACCGGTCGGCCGGGCTGTTGCCGGACAGGATGGTGCGCTGGAAACTGGCGATCGCCTTTGCCACCCCATCCATGGTCACGTCGGTTCCGAAGACGTCCTTGAACCACTTGCGGTAACCCGCGAGCTTCTTCATCTTGACGACCATCTCGTCGTAGTTCGCGAAGCCATGCTCGACGGGATTGGTGAAGGGCCCGATGGATTGCTCCTCCAGCGTCGCGGCCCGCCCGTCCCAGAACTGCGCGTCGGCGAACACCCGGTTGAACGAGGCCGGGGCGCTCCTGCCGCCTTTGAGATTGAACACGCCCGTCGACACCGGCTTCCCGTCGGTGAATCCCTTGCCGGGCAAGTGGCAGCTCACGCAGGCGATGGTGTTGTTCTTGGACAGGCGGTTGTCGAAAAACAACAGCCGGCCGAGTTCGACCTTGTCGGCCGTTAACGGATTGTCTTTCGGAATATAGCCGTTGGGATCCTCCAGCCCGAGCAATTGGGGCAGCTTGACCACTTCCGCCGACTTGGCGGTGCCCTTGGCCGTCTCCGCCTGTCCGCTCATGACCCAGGTGAACACCGAGAGACTCGCGCCGACCACCACAGCCGTGCCCACTCTGACCAACGATCTCTGCTTCATCGCACGATCCTTCCTTTCATGGGTGACAGACGCAGGGCGCCCCTCCCGCGCCCCCCGCCCGTCAAGTTATTGAATCTGTCCATGCGGGACCTGGCGGCGGTAATCGATC
>DAOLIU010000047.1:1347-20203 GCA_035328385.1 Nitrospira sp. | reverse complement strand
CGGATCGCCCGCGGCCCTCTACCTGGCGGCGGCGGGAGTCGGCACCCTGGGCTTGATCGACAGCGACGTGGTGGACATCACAAATCTCCAACGGCAAATTCTCCATCATACCTCCGATGTCGGACGTTCCAAGGTCCTGTCGGGCAAGGAAAAGATCCAAGGCCTCAATCCCGACGTCGCCGTGACGATGTACGAAGAGCGGTTGACGGCGGGCAACGCCGTCAAGATATTCCAGGACTACGACGTGGTGATCGACGGCGTGGACAACTTCACGGCGAAGTTCCTGATCAACGACGCCTGTTTCTTTGCCGATAAGCCGCTGGTGCACGGCGGGATCCTGCGCTTCGACGGGCGCGTCACGACCATCATCCCGCGAAAGTCCGCCTGCTACCGCTGTGTGTTCAAGAGTCCTCCGCCGCCGGGGCTGGTGGCCTCCTGCCAGGAAGCCGGCGTGATCGGCGTGCTGGCCGGCGTGATCGGGACGATTCAGGCGACGGAGGCGTTGAAACTCGTGCTCGGCATCGGTCGCCCCTTGACCGATCGCCTGCTCGACTACGACGCGCGCAAGACGCAGTTCAGGGAGATCAAGATCAAACGCAATCCCGCGTGCGCTTTGTGCGGCGAGCATCCGACGATCACGGAGTTGTTCGACGACGGAGATCCGTTCGCGGGCTGTGAGGCGAGACCGTAATACCAGAATGCCGAAGGGTGGTGTCACGATGGCCAAGATGAAAGCGTTGACGTGTCGCGAGTGCGGGAAGGAATATCCGACCAAGGCGATCCACGTCTGCGAAATGTGCTTCGGTCCGCTCGAAGTGAAATACAACTACGACGAGATCAAGAAGACGATTTCGCGGCAAAAGATCGAAGCGGGGCCGCGCAGCATGTGGCGCTATGCCGATCTGCTGCCGGTGGAAGGCCCGGCCTTCCTCGGCCCGCACGCGGGCTTCACGCCGTTGGTCCGGGCCAGGAATCTCGGCGCGTATCTCGGGCTGGACGAGCTGTACATCAAGAACGACACCGTGAATCACCCCACCCTGTCGTTCAAGGATCGTGTCGTCGCGGTCGCCTTGACGCGCGCGCGCGAGCTGGGCTTCGAGACCGTCGCGTGCGCTTCGACGGGCAATCTCGCCAATTCGGTGGCGGCCCACGCGGCCTCCGCCGGGATGCGCTGCTACGTGTTCATCCCCGGCGACTTGGAAGCGGCCAAGGTCCTCGGCAACCTGATCTACAAACCCAACGTGGTCGAGATCGAGGGCAATTACGACGACGTGAACCGCCTGTGCAGCGAAATCGCCGGCGAGCACGGCTGGGCCTTCGTCAACATCAACATCCGCCCCTATTACGCGGAGGGGTCGAAAACGCTGGCGTTCGAAACGGTGGAACAGCTCGGCTGGCGCACGCCGGACCAGGTCGTCATCCCCATGGCCTCGGGCTCGCTCCTGACCAAGATTTGGAAGGGCCTCCACGAGATGAAGGCCATCGGGCTTATCGACGAGGTCCGGACCAGGATCAACGGGGCCCAAGCGGAAGGGTGCTCGCCGATTTCGACGGCGTTCAAGGCCGGGCGGGACTTTTTCAAGCCGGTGAAACCCAAGACCATCGCCAAGTCGCTGGCGATCGGCAACCCCGCCGACGGGTACTACGCCTTGAAGGCGACGGCGGAAAGCAAGGGCGCCATGGACATGGTGTCCGACGAAGAAGTGGTGGAGGGCATCAAGTTGCTGGCGCAGACCGAAGGCATTTTCGCCGAGACGGCGGGCGGCGTCACGATCGGGGTCCTGAAGAAGCTCGTCAAGCAGGGCACGATCAAGAAATCCGACGTGACGGTCGCCTACATCACGGGCAACGGTCTCAAGACCCAGGAAGCCGTGATCGACGCCGTAGGCCGGCCGGTCCGGATTTCTCCGAGCTTGGTGGCTTTTGAAAAAACGTTCAAGATGGGAAAAAATGGTGGTGACGCATGATCAAGGTTCGTATTCCGACTCCCCTCCGTCCGTTGACGAAAGGCAAGAGCGAGGTCGAGGCGCAGGCCGGCAGCATCGCGGCCATGATCGACACGTTGAACCAGGCGCATCCGGGACTCAAAGACAGGCTGTGCGATGAAACGGGCGAGCTGCGCCGGTTCGTCAATATCTACGTCAACGAAGAGGATATCCGGTTTCTCAAGGGAAAAGAAACGTCGTTGAATGACGGCGACGAAGTGTCCATCGTGCCCGCCATCGCGGGAGGCTGACCATGTCCAATATGCGATTTCACATCCGTTTTCCGGAAGAGAAGATCAAGGAACCCGTCATCTATCAGATCGGCCGGGAGTACCAAGTCGTCACGAACGTCCGTCGGGCGGACGTCCGCGAAACGACCGGATGGATGGATCTGGAACTGACCGGCGAGACCGCCGAGATCGAACGCGCGGTGGAAGGGCTTCGCAACAAAGGGGTCGTCGTCGATCCGATCGAATTGAACGTCGTCGAATAATTCATGCAGTCACGTCCGGCAGGGCAAAACGCCGACGGACGCGGCGTCACGATTCATAGACAAGGTTGATCCATCATGGAACTTACCGAGCAGCAGGTCCAACGATATAGCCGGCACATCATCCTTCAAGAGGTCGGCGGAAAAGGGCAGCTCAAGCTCAACGGCGCCAAGGTGCTTCTCATCGGAGCCGGAGGCCTCGGCTCACCGGCCGCGCTCTACCTGGCCGCCGCCGGCATCGGGACGATCGGACTGGTGGACGGCGACGTGGTCGACCTCTCCAATCTCCAGCGGCAGATCCTCCATTCCACCGCCAGTCTCGGCCAGCCCAAGGTGGAATCAGGCCGGAAAACCTTGACGGCGATCAACCCGGAGATTTCGATCAAGACCTACCATCAGCTCGTCGACGCCGACAACATCCTGCCGCTCATCAAGGACTACGATATCGTGCTGGACGGGTCGGATAACTTTGCGACCCGGTTTTTGGTGAACGACGCCTGCTTCTTCGCCAAGAAGACGTTGATCTCCGCCAGCATGTTCCGCTTTGAAGGCCAGCTGACGACGATCAAGCCTCATGCCGGCTATCCCTGCTACCGTTGTCTTTACCCGGAACCCCCGCCCGCCGGGTTGGTGCCGAATTGTCAGGAAGCCGGCGTACTCGGTGTTTTGGCCGGCACCATGGGGGTGCTTCAAGCCTCCGAAGCGATCAAGGAAATCCTCGGCATCGGCGAGACCATTGCCGACCGCCTGCTGATCTACGACGCGCTGGAAATGAAGTTCCGCAAGGTCGGACGTCCCAAGGATCCTGCCTGCCGTCTCTGCGGTCCCAACCCGTCCATTACCGATCTCAGCATCGATTACACGGTCACCTGTACGATTTAACCGAGTAATCGAAGCAGACGGGAGGCAGCCGGTCATCGTGCCAGATCTGATTGTTCCCCAGCCGATCCTCGACGAACTCGTGGAGCATGCGCGGGCGTTGGACCCCTATGAATGCTGCGGGTTCCTGGCCGGCACCGGCCCGACCGTCAGCCGCGTCTACCGCATCAAGAACGTGGTCAGCCTCGAAGGCGCCGCCGATGCCGCGGCCTTCGACGAAGCCAAGGTTCAACACCTCTCCCGGCTCTCCCCGGAGGAGCGCGCCGAAATCGCCTTCATCATGGACGCACGGGAGATGTTCCAGGCCGTCAAGGACATCAGAAACAGCGGCCTCACGCTTCAAGTCGTCTATCATTCTCATCCCCATGATCCCGCACGTCCCTCCGTCACGGACATCAAGATCGCCGACGACTGGGAAGAGAATTGGGCGCGTCTCAATCTGACCCTTCCCCTGTATTTGTTGATTTCTCTTCAAGATAAGGCTCGTCCGGACATACGCGCCTACCGGATCTCGCAAGGCCGCGTGACCCCGGCCACCCTCTCGCCCGGCTCCTGACCGCTTCGATCGACGGCCATGCACCGGAACATTCCCGGTTCCGACCAATCACCGAATTTCCGGTTTCCTTCTCACCACTCAGGTGAGATAATGCCCCATAATTATGTCCTTTCATTGGAAGGAGCGATCGTGATGCCATTCATGCGAACGATTCTTCTCGCCGGGTTTCTGGTCCTTATCCTGAACGGCGCCGGGTTGGCCGAGGACAAGAGCTTCTACAGCCCGGTCATCAACATCGAGCCTGAAAATCATCGGATCCTCATTTCCACATTGGGGGCGGTGTTCTGGATCGAAGTCCCCGAGGCGGGCTGGCCTCACATGGAGAAGTTGCCGATCTCGGGGCTCGTCGATTTCGTCGTGGAGATGCGGGCCAACGGGCAGGCGCCGTTGATCAAGACCTGGAAGGTGAAATCCGGGGAATCGGCCTGTATGGTCTTCGACGGAAAGAGCTGCAAATAGCCGGCTGGTCGGTCAGGCCGTTCTTATTCCGAACTGCCCAGCATGTCGTCGATCAACGGGCGGTTGATGTCCGTGCAGCCCATGCAGATCGTATCGAACAACGCTTCGTGGTCCGCGACGAAATTCTTGTGATCCACCAGTTGCTCGAGCAGAACCTGGCTGTGACAGCTGTCGCACAGCATCATCAGTCCCCGCATCACCGATACCGTTTTCCGTCCCGTGCTGCCGCCCATAGCCATTAGACCGATCCCTTTTGCATGGCCACGAAGAAGTCCTCCGCCTCCAAGTCAATGCCGCAGGCCGGGCATTCGTGCGGCCGGTCGACCGGCGGTATCGAAAGCTCCGTGCGGTCCACCCGTCCCCGGCAGACGTGATAGAACCGGCCGCGTGCATGTTCATTATCCAGCGGATCATTTTCGTAGATCAAGACCATATTGTTTCCGTTGCGCTCGGTTCGACAGGCTGAGACCAGCGGCTCGATCTATGTTTGAAACTGCGCTTCGTATAATCCGGCATAGACTCCGCCGAGCGCCATGAGCCGATCGTGAGTCCCCTCTTCCACGAGATGCCCCTTCTCGATCACCAGAATACGGTCCACGTCGTGGAGCGTCGTGAGCCGGTGCGCGATGATGAAGGTGGTTCGTCCCTTGGTCAATTCGTTCAAGGCCTCGCGGATCTTCACTTCCGTTTCGGTGTCGATATTCGACGTGGCCTCGTCGAAGATCACGATCGGCGGATTCTTGAGCAGCACCCGGGCAATGGACACCCGCTGTTTCTGCCCGACCGACAGCTTCACCCCCCGCTCCCCGATTCTGGTTTCGTACCCTTCGGGAAGGGCGGCGATGAAGTCATGGGCCCGGGCCGCCCGGGCCGCCGCTTCCACCCGGTCGTCGGTCGCCGCCAAATCACCGTAGAGGATGTTTTCCCGCACGGTTCCGTTGAAGAGAAAGGGTTCCTGCTGCACGTAACCGATCTGACGGCGGAGATAATCGAGCGGCATGTCTCTGACGTCCCGCTCGTCGATCAGCACCGCCCCGCCCGTGACGTCGTAAAACCGCATCAGCAGCTTGAGTAAGGTGCTCTTGCCGGCGCCGCTGGGCCCGACCAACGCGATCCGCTCCCCGGCCGACACCGAGACGGACAACCCGTCCAGAACCGGCACGTCCTGGCGGTACCGAAACTCGACGCGGTCGAACCGCACCTCTCCCCGGGCCTTGTGCGCGGGAGCCGAGACGCCGGGCGCATCGGCGACTTCAGGCTTCGTGTCCAGCACCTCGAAGACCCGATCGCTGGCCGCCAGGGCATGCTGCAGCAGGTGATTCACGGAATGAATCTGGTTGATGGGGACGTAGAACAAGCTCAGGTAGGAGAGAAACAGCACGAGCTCCCCGAGGGTCAACCGCCCCGCCGACACCTCCCCTGCGCCGTACCAGAGGATGAGCACGGTACCCAGGCTTCCCACGAGAATCATGCCCGGCGAATAGAGCGACCACAGGTACATGGCCTTCAGGTTGGCGGCGCTGTAGGCCCGGCTCAGCCGGTCGAACCGTTCCTGCTCGTGCGTCTGTCTGCCGAACCCCATCGTCTCCCGGATGCCGGACAGGGCGTCCTGCAGGTAGCCGCTGACCTCGGCCGCGCCTTGGCGGATGTCGTGATAGAACCCATGCACCTTCGTGGTGAATCGGCCGGCCGACCACATGAGGAGCGGAATGGGCACCAGCGACAGCAGCGCGAGCTTCCAGTCCAACGCAAAGAGCATGATCGTGATGCCGATCAGCGTCAGAGAAGCCGTGAGCGCGGCTTCCACCCCGTCGATGAAGATGCGCTCCACGTGCTCCGTGTCATTCGTCAACCGCGACATGATTTCGCCGGTCGAGCGATTCTCGAAGTACGAGACCGAAAGCCGCTGGACCGCCGCGAATACGTCGCTTCGGATTTCGTGCACGACGGCCTGCTCCAGGCTGTTGTTCAATCGGATCCGCAGGGAGGCAAACACGTTCTTGCCGATATAGGCGGCCACGAGCCCGGCGAGCGCCCAGGGAAGCAGCGCCTCCTGCTTGGCTTGAATCACGTCATCGATGACGATCTTGACGATCCAAGGCGGCACCAATTCCAAGGCCGTGGCGCACAAAGCGCACAGCAGCGTGGCGGCCGCCAGGCCTCGACGGGGCCGCAGATACCATAGGACGCGCAAGAGGGATTTCACGACACTTGCCCGGGTGGATCCGTTCAGATGACCGGAGTCGGTTCTTTCCGCCAGTACTTGTCGAATTCCGTCAGTTGAGTGAGCGTGGACAGGTCCGGCATCCGGTCCACGAACAGTTTGCCGATAAGATGGTCGGTTTCGTGCTGGATGCAGACCGCGTACAGCCCGTCCGCCTCGATGTCGACCGGCTTCCCGTCCCGGTCCAAGGCTTGGACGCGAATGACCGACGGCCTGGTCACTTTGCCGCGCAAACCGTCGACGCTCAGACAGCCCTCCCAGTTTTCGGCTTGTTGCGGGCCGTAGTAGACGATCTTGGGATTGATCAAGGTTGTGGTGGGAAATCCGCCCTCCCCTTCGCATCCCATGACGACCAATTGAATCGAATGGGACACTTGAGGGGCGGCCAGACCGATGCCGGGCTCATCCAGCATGGTTTCGAACATGTCGTCGATCAGTTGCTGGAATTCCCTGGTGCGGATCTCGCGGACGTCTACCGGAGCTGCAATCTTACGCAGGATCGGATTGCCGAGTTTTGCAATGGGAAGCACCGCCATAGGTCGACGGAAGTCCTTTCGTCACATACATGAACACCGCGCGTCGAATTCATCAGATATAACACAGCAATTTTCGCTGCTGCAAGGCACGCCTCATCCCGGTTGCGGCGCGGGACGACGCCTCGGTTCGGGAAGCTGGAACGAGTCTTTTTCGATGCTCCACCAGTCGGTCCATTCCCTGGCCCATTCCGCCCGGTCCTGTTTCGTCGAGGTTTCCCAGTCATGAAATTCGGTTTCGTGGCGCGTCAGAATCCAGAGAGACTGCACGGCCGAAAGCCCGACGAACCGTTCATCGTCGGCAATCATCTCGATCAGGATCGGAATGACCGCCTTGTCCCTCACATACCTGGCTTCGAACGCGGCGGCCTTCCGAATCGACGAGTTGGGGTCCTTCGACATGGCTTGAATCGCTTCGGGCGTCTTGGACGGATCCAGGCGGATCGACACCCGCAAGGCGTGTTCGCGCACGCGGGGAATCTCGTTCGGATCCTTGGCGGTCGTGATCAGCGCCGGCACGGCCGCCGGCGCCTTGAGCATGGACAGTGTTTCGATCGCGTTGTATCGGATTCTGGGACCCGGCATGGTCAGCGCCTTGACGAGTACCGGTACCGCCGGCTCGCCCAAATGGACAAACTCGCCCATGGCCCAGAATTCCTGTTTACCCTCCAGCAGGGGCAGCAGGGCTTCCGCCCGTTGCAGCTCTTCCGGGCTCAGCGGCTTGGTGTTCTGCGGAACGGTTTCGGCCGGCGAGTGCTGGACGGCCGGAGGCATTTCATAGGGCATCTGCACCGGGAGCGGCACAGGCCGCTCCACAGCGAAGGCTGCCAGCGGCAGGACAAGGCAGGCCGCCGCGGCCGCTCGGATGATGGCGTTATGTCCTCTGGTGCGCACTGGTTCCCCTTTCGTCAGAATCATTCGTGGGTGTCGTTCCATCGACGATGGACCAATTCATATAATACCGGTAACACGACCAAAATCAAAAAGGCCGCCGTCAGCATCCCGCCGACCACCACGCGGGCCAACGGCTTCTGGGCCTGGGATCCGATGCCCGTCGCCAGCGCCGCCGGCAGCAACCCGATGGCCGCTCCCAAGGTCGCCATGAGAATCGGCCGCATCTGCACGTCGGCTCCCTTGATGACCGCCTCCCGGAGACTCAGACCGGTCACTCGAAACTCCTCGATACGCGAGATCAACAGCACGCCGCCCAGGATCGCCACGCCGAGGGTCGAAATCACGCCGACCGCGGCCGAAATACTGAAGTGGGTCTGCGTGAGCACCAGCGAGAGCACGCCGCCGACCAGGGCGAACGGGACCGTCGCCAGCACGAGCAGGGCGTTTCTCAGCGAGTCGAAGGTCGTATACAGCAGAAACAGGATGATCACCAGGCTGATCGGCACGATGGTCAGGAGGCGCTTCTGCTCGTCTTTCAACTGATCGTACTGCCCCGCCCATTCCATACGGTACCGCTCCGGCAGCGTCACTTCTTTCGCCAACCTCGCTTGGGCCTCTTCCACCGTGCTCTGGAGATCGCGTTCGCGCACGCTGAATTTGATCGGGATATAGCGCTCGTTGTTTTCCCGGTAAATGATGAAGGCTCCCGTCTGCGAAGTGATCGTGGCCAGCTGTTTCAACGGAATCCGCGCGCCATCCGGCGTGCTGACCAGAATATTGCTGATGGACTCGACGTCCTGGCGGAATTCCGGCATGAACCGCACCACCAGATCGAACAGCCGCTCGCCTTCGAAGACCTGCGTCACCGCCTGCCCGCCGACCGCCGCCTGCACGACGGCGTTGACGTCCGCCACTTGGAGCCCGTATCGCGCGCTCGTTTCCCGGTCCACTTGGATCAGGAGGTTGGGCTGGCCGACGAGCCGGAAGATGCCGAGATCCTTCACGCCCTTGACGCCCTTCATGACATTTTCGATCTCGACGGCTTTGGCTTCCAGTGTTTTCAGGTCGCGGCCGAACAGCTTGATCGAGTTCTCGCCCTTGACCCCCGACATGGCTTCCTCGACGTTGTCTTGAATGACCTGGGAGAAGTTGAAAATGACGCCGGGAATCTTATACAGCCGCTCTTCGATTTCTTCGATCAGTCCGTCCTTGTCCAGACGGGAGCGCCATTCGTTCTGCGGTTTCAGAGTCGCCAGAAACTCCGCGTTGAAAAAACTGGTCGGATCCGTCCCGTCGTCCGGCCTGCCCAATTGCGACACGATCGTCGTCACCTCCGGGGAGTCGCGGAACATCCTCCGGATGTCGCTGGTCAGGCGGGCGGCCTGCTCAAAAGAGATGTCCACCGGCATGGTTGCACGCACCCAGAGATTGCCCTCCTCCAGAGCCGGCATGAATTCCCCGCCGAGCGATTGCAGCGCGACAAAGGTCAGAAGCAACAAGCCCGCCGCCACGGCCAGGACGAGCAACCGGTGGTCGAGCGAGAAGCCGAGAATGCGGTGATAGAGGCGCCGGATCACCCTGACGACCGCCGTGTCCTCTTCGCTGAGCGGTCCGCGCAGCAGAAACGAGCAGAGCACCGGCGCAAGGGTAAAGGCCATGATCAGGGCCCCCACCAAGGCGAATCCGTAGGTCACCGACATGGGCGCGAAAATCTTGCCCGGCACGCCCGTCATCGTGAACAGCGGAATGAACGCCACGACGATGATCGCCGTCGAAAAGAAGATGGGCCGTCCGACCTGGCGCGCCGCGCGCACGATGTGCTGATCGACCGTCAGGTTATGCGACTTTGCATGGGCGAGATGAAAGAAAATGCTCTCCACCATGACGAGCGTGGCGTCCACGATGATCCCAAAGTCGATCGAACCGAGCGAGATGAGGTTGGCCGACTGGCCGACCAGCACCATCATGCTGAACGTGAACAAGAGCGAGAGCGGGATGGTCAGGGCCACGATCAGGGCGGCGCGGAAATGCCCGAGGAAGACGAAGAGAATCAGGAAGACGAGCACCATGCCGCTGATGAGAATGTCGGTGACGGTTTCGACGGTCGTATGGATCAGGGCCGTCCGGTCGTAAAACGTGGTGACCTTCACCCCCGCCGGCAGTTTCCAGGAATTCAGGTCCTGCACCTTGGCCCGGACGCTGTCGAGCACCGGAAGGGCCTTGTAGCCGCGTTGGAGCAGCACGACGCCTTCCACGACGTCGTCCCGATCGTCGATGCCGACCTTTCCGAGACGCACGCGATGGCCGATGGACACGGTGCCGAGCGATTTGACAAAGACCGGCGTACCGTCCTTGGCGGTCACCATGACGTTCTCGATGTCATGGAGGTCGTCGATCAGTCCGAGCCCCCGAATGTTGTAGTTCTGCGAGCCGACCGTCAGATAATTGCCCCCGACGTTGGCGTTGCTGTTGGCCAGAGCCTCCATGACCTGGGACAAGCTCACGCCGTAGGAGATCAATTTCCCGGGATCGATGTCGATGTGGTACTCCTTCGTCGTCCCGCCGAAGGCCGTCACGTCGATCACGCCGGGGATGCGGCGGAATTCCCGGCGAACCTCCCAGTCCTGAATCGTCTTGAGATCGGTCAGCGACGTCGTGCCGGAGCCGGTCAATTCGTACCGGTAGATTTCCGCGATGGCCCACCAGGGCGACAGGCTCGGCTGCACCCCGTTCGGCAGTTGCACCGACATCAGGCGGTTCAGCACCTCCTGACGGTCGCGAAAGATGTCCGTGCCGAAATCGAAATAGACCTTGATGTCGCTCAAGCCGAAAATCGACAGCGACCGGATGTCCTTGAGGCCCGGCATGCCCGTCAGCGCCACCTCCATGGGAATCGTGATCTGACGCTCCATTTCCTCCGCCGACCATCCGGGATTCTGGGTGATCAATTCGACCATGGGAGGAGACGGGTCTGGATAGGCCACGATGTCGAGGAGATGAAAGGCGTAGAGGCCGCCGAAGAGAAGGGCCAAGCCCAGTGTGCACAGCAGGAACCGCTGAACCAGGGAGATTTCGACGATGCGGGCGATCATCTCGTGGGATGGCTATTCGATGAAGAGCGAGGGGTAGCCGGCAAGATCGCTTATCCTTTGGCTTCCTGTCCCTTGATGAGGACCGCCCCCTTGATGACGATCCGCTGGCCGGAAGCCAGGCCTTCGACGACGCGGACTTGTTCCGGCGAAATCGGCGTGACCGTCACTTCCCGCTTGACGTACCGGTTCTCGCCCTCGACGAGGTAGACGAACTGTTTGCCCTCGGCCTCGAGCACCGCTTCTCTGGGAATGGTCAGGAGCGGGGTCGTGCCGCCCACGCGTAGCGCAAGCCGGGCGAACATTTCCGGTTTGAGCTTGTTCTCCTGGTTGTTCACCCAGGCGCGCAGCTTGATGGTCCGGGTGGTCGGATCCACGACGTCGCCGATGGCCGCGACCGTGGCGGGGAAGGCGATGCCCGGATAGGCTTCCACCATCACCTTGGCGTACTGTCCCTCCTTGACCAGGGCCAGATCGCGCTCGTAGACGTCGGCCACCACCTGCAACATCGCGAGATCCGCTACCGTGAACAGGATCTGGCCGGGATCGCCGCCGACCGACTGTCCGGGCGTGACGGCTCGTTCGACGACGACGCCGGTCAACGGACTCTTCAGTTCGAACCGCGACGTGATCTTCTGCTTGTCCACGGGCTTGTTCAGTTCTTGCGAAGGAATGCGGAGGGAAAGGAGCCGCTCCTTGGCGCGCCGAAATTCCGCGCGGGCCTTGACCAGCTCGTTTTCAGCCTGTTTCAGGTCCTTCAACGGCAGGGCCTTGTTCTCGTAGAGATCCTTGGCCAGCTCATAAGCCCGGATCGCATACTGAAGATCCGAATCCTCCTTGACGTATTCCGAATGGGCTTGAGCGATGTCCGGACTGTCCACCACGAGGACGACGTCTCCGGCCTTGACACGATCGCCCAGGTGGGCGCGGACTTCGACCACCCGTCCCTGCAGCGGCGAAGAGATGCGGGAATATCGGTCTTCCCCGTAGGCGATCTTTCCCGACAGGGTGAGGTCATGCTCGCCGGACCCCATTTCGACGGTCCCGATTTCGACCCGAGGTCCCGAGTCGGCCGAATGCGTGGAGGCCTTGGGGGGGATTGCGGCCCTCGAATGGGGCGCTTGGTCTGCGCGGCCGCACGACGCGAGAAATAGAAATGCGGCGCAGCCCGAGATCAGCAGGCTGCCGGCTATGCCGATACGGTTATCGTCGCCCTCCGGGGCGTCACCTGTTCCGATGTTCACGAGCGAATCTCCTGACCCACTGCGCTTTCCAACTGGAACAGATTGTGTTGATAGGTGAAGAGGGCCTCGATGTAATTCTGTTGAATGGTCCGGGAGGTGCGCGCCGCATCGAGCAGATCGAGAATGGTGGCCCCTCCCCGTTCATACGCCCGCTCGACGATCGTCAACGTGGACCGGGCATCGTCGAGAATGCCGCCGACGAATGCTTCGACCAACCGGCGGCTTTGAATCAAGTTTCGATAGGCGACTTCCACTTCATTTTCTACCTGATTTACCGTTTTATTCAAGTCCGCTTCCGCGGTCTGGACGGCGACCTCGGCCTGCACGATGCCGCCCTGATTTCGGTTGAACAACGGAATGGGGATCCCGAAATTCAGCACCCATTGCTGGGGGTTGTCCGGCCCCCGCGATCCTTGAATCTCGTAGCCGGCGCCGACCGTGACATCGGGGACCCGATAGGCCTTGGCCAGCCGGAGATCGGACTCTCTCTGAGACTGGGCGAACCGTTTGGCCCTGACGTCCGGACGCAGATCGATCGCCGTCACCCGAAGTTTGTTGATGTCCGGATCGATCCGGCGGAAGTCCATCTCGGTGGTCAATTCCATGACCGTCTTCGGAGACAGCCTCAAGAGCTGCCGCAGGTCGCCCCGCGCCACTTCGGCTTCCTGCAGGGACTGGATGACCTGGGATTGAAAATCGACCATCTGCAGCCGGATCCGGATCAAGTCCACTTCCGCGATATAGCCCTTCTTGAAGCGGATGGTATTGATGTCCAAGATGCGGGCGAAGCGGTCACGGTTTTCCTCGGCCAGGTTGAGCCGCCGTTGCGCCAATTGGATGCGGTAGTACGTATCCTTGACCGTGAAGCCCAGCTGGCGCACGGCATCCTCGAACGCCGCTTCCGCCGATTGGGTCCCGAAGACGGCGCTTTCGATGCGATAGCCCCGCTTGCCGGCCAGCTCGAACAGCTGCTGTACGATCATGGCGAGCTGACCGCTGTTGCTCAGGTTGAACCCCTGCGTGTAGGAACTCAACGTGCCGATGAAGGCCACGGGATTCGGGAAGAGGGCGGCCGTAATCTCCTGTCCCTTGTTGTAGTCGATGCCGTACTTGGTGATCAGGACGGACAGGTTCTGTTTGATGAACAGCGCGAGCGCTTCGTCGAGACTCAGTCGAATGACCGCCGGAGGCTCCGACGGACGGGGCGGACCGGGCAGAGAAGGCTGCTGCGCACCGGCCCCGGACTGGCTGATGATCAGGAGACTGAAGCCGAGAAGAATCCAGGATAGGAACCGTCGTCGAAGGGGTGCAACGGACACGAACCGTCTCCTCGCAAGAACCCGTCAATGCGGACTACGTCGCTCCTGGTGGTCGCTCATCCTTAAAAAATAAGGCATTATACCGTGTCTGTGAGGGGATGCAAAGAACCTCTGAAGAAACAGACGGTTAGGATCCGAAGAGGCAGCTTGTCCCGTACCCGAAGAGAGGAAAGAATTCTGCCTGAAAGGGGATGGTCCCGGATCGCAAGCGGGCGTCACTCATCGAAGCCGGTCTTGGCATTGGCCGTTCGCAGGTGCTTTCTGACCCTCACCCGTTCATGATGCTTTCGCAACAATTGGCGACGAATGGTATTCCGGTCTTCTGCGACGATGCGGACGAGCCGATCGACGTCTTCCGCATGATCGCGCACCAATTCCGAGAGTTTCTGCATCTGCGCTTCCAGCCGTTCCAATCTCCAAAGCGCGTTCTGTAAGGGGGTGGCACCCGATGGTTTGCCGGCCGCAGCCCGCTTGGCGAGAGACGAAATCACGACATCCTGCTTCATGTCTGCTCCTTTGCCCGATCCGCTCGCATAGCACGTATTTCTGAGCGGTAGTATCAACCGCTCGCGACCGGATGTCAACGAATTCGGTTTCATCTTGGTCGAACGTCCTGCTACAATCGGCCCATGAACAGTATTTTTACGATGGTGCTCGCCGGCGGAAAGGGCGAACGCCTCAAGCCCTTGACGGAGCATCGGGCCAAACCGGCCGTTCCGTTCGGCGGAAAATATCGCATCATCGATTTCACGTTGAGCAATTGTCTGAACTCCGGCCTGCGCCGCGTCGCCGTCCTGATTCAATACAAGTCCCATTCGCTCGACCGGCACATCCGCATCGGATGGGACGTCCTGAACGCCGAACTGGGGGAATATATCGCGTCGATCCCCCCGCAGCAACGCATCAGCGAAGAGTGGTACCGCGGCACCGCCGACGCCGTGTATCAGAACCTCTTTCTTCTGGAAGGCGAACAGGCCGAATACGTGCTGATCCTGGCCGGCGATCACATCTATAAGATGAACTACATGGAGATGTTTCACTGGCTCGTCGCCAAGAACGCCGACGTCGTGGTCGGGGCCATCGACATCCCCATTCAGGAGGCCTACCGGTTTGGAGTGATGACGGTGGACGAAGATTACCGCGTCACGCGTTTCGACGAAAAACCCTCGAACCCCACTCCCCTCCCCCACGATCCCGGTATGGTCTTCGGCTCGATGGGCATCTATCTGTTCCGAGCCAAGAGCTTGCGCGAGGAATTGATCGCCGACGCCAAGGAAGGCACGGCGCACGATTTCGGGAAGAACATCGTTCCCCGCATGATCGCCAACCGGAAGGTCTACGCCTTCAAGTTTCAGGACGCCAACCGGAAGGCGGTCAAGTATTGGCGGGACATCGGAACCCTCGACGCTTATTGGGAAGCCAACCTCGACCTGGTGGCGGTGGACCCGCTCTTCAACCTGTACGACCAGCAGTGGCCGATTCGAACCTATCAGGGCCAGTTTCCTCCGGCCAAGTTCGTCTTCGCCCAGGACTATCAGGGCGGCCGCATGGGAGTCGCGCTCGACTCGGTCGTGTGCGGCGGCTGCATCATCTCCGGCGGGCGCGTCCAGAACAGCGTCCTCTCTCCGAACGTCCGCATCCAGGATCATTCCGACGTCCGTGACTCCGTGATCATGGAGAACGTCGTCATCGGAGAGCACAGCCGGATTCGCCGCGCCATCATCGACAAGGACGTCGTCATTCCGGCGAAAACTGAGATCGGCTACGACCGCGAAGCGGACGCTCAACGGTTCACCGTCACGGAATCCGGGCTTGTCGTCATCTCCAAGGGAATGAAGCTGCATGCCTCCGTCGATTCATCCGGTTGACCTGATCTCGGCCCTCCGACAGAAACACCT
This sequence comes from Nitrospira sp., assembly GCA_035328385.1. Lineage (GTDB taxonomy): Bacteria > Nitrospirota > Nitrospiria > Nitrospirales > Nitrospiraceae > Nitrospira_C. Next base: position 4,633 of record DAOLIU010000047.1, on the reverse strand, counting down.
GACACCCGCCATCGTGTTTTTGACGTCCCGCCGCGCGTGCGACGAGGCGATGCAGGCCTTCGACCACAGCGAAGCGCTCTTACCCCCTGCCAGACAGGAAGCCATCGCGAAAGTCTTGGAACAGGTCATCGCCCAATATCCCAGCATCGCGGAACATCCGCTGATTCCCACGGTCCAGCGCATCGGCGTGGCGGCCCATCACGCCGGCCACCTTCCGTCATGGAAAATCGCCGTGGAAGAACTGATGCGGCACGGCTGTCTCGACGCCGTGTTCGCCACGACGACCCTGGCGGCCGGCGTGGACTTTCCCGCCCGGACGGTGATCATCACTCAGTCGAGCATCCGCAAGGCGCGCGACTTCACCGACCTGACGATCGGAGAAGTCCAGCAGATCGCCGGGCGGGCCGGCCGTCGCGGCAAGGACCTGGTGGGGTTCGCGATCGTGACTCCCTCGCCCTACATCGACCTGGGCGTGCTCACCAAGGGCCTGACCGGCCATCCGGAAGCGATCAACAGCCAATTCGTCATCACCTATCCGATGGTCCTCAATCTGCTCAAGGCCCATCCACTCGATCAGATGCAGTCCATCCTGGCCAAAAGCTTCGCGCAGTTTCAATTGAACCAGCGGGCCGAAGTCATCGAGCAGAAACTGGACGACGTGCATCGCCAGATGGAGCCCTACGGTCCGCGCGTGTGCACCGACTGGATCTCCCAATGGCACATGTTCGATCAGGTGCGCCGACAGCGGCATCATCGCCCGGCGATCCAACGTCACGAGCCGCCCGAGGTCACGGCGCGCTTTCACTTTCTAAGCCCCGGCCGCGTGGTGGGACTGTCCAAGACCCGCGGGGTCGTTCTGCGGCAATATCGGAGCAAAGGCCAGAAGAGCGCCATGGTCACGGTGCTCCGCCCGGACGGCGCGATCACGGAATGCCCCGCCGCCGTCGTGACGGACGTGTTCGACCGGGTACTGGAATGCCGAGAGTCCCCTTCCTATCCCTGGTGCACGCCGGAAAGTTTCGACTCCCTGCTGGAAATCCTGAAAGATCTCCCGGGCAGGCTGCCGATCCTGCCGATTCTCGTGTCGAAAGACGACGAACCGATCCCCGACTCGATCGTGCAGACGCTCGGCGACTTTTCCTGTCCCACCTGCCCGTCGCGGTCGGCCTGCCAAAAGGACTATGCCAACGCTTCCAAGCTCCGGCAGGAACAGCAGCGGCACATGAAGTCCATCCAAGCGCTGCGCACGAGCCTCTGGCACCGTTTCCAAGAACGGATCGAGGCGCTGCAGAAATTCGGGTATCTCACGGCTACGGCGCAATTGACGGAAGCCGGTGAGTGGGCGCGCCTCATCCGCATCGACCATTCGCTCCTCATTACGGAGCTCATTCGCGCGGAGGCCTTCACCGGCGGGGAACCGGCGCTTCTTGCGGCGGTCATGTCGAGCATCGCGCACGACGACGACCGGCCCGGCCTGTTCCCAAGGATCAGCACCGGATTGGGCTCGCTCCTGGGGCAGGTCCGAAAACTGGCCGAGTCGCTCGCGCCCTATGAAGAGCCGCCGCTCCTGCGGGCGGACATCGCAGCCGTGACGGAACGCTGGATCGGCGATCCCACCCTCACGTGGATCGGCCTCTGCAAGATGACCACGATGGCCGAGGGAGACATCTACCGGCTGCTGGCCAGGACGTTGGAGTTTCTGTCGCAGCTGCACGGCCTCAAGGACACGCATCCGGAGCTGGCCGACTGCGCGTCCAAGGCCATTGCCGTCCTGCGGCGCGGCGTGTTGGAGGAACTACCGTGACGACCGACGAGCTGGAAAAACTCCTCGCGCAGCAACCGATGGCCCTGTTGCACCGCCTGGCCCGCGGCCGGATTCATCGGCACTTCCGCGTCGGAAAGCGCCGGTTGATCGATCTGCTGATCCGCCATTCGGCGGAAAACCGCACCGGCTTCGAGTCGGACGTCATGGCGTTGATCGGAGAGCGAACCGCGAGGCCGGCGGCCCCGCCCCCGTCTCCACCTGCGCCGCGCCATTCATCGCAAGGCAAGACGCATCACGGGCCGCATCCAAAGACCCATCATCATGAGCCGGAATCGCACGAGCCGTCCGTCTCGCTTCCCGAATGGTTGTCGGGCATCGGCGTGCCATCGCCGCAGCCGTTTGTGCCGGACGCCTGGCAGGTGGAAGCCGTGGAGCGGTTACAACAGACCGATGTGATCGTGAGCGTGCCGACCGGAAGCGGCAAGACCTATGTGGCGGTGGAAGCGGCCAGGCGCGCCATCGAAGAGAACCGCACCGTCATCTACACGTCGCCTCTCAAAGCCCTGTCCAATACGAAGTTCACGGAATTTTCACGGATCTTCGGAGCGGACCGGGTCGGCATTCTCACCGGCGATCGCCGCGACAACGGTCAAGCGCCCCTGCTGATCATGACGACCGAGATCCTGCGTAATCTCCTCTACGATGCAGCGGGAGGCGAGATCGACCTGCGGCTCGATACGCTCGGTCTCGTGATCATGGACGAATCCCAATATATCGCCGATCCGGAACGAGGGGTCGTATGGGAGGAAACGATCATTTTCTGCCCCTCGCAGGCCCGCCTGCTGCTCCTCTCCGCCTCGATCGGCAATCCGCAAGATATCGCCGACTGGCTCACGTCCATCCGTCCGGTCCCCTGTCACCTGATCAAACACAGCAAGCGCACCGTGCCTCTCCGAGCCGGCTACCTCCATCCCGACGGCAAACTCGTGCCGTTGTTCCGCACGCTCGGCATTCCCCACGGCCACGCGGGCCACTGGCACCCCGAGGCCAAACGTCTCTTCGCCAGATACGAAGAAGAGACCATGCCGTCAGGGCGCCGCCGCTAAGAGACTGCCACTGTCTGATCGGCGCCTATCCCTTATTATTTGGGCTGCTCATCCGTTAAATACAATGTGGTGGGAATTTTCATGAGATATTCCTGCTCGGCGACATCCTCAATGGCCGTGAAGTTGACGTCGATAAAGTAGATATCCGCATGAGCTGCGAACGCACTGTCCGCCTTGGGTGGGTCGATGCGGATCTCCTCCCGCCATCTTTCGACGGCAAAGCGCAAAATTAGACGTGTGTCCATCGAGTACCGGTTAATCGGAATATCCACCAGCGAGCTGAAGGTACGAGAGAAGACCGGCACCTGAGGCTCATAGCCGCATTCCCCCGCATAGCTTTTCAGCGTGATGGGGGCTGATTTCAACAGCTAGTGAGCGAAGGCGTGCAGTCAGGGATCACTCAGCAGGGCATGGG
>DAOLIU010000047.1:0-1247 GCA_035328385.1 Nitrospira sp. | reverse complement strand
TGCTTAGGATCTAAAAAAGGCTACTGCCCAATGTTTCATTTACTTTTTGGAACTGAAAAGTGTGTACTATGGGGACGGTGGAAAGGAGTACCACTATGCGAATCTGTTCTTCCCATATCATCCTAGGCATTGCGATCCTCATTTTTATCAATCCTGCACCATCGATTGCTGAGCAGAATATTTCACAGAAACAGTTATCACCAATGGCAACAGGAAGTTCTGGCGCGAGCGATAAATCATTACTGGTGGTGACCCCGGAATACATCATCGGTCCTGAAGATGTCTTAGAGATTACTGTTTGGAAGAATCCCGAGCTTTCCAAAGAAGTCCAAGTCAGACCGGATGGAAGGATCTCCCTTCCACTACTTGGCGATCTATCCGCGGTGGGGAAGACGCCGGTCCAATTGACAGATGAAATATCCGCTGGTCTTAAAAGGTACATGGAACATCCTACGATATCGATGACGGTAAAAGACGTCCAGAGCTATCAAATCTACGTCCTTGGAGAAGTGAATCGGCCAGGCAAGTATCCACTGAAAAGTAAGACCACCCTGTTGCAAGGGATTACGGTTGCAGGCGGGTTTACCGGCGTGGCCGCCAAAAATGCCATCGTAATTTTCCGTTTTACCAAGGACGGTCAAGGACAGACCAAACTCAAAGCCAGCTATGACGATATCGTCGTTCGAGACGGCTCGGGACAGAACATTGAATTAATGCCGGGAGACATGATCGTCATTCCTTCGGAAACCATGATAGTGCTACCCAAAACTCGGTGAGAAGGGGCAAGTCAATGGGGTCGGCGTCATCTTCGCGGCGGCGCATGCCAGCTGCTTCGGTTTCGTTGCCAATCCCCATAGTAGGGTGCCCTTTGTGACTCACAGGTAAACCACCAGCCTTCTAAGCTGATGGTCACTCGTGCCTGCTACCATGAAGAAAGGCTGCCCTGAGTAAACCCCAGACAGACACGACGGCAGGCAAAGACCACTGAGGATTTTAATCCGCAGGCGTCAATACAGTGGTATTAAGTCACAGGCCAAACAGGGAGCATCCGTTCCCACTATCACAGCCAAATGTCATGGCACAGTTATAAAAAGATTCGTTGCTTGGACATAATTCATGGCGTGTAATGGCTGGCCTTCAAATGATGGGCAAAGGAATAGTGAACCACCGTCCAATTCGTATCGAACCCGATTTGCAATTCCTCTGTGCCCGCCCCTCCTCCGCTGATGGTGAACTGGTACAAGTCG
>DAOLIU010000046.1:18302-21278 GCA_035328385.1 Nitrospira sp. | reverse complement strand
AGTGGATGTAGTCGCCCGGCATGCCCTGGAATCCGCCCGCCTTGGTCACGAGGTCGTACCGCTCCGCGATGCCGACGTGAATCGAGTTCTTGCGGTTGGCGTCCGCCGCATACCGCTCCGTCAGGAAGGTATGGCCGGAGATCGTCCAGACGTGCGACTCGTTCATGAGCTGGTGCAGGAGACGGAAGACCAGGGTGTCCCCCGTGTACGCGCGCAGGAGCGGCGTATCCGGGTCTCCATGGACGGTGCTGCTGAACAGCTTCGACGTGTCCGGGTTGTTGGAGAGGCGTTGCGCGAACGGCTCCGCGCGGAAGTTGAACCCGCTGCCGGTCGTATGCGTCCCGCCGTTGATGTACTTGTTCGGCGCGTTCAGGATCTTCTCGGGCATCTGGAACGACACCGTCTTGCCCGCTTCCAGCGCCACCTCGACCGGCTGTCCGGGAGGATTGCCGGCTTCGATGATGTTGACCGTGTGCGGCACCGTGTCGTGGATGGAGACCATCAACTCACGGAAGCTGCCGCTCACGCCGGCGCCGATCGGCTCGTTGCTGTGGATGTCCGCGACCGGCCCGCTGTAGACGAGCTTGCCGTTCTTCGGATCATGATACGTGGAGCCGAAGGGCTCGACGATCGTGACGCCGAACCCGCCGTGGGGCCAGGTCGTCGCGCCGAACGCATGGTCGTGCCAGAACACGGTCCCCATGTCCACGTCCACCCACCACCGGTAGCGGACGAACTCCGGCGACACCAGGTCGTTCGCCGGGTGGTTGTGCTTCAGCGGCTTGAAGAACGTGACCTGATCGCCCTTGATGTCCTTGATGCGGGCGACCTCGGAGCAGCTCTTGTCCCGCGGCAATGAGGCCGTGGGATCGTTGCCCTTCTCCAGGCAGTCCATGCCGACCATGACTTCCGTGTTCACGTGGAACTTAGTGGCGCCCGGAGCCATCTGGATCTTGATGCTGCTGGCACCCGCCTTCGCGCCGCCGACGATCTTGGCGACCATCGGGGCCGGCAGGCCGTGCTTCGTCGGCTTGCCGAACATGGTGAACGGGCGGACCGACATCTCGTATTCGAATCCCGAGATGACGCCGTCCGAGTTGCCCGTGTCGAACTGGAAGAAATGCGGGTGGATGTTGATCTTGGACGACTGGAAGTTCGTGTAATCGTCGTCGTCCCACTCGCTGGTCAGCACCACGTCCACGCAATCGTACACGTTGGCGCGGATCACGGCGGGAAGCTTCAGGTCGTCGTTCGCCCTGATCAGCCGCTCCTCCTCGTGCAGCACGTAGATCAGGCCGTCCTTGTCCACGATCGCCGGCTCCTTGCCCTGCTTCTTGGCGAGCGTGATCGGCATGCGGGCGAAGTGGATGTTGTAGAACTTCTGGTTGGCGTTGTCCGGGCAGAGGCTCCAGCGGCCCTGCTCGCCGGGTTTGGCCGGCTCGGAGGTCCGCTCGCCGTTGGCGTCCTGGTGGATCGGCTCCAGCCAGGGGGCGCCGCTGTGGTTGGCCGAGAACGGCACGCGCTTGCCGAAGTGCGGCTTGAACAGCGGCCAGGCCAGTTTGCCGGTCGTCGGGTCGAATAGGATCGCCGGCCTCGTGCTGTCATCCCATTTCGCCGCCCACTGATACTTGGGATTCTGCGCGGTGCTCTCGCGCTCGCCCCGGGCGATGTTGCCGTCCCACTTCCAGTCCCAGACGGTCGAGTCGTAAGATAGGATCTGGCCCTTCTCGTCGTTCGTGTGGCCCGGCTGCCCCTGCGCCGGCACGAACATCTCGACCCAATCCTTGACGTTCACGATGACCGGGTCCGATTTCCAATTGGTCTTCTGGTTTTTGTCGACGATCTTGAACGTTTTGCCGAACCAATCGACGGTCGTGCCGATCAGCTTGTCCGAGGAAACGCCGAGCTTCATGCGGCCCTTCCGGTCCGGCAACTCTTGCAGGTCCGGCATCGTATCGGTGTGGGCGGCGCCGACTTGGAGGGTGTTATAGAAGCGTCCGTAGCCCCACATGCCGGCCACATAGTGGTGCGCGACGTGGCAATGATAGAGGAACTCGCCGGCCAGGTGCTGGCAGCCGCCGCCGCCGCATTCCGGCTCGAGGTCCAGCGCTTCGGAAGGCCCGACGACTTCCACGTCCACCCGGTCGGACTTGGTCCGTACGACCGGATACTTCACGGGACCGTCCTGGCCCATCGCCCAGAGATTGTTGGGGTCGGTGCCCGGGCTGCGCTGCCAGCGGATCGATCCGCTGTGCGGATGGTGCGAATGGAAGACCTCGGATCCTCCGTGCACCAGGCGCCACTTGACGGGATCGCCCAGGTAGCCACGCGCGATCGTGGTCGGCGTGTCGCCGAAGGTATAGGCGCTGTAGGCCATCGATTCGTCTTCGAAGCCGAAATATTCGTGCTGCAGATGCATCTGATCGATGCCGAAGGGCTCGCTGCGATAATTGATCGCGCGGCCGCCCGGGCGGTAGGCATCCGTCAGCGGGTCGCGCTGCGGGAGGAAGTCGCCCTTCTTGTTCAAGGGGCGGAAAGCCTCGTCGCCGATCTCGTGATAGAAGAGCACGAACTCGCGGAAGTCCGGTCCGGTCCCGTTGTCGATGTTGACCTGCCAGCCGGTCTTGACCTCCTTGTCCGGTCCGAGCCCCAGCGCATCGACGTACTTGGATCCTTTCGGCTCGACGATGAAGGCGCCGAAGAGGCCGAGCACGGTCAGCTCGCGGTCATGGCTGTATGAATGGAATTGGCGCACCCCTTCCTGCATGTGCGGGTGGATGTACCATTCGAATTCCTGGACTTTGCCGGGCGCCACGATGGAGTCCGGGTTCGTCGTCGTCGCCGGTTTGCCGGTCGCACCCACGATCATGCTGGAGGCCTGGATGAAGAGGCTCCCGTCCTCGCTTTCCATCTGATTGCGGAGCGTCATCTTGACGCAGTCGCCCTGGTTGGCGCGGAGCACCAGCGGCTGGATCA
>DAOLIU010000046.1:0-18202 GCA_035328385.1 Nitrospira sp. | reverse complement strand
CCGGAGGTCTGCTGGGCCTGGGCGTCCTTCTGTGCCTGTTCCTCGAGTTTGCGCATCAGACGGTGGTGCTGGAGCTCCAGCTTCTCCGAACGTTCGGGCCGTCCTTCGATCGTGTCCTCCACGACCGTCTGGCCTTTCAATTGCTGCGTCCACCCGGGCAACGCCACTTGGGTCGCGTGGCCATCGTGCGATCCTGCGTCTCCCGCGACCGACGGCCATGGCGTCGCCATGAGGCCGGCTGCCAGCAGCAGGCTGTGCAGCAGGGCCACGGTGCCGGGGCGTTTCCGGCTGCGCTGAGGTTGAACTAGAAAAGACATACGGCCTCCCCCTGTTGTGCCCGCCTTTTCGGCGGCTGGTTGAAACACATCACATGTCGGTTCTCGATCAATTGAAGAACTCGTGATTTCATGTCGTCTGAGCACCGGCCTCCGAGCGACTTCCGGCCACATTCGAGGTTAGAGCTGGTGAAGGTTTCCTTCTTTCGAAGGGGGTCATTCGGAGGCCGGTCCTAATCACCCGGGCCTTCACCAGCAGGCAGCCACAAGCGCAATAGATGTGCCGATGCGTCCTTACCGGTGTTGGAGAAAAAATGTTTGCCAAGAGAAGGGCTTACGACGTTTCGCCGGCAACGGTGAAAATGCGTTCCCGCCTGCGCAGTCCAGCTAGTTGGACAGCTTCGGGACCTCTTCGAGCGGAACAAGAGAAATCAACCGGTTGCGCTGTCCAATGCGTTGGACAGGTTCGCGGTCGAATTGGCGCGTAATAGGACAGCGGATGAGAGGGCGACGGGATAGATTGGAGTGAAGACAAGCGATCCGTGACGAAGGAGTCGAAGTCTATTCGATTTGATAGGTCCGCAGTTTGGTATACAAGCTGGCCCGGCTGATCTTGAGCGCCTTGGCTGCTTTGACACGATTGCCGCCGGCTTGCGCCAGGGCTTGGATGATGCGCGCCCGTTCTGCCTCCTTGACGGCCCGGCGCGATACGGACCGAAGATCGTGGGAAGAGCCGGATCCCAAAACCACGATGTCGGCGCAGGTCAGGGCGGGGCCGATCGTGGTGACGACCGCGCGCTCGATGTAATGCTGCAGCTCGCGCACGTTGCCCGGCCAAGGCGCTTCGCTGAGCGCCCGCAGGACCTCGGGGGAAATCGTGCGCGGTCGCTGACGGTGTCGTTCGCAGGAGGCTGCGAGAAATCGTTGGACCAGCAGAGGGATGTCCTCGCGGCGGTCGCGCAGGGGCGGCAGAAACAAGGGCAGGACCGCGAGACGGTAATAGAGATCTTGACGGAAGGTCTTGATCTTGACGAGTTCGGCGAGGTCCTTGTTCGTGGCCGAGACGATCCGCGCGTGGATCCTGATCCGTTCGGTGCCTCCGACCGGTTTGATTTCGCCTTCTTGAAGAACCCGAAGCAATTTGGCTTGAAACGTCGGCGTCGTATCGCCGATTTCGTCGAGAAAGATCGTTCCGTCGTCGGCCGCCTCGAACAGCCCCCGTTTGTTGGCGGCGGCGCCCGTGAAGGCCCCGCGGACGTGCCCGAACAATTCGCTTTCCAGCAGCGTCTCGGGCAAAGACCCGCAATCCACCACGACGAAGGGCCGCCTCCTGCGGTCACTCAACTCGTGAATGGTCCGCGCGACCAATTCCTTGCCGGTCCCGCTTTCGCCTTGGATGAGCACGGTGGCGGAGCTGTCCGCCACCAGTCTGATCATGTCGAACAGCTCTTGCATCGCAGGACTGCGCCCGACCAGGCCGCAGAGGGATTCACGCGGCACGTCGGATGCGGAGGGCTGGCGCGACGCCCGTCCCGCCGGTTCGTGCTTGAACAACACCAGCATGGACGTCGTCCTCCCCCCGCTCGAAGCGAGGGGAAAGGCCTGGCGCATCCCGCAGGGGGTGTCATCCTCCTCGGGCGCACGGGCCGTCGACGCATCCGGTGTTTCGATGACCGTGATGGCGGGGCAGGCTTCGCAGGGTTCCCCCCGCCGGGCGAAGGCTTGATAACACTTGGCGTCCGGCCGATCTTCCACGGACGCGGTCGACCATGCGGCGTCGTTGGCATAGATGACGTTGAAATGGCGGTCCATCACTGCCACGCGATCGGTCAAGCCTCCGGCCAGCGATCTGATGGCTTCCAGACGAGCATTCAGAATGGGATCTGCGGTGGGATGGTCGTCGGCACAGTCTTGCGGAGATCCGGCCATCTCGTTCGTTCCTCTTCCTTGATAATCCCTTTGGGTCCGCGCGCGCTCAGCCCTTGCCTCGAGGGAGTCCTTGAGCGTCGAGCAGTAGCTGCTGGACGCAGGCTTTCAGCTCTCCGACCCTGACCGGCTTGTCGAAGTACACGGTCGCGCCTGCCTGAAGCACGGCGGCCTTGATGGCCGGGTCGCCGAAAGCGGTCATCACGACGATGGGACAAGCGGGCGCCACCGTGCGGAGGCGACTGATGTATTCCGCTCCTCCGGCCGGCATCCGGAGGTCGGTAAGGATGAGGTCGGGCACGGACTGCAGGACGGCCTGAAACGCCTCGTCCCCGTCTCGGGCCTCCCGAAGCTGATAGCCGGCGCTCCAGAATTCGTCGCACAGCAGACTGCGCATCTCCCGGTCGTCTTCGACGATCAACATGACTTCGGCACGGCGGTGAAGCACGGTCCCCTCCAGTTTGTCACGGCGTTCAGGACGCGGGTCTATGGAGTTATAACGAGCAAGGCACGTGCCTGCCATGGAAGGGAAAAACGGGCGGATTTTCCGGCAGTTTGTCACCGGACACAGGATGACTGACGAGAAAGACGACAGGAGGCCGGCGGGCTCTGTTGCGAGATGCCTCACTGACGGACGACCATCCCCCAGCGGCCGGATTATACAAGAGGCAAGGCGCCGCCACCGTTCAGCGACGCCTTCGGCAGCAGTATCGTAAACGTGGTGCCCTGACCCGGCTCGCTCTGCACCGCGATGGTCCCCTGATGCTCGTCGATGATGCCCTTGACGACCGTGAGACCGAGACCGGTGCCTCTTCCGAATTCCTTCGTCGTGAAGAAGGGCTCGAACACCCGCCCGACAATCTCGGGCGGTATCCCCTGGCCCGTATCGGAGACCGACAAGGCCACCGCGTCGGTGCGAGGCTCAAGCCCGATTCGCAAGGTGCCCTGTTCCGGCATGGCGTGAAGCGCATTCATGATGAGGTTGATGAGCACCTGGCTGATCTGGTCGGAATCGGCCGACACGGCCGGACAGAGCGGGGCAAGATTCAGCTCCAGACTGGTGCGGCTTTTCGCCAGTCGTTCGTGAAACATTTCGACCGTGTTCTCCACGACGGTCTTCAGGTCGACGGGGCCGCGCATGGGCGGTTTCCGGCGGGTGAAGGCCAGGAGTTGGTTCATGACTCTCGTGATCCGTTCGACTTGGACGATGATCGTCTGCAGGCCCTTCTTGACGGATTCTTCCCGGACGCGATCCATCAGATACTCCGCGCGGCCGAGGATGACGTTCATGGGCGTGCCGATCTCGTGGGCCATGCCGGATGCGAGGGTGCCGAGCTCGGCGATCCGCTCGGTCCGCCGGAGCTGTTCTTCCATGCGTCGGCGTTCGGTAAGGTCGCGGAGAATGACCGTGTAAAATCGCTTGCCCTCGACCGCGACTTGCGAGATCGAGGCTTCGACCGGAAATTCCTCCCCGCCGGCCTTGAGGCCCGTGACGGTTCCGAGCGCGCCCATCTTGCGGGCCGTTACGCCCGACCGTCCGAACTGCTCGACATGGTGGCGGTGCGCCTCCCGGAAGCGGGTGGGAATGAAACGATCGAGCGGCTGTCCCAGGGCGTCCGCCCTCTGACAGCCGAACATCCGCTCGGCGGCGTCGTTGAACATGACAACGCGCTGGGCGTCGTCCACCGTCAGGATGGCGTCCATCGCCGATTGAATGATGCCTTCCAGCCGGAGTTGCGTGATCAGGTAGCGTTCCTCCGCTTGTCGCCGGCCGGCGACCGCGCCCATCACGGCCGTTTCCGCGTAGGCCCGTGCCTCCTGTGCGGCCGTCAGCAGCCCTTGCGTATCCGCGCGTTCGGCCTTCATCGCCTCCAGGACCTTGTGATGCCCGATCTCCGTGGTCACGAGGGAGGATTCCGTGCGCTTGTGACGGGCCAAAAGCCAGGCGATCAGCCAGAGCACACCCGTGCCCAAGCCCCGGTTCACCAGGGCATAGGGAGGCGCGCCGTCGGGATTGAACGCCAAATCAGCCCAGAGCAGCGCCGTGGCGGCCACGCACACGATGAGCGGCGCGCGTTCGCGGTCCGAGAAGAACGTCAAGAGCAGCGGGATGACGTAGAGCACGGAGACGGCGATGCCGGAGGGAGACAGGACGTCTGCGAGAAAAATGCCGAGGGTCAGGAGGGCGGGCACGGTCAGGGACATGGGACGGAATAACGCGCTGGCGTCGTCGTTCATACGATCGATTCGGCCTGGGCCGGTCCGGAGTTCATCCTTCCGCCTGCGTCGTCCCTTCGATCTCGTCGAGCTTGCGGTAGAGGGTTTTGCGGTCGATCCCCAGCAGGTGCGCGGCCCGATACTTGTTGCCGCCCGTTTTTTCGAGGATCTTCCGGATATATTCTTTTTCAACCTCGTGCAGCGGCAAGGTCTTTTCGGCCGCGTCGTCGAGGATGCGGCGGTCGCCCCGCGAACCTTGGATCGGGGCCGGCAGGTCGTCCGGCAGGATCTTGTCGCCGCGGCTCAACGTCACCGCCCGTTCGATCACGTTCTCCAGTTCGCGCACGTTGCCGGGCCAATCGTAATCGATCAACATGGCCAAAGCCGATTCGCCCACCGCCTTGACGCCCTTGCCGCGCGCCTGGCCGCACTTGTGCAGAAAGGCCTCGACCAACAGAGGGATGTCCTCCCGCCGCTCCCGAAGCGGAGGCAGTTTCAACTCGATGACGTTCAGCCGGTAGTACAGGTCGTCGCGGAACCGCTTGGCCTTCACTTCTTCCGCCAGGTTCAGGTTGGTCGCCACGATCACGCGCACGTCGACGGCGACCGACTTCGTGGCCCCGACTCTCCGGATCTCCTTTTCCTGGATGGCGCGCAACAGCTTGGCTTGCAGTATCAGCGGGAGCTCGCTGATTTCGTCCAGGAACAACGTGCCCTTCTGTGCCTCCTCGAACAGCCCGCGCTTGTCCATCTTGGCGTCGGTGAACGCGCCGCGGACATGGCCGAACAGCTCGCTCTCCAACAACTGCTCGGGAATCGCGGCGCAATTGACCGGCACGAAGGACGATCCCTTCCGGTCGCTGTTGTAGTGGATGGCCTTTGCGACCAGTTCCTTTCCGGTGCCGCTTTCGCCGGTGATGAGAATATTGGTCGGGCTGTCCGCGACCCGTTTGATCAGGTCGAAGAGGGCCTGCATCGGTTTGCTCTTTCCCAGGATCTGGTGAAAACTGTACTCCTTGTGCACCTCTTTTCGGAGCCGGCCGACTTCTCGCCGGAGGAAGGCCTCGCGGATCACCCGTTCGATCACGCGCAGCAGCTCGTCCTTTTTCACCGGTTTCGTCAGGTAGTCGCTCGCCCCGTGCTTCATGGCCTCGACCGCCGTTTCCACCGATCCGAACGCCGTCATCAGAACGACCCCGATATCCGGATAGAGACGCTTGATCCACGAGAGGAGCTCCAGGCCTTCGACGCCTTTCATGCGGAGATCGGTCAGCACCGCGGTATAATCGGCCTCCTTCAACCGGGCCAAGGCCTCCGTTCCGTTGGCCGCCGTCGTGACCTGATGGCCCCGGTCCTTCAACAAGTCGGAGACCGTCTCGCGCAGGTCCTCGTCGTCGTCCACGATGAGCACTGCTCCCCACTCTTCCGTCATAAGTCGCCCCTTTTCATCGAATCCGACAGCATGCCGCTCCGGTGCGCCGCATGGCCGAAAGGGTAAGTGGTGCTGCCGGCTTTTGCAACTGTCCGCTTCCTGCCCCCAGGCCTGCCTCTGCGTTGAACCCGAGCCCGGTCCGGTTCTCGATCGACGCGGGTGGCTCTCGGGACGTAAGAGCCGGCCAATGGTCAATGGACGGATGAGGGAGCGCAGCCGGGCGGACGTTTCGCGGGAGCCCGATCACGAGCCGCGGGACATCTCGTGAACCTGCCCCGCCTTGCCGGCCGCATCGGAATCGCCCAAGGCCGCTGCGGGTTCCAGGTGACGGGTCAGCAGTCTGAGCACTTCTTGCACCTCGCCTTGATGATCCAGATAGTAGCGGGCGCGGGAACCGTTCACCGCTCCGACGCGCACCCCCATCACCAGCCCCTCGGTCAGCGAGAACACCGTTTCGTCCGTTTCGTCGTCTCCGATGTAAAAGAGACCGTCACGATGGAGATGCGTCATGAGCGCCGAGGCCGCGGATCCTTTGCCGGCCTGGCCGGGGGGCAGGACATTGATCGACTGCTTGCCCATGATCAGGAAAGGCAAGGGCGTCAATCGGTTGAGGATCTGAAGCGCCCGGGCACAGGCAGCCGCAGGGTCCGGTGCGCCGCGAAAGTGGACGGTGAGCGTGTACCGCTTGTCCTCGATCTCTCCGCCTGCCGCCGCCATCGAGGGGGCCTGTCCGTTCGCAATCTCGCACCGCCATTGCTCGCAGACTTCCTCGGCCAGGCGAAGAGTCTCGGGACTCGACAGCGGACTCTCGATGCCGTGGTTGCCGATCAAATGCGGAACCGAGCCGCTCACACGCGGGGCCAAATCGGCCAGCGACCGTCCGGAGATCACCGCGCAGGTCGCGCGCTTGGCCAGTTCCGTCAGCCATCCGCCCGTCTCGCCGGGCAGGGTGACGGCGTCCCGGTCGGGCGAGATGGGGGCGAGCGTGCCGTCGAAATCGAAGGCGTAGAGGAGGGGCCGTGCCGCCAGGCCGCCGAGCGCCTGTCGTCCCTTCTCGGACAGCAGGTGGATCATGCTTGGCCTCTGGTGCTGGTCCGGACGTCGCGCGCACCCGTCTGCCGGGCCACGCGGGCACGCTGTCGCATGCGGGCGGCGTCCATCAGCATCCGGCCCGCCCAGCGGTAGACGTTGAACTCCTGCACGATCCCTCGCATGCTGCGCATCCGCGCGCGCTGCTCGACCGGCGGCATCTTCAACGCGACGTGCAGCGCCGCGGCGCACTGATCGATGTTGTAGGGATTCACCACCAGCGCGTCCGGCAGCTCCGTCGCGGCGCCGGTGAACTGGCTCAGGATCAGCACGCCCTCTTCATCGTCCCGCGCCGCCACGAATTCTTTGGCGACCAGATTCATGCCGTCGTGCAGGCTGCTGACGATGCAGAAGTCCGCGCCGCGGTAGTAGGTCGTGACTTCCTGCGGGTCGTGATGCTCGATCCGCAGGTGGATCGGGCGGTAATCGTCGTGTCCGAACCGGTGATTGATGCGCTCGGCCATCGCGACGACCTGCTCCGTGAGCTGCCGGTACTCGTCGATCTTGGACCGGCTGGGTGCCGCGATCTGCACGAAGGAGAACGAGCCGATCCATTCGGGTTCCAACTCCAACAGCCGTTCGATGGCGAGGAACCGCTCCAGGATGCCTTTGGTGTAATCCAGGCGCTCGACCCCGACGCCCACGCGATGGCTGTGGGACAGGCCGTTGATGGCGCGGATGTGGGTTCGGCAGCTGGGGACCGACGGCTGCTCCGGTTGTCCGCGGGTCGGCCAGGCGATCGAGATGGGATACTGCTTGACCGTGGTCAGCTTGCCGCCGTGGGAGATCGTGGAGCTGTCCCAATCGATTCTGGCCTCCAGCGAGCGGTCGACCGTATTGATGAAGTTGCTGCAGTGGAACCGCGTGTGAAACCCGAGGATGCTGCTGCCGAGCAGGCCTTCGAGAATTTCCCGATGCCAGGGGCAGATGGCGTAGCGCTCGGGATTCGGCCAGGGAATATGCCAGAAGGTGATGATGGTGGCGTGCGGCAGATGATCGCGCACGATCTTGGGAACCAACGCGAGGTGGTAGTCCTGCACGAGCACCACGGGATTGTCGGTCTTGGCCTCCTCCAGCACCGCCATGGCGAAGCGCTCGTTGATTTCCTTGTACCGTTCCCAATCGGAGGTGCGGAAGACGGGGCGCACGTGCGCGAGATGGCTGAGGGGCCACAGGCCTTCGTTGGCGAAACCGTAGTAGTAGCCGTCCTCCTCCTCGGGTGACAGCCAGATGCGCCGGATCTCATAGGCCGGATGGTCCGGAGGGACCCGCACGTGGCCGCGGGCGTCGACGACCTCGCGGTCCGCGGTGCCGCTGCCGTGCGCGATCCAGACGCCCGAACAGGCGCGCATCACGGGCTCCAGCGCGGTCACGACGCCGCTGGCCGGAACCTGGACTTCCACGTGCGGGCCGTTCCACACGTGGATGTACGGCTGGCGGTTCGAGACGATCAGCACCTCGTCGCCGGCCAGGTGGTCGTGGAGAATCGCCTTCAGCGTCGCCGGCGTCCAGCTCATCTGGCTTTCGTCGCGCATGCGCTTGTCGGCTTCCAGATCGTTGATCAGCGCGCGGAGGTCCTGGGCCACCGGCTGCAGCTCGGAGTGGTGACTCTGGTTCTTGATGAGGGCGATCAGGCCTTCCCCGCGCAACATCGATTGCACGCCCGCCACCCAGCCGCGCCAGCTCAGATGCGCGACGAGCACCGTGACCAGCGAGATCACGGCGCCGATGACCGCAAAGAGATAGAAGAGGTACCACTTGGTGTCGGTGCTGCGCCGTTGCACCCAGCTCATGTCGTGCACCAGCATCAAGCGGCCCATATGCCGTCCGCTGGCATCGATGCCCACGGCCGACACGTGGACCGCCCCGTGGGGCAGCCGCAGCAGGGCGGTCTGCTCCGCCTTGATGGTTCCGGGACCGTCGCAGGGAATCGAATCGGGATAGGTCAGGGTCTTATAGGCCAGGCGGTTGTCGCGATCACAGAAGCCGACCGCGAAGAGCCGCTCGTCCTGGATGATCCGGTGCAAGTAGTTCAACAACTTGGTCTTGGAGTCGGAAGCCAGCAAATCCGCCAGCGGAGCCTCGACCATGCGGCCGATGAGCTGGGAACGGATCTCCAAATCCCGCACGAACCATTTCAGGGTAAGACTGTCGACCAGGGGGATGACCGCATAAGCCAGACCGGCCAGTACGAGGGCGAGGGGGAAAAGAAACCTCAACGATAAGCGCATACGTTCACCTCTCGTTTACTTCGGTCGGGAAATCGCCTATGGTGGCGGGGATGTACCCCTACGGCCTCATCGGCAATTGCCAGACCTCCGCGCTGATCAGCGCCGCCGGTACCGTGGAATGGATGTGCGCGCCCCGCCCTGACAGCCCGCCCATATTCGGCCGGCTGCTCGATCCCGACGGAGGCCATTTCTCGATCACGAGTCCGATCGGGGCCAAGGAACCCGCCACGAGCCAGCAATACCTGCCGAATACCAACATTCTGATCACGACGGTGACCAGCCCCAACGGCGACGCGTTTCAAATCACCGATTTTTGTCCGCGCTTCGAACAGTACGGCCGCATCTATCGTCCGGCCGCGCTGTTCAGGCTGGTCGAACCGCTGCGCGGCACGCCGGCCATCCGGGTCAGCTGCCAGCCGGTGTCCGGTTGGGACAAGGTGCCCGTTCCTCCCGTAAGAGGGAACACCCACCTGCGTTATGACATCCGCGGGGAATCCCTGCGGTTGCTGACCAACATGCCGTTGACGTACCTCTGCGAGGAGATCCCGGTTGCCCTGACTCGCAAGTTCTATTTCGGCCTGACCTGGGGACTGGGCATCGAGGACGATCTCATCAAGGTCACCCATGACTTCCTGGAGCAGACGGCCCGCTATTGGCGCACCTGGGTCAAGCATTGCTCCGTTCCGTTGCTGCACCAGCAGGAGGTCATCCGCTCCGCGTTGGCCCTGAAGCTCCATTGCTTCGAGGACACCGGCGCCATTCTCGCCGCCATGACCACCAGTCTGCCGGAAGAAGCGGGCGGACCCCGCAATTGGGACTACCGGTACTGCTGGCTCCGCGACGCCTATTTCGCCCTGACCGCCTTCAACAATCTGGGGCACTTCGAAGAGATGGAAGCGTTCCTGAACTTTCTCCTCAACATCGCCCATACCCATGAACATTCCCGCGACCGATTGCGCCCCGTCTATACGCTCAGCCAGGGGCTCCCGCTTCCTGAAATCGAACATACCAACTGGGCCGGCTACGGGGCGAGCATTCCGGTCCGCAGTCAGAATCAGGCCGCTGACCAGGTTCAAAACGACGCCTATGGGGAAATGATCCTGACCTTCACGCCGATTTTCTTCGACGAGCGGTTTTTCGACCTGCGCACCAAGGATCTGGACGGGCTCCTGGGCCATCTGGCGCAATTGTGCGTCCGCAGCATCGGCGAACGGGACGCCGGTTTGTGGGAAATCCGCGGCGGCTGGCAGGAGCATTCCTTTACCAACCTCCTCTGCTGGGCCGGGTTGGAACGTCTCGAACGCATTCAACAAGCGGGACACCTCCGTTCGATTGCCCTGGATTTGACCGCCGCCCGACTTCGAGCGGCCCAAGCCTTGCTCCGCGGCGTGCAAGAGGGGTCGCTTCGGAACGGTCCAAGTGATTTTAGCCACGATGCGGCCCTCTCGCAACTTGCCATCTTGGGCTATCCCGACCGCCATCTGTGCGAGTCCACCGTGCTGCACATCGTCGAGGACCTGGCGTTGAAGCGCGACGATGCGGACACGGGATTTTTCTACCGGTACGTCCGCAAGGACGACTTCGGAACACCGGAATCCGCGTTCGTGATCTGCTCCTTTTGGATCGCGCAAGCCCTGGCCCGCTTGGGCCGGCTTGCCGAGGCGCGACATATCTTGGATCGCGTGCGGGCGGCCGCCAATCATGCCGGACTGTTCTCGGAACACTTCATGCCGGGATCGAACATCCAGTCGGGGAACTTTCCTCAAGCCTATTCCCATGTAGGCATGATCAATGCCACTTTTGCCGTCAGCCCTCCCTGGAGCGACGTGCTCTGAGCGCACAGATCCGCAAACAACCCAGCGGTCATCCGCCGGCTTCGACGTGGATGGTGGCGGTCGGGCTGATCTCGCCTTTGGGGTTGTCGGCGTCGAACCAGACGTTGAATTGCAAGGTGCCGGAGCGCAGCGGACAGAGGCTTGCCGCCTGCCCGGGTTCGATCGTGATGGCATCGCCGATATCCCCGAAGAACGAGCTCACACCCTTCTTGCACCCCAATTCTTCAAGCAGGCGTCCCGAGAGAAACCCGATCCGCACCGGGGTGGCCCGAAGATTTTCCCAGCGGATCTCCTCGCCGGAGCGCGCATACACGGTGGTCGGTTTCACGACGTCCGAAATGCGGATCGTCCGGACGACCCCGCGGCTGTCCGAAAGCGGCGAATGCCCGCAGGCCTGGAGCGTGCAGACCGCGACCAAAAGAACAAGACCGATACCTGCGCGTATCATTCAATACTCCTTCGGTTGAACTGCGGAAATAGTCCGGCGAACGTGAGCCGTCCCTCCCGGGAAGCTCGCTTGCACATATTCGATCGGGTCAACGAAACGGAGGATGGAACAGCGTAAGCGCGAAGACCGGCAGGTGCAAGGACGACGACGTTTCCGGAACCGCCTCGAAGGCGGCGGCGGGCGGAGGCTGAACGGCAGCCGGTGGAATCGACGGTCCTTCCGAGATCGACGTGCCGAACAAGTCGAAGGACGACGCCGGATCCAGCAATGTCCCGGGGACTCCCAGCATCTGTAAGAGAATGCACAGGCAAAGACACGGCACAGCCGCCCGGATACCATGCCCGGCCCGAGGAACGTTGCCCGTCTGGTTCATCGCATGAATCATCGTATGGTGAAATGCGCGCGGCGGTTCTTCTCCCAGCAGCGTTCTTCGTGTTGATGGCACAACGGGCGCACCTCTCCGTAGCTTACGATTTTGAGCTTCGCGGCCGGCACGCCGAGATCTTCGAGGTAATGTTTAGTCGATTTGGCACGTTTCTCTCCCAGGACGAGATTGTAGGCCTGCGTACCCCGTTCATCGCAATGCCCTTCGATCACCACGGACTTGTCCGGGAGCGTGTTGATCACCTGGGCGTTCGTATCGAGCACGGAACGGGCGTCGGCTCTGATCGTGTACCGGTCCAAGTCGAAAAAGATGTCCGTCAGGACAGGCTCGGTCTCCAAAGCCGCAGCACCGCCGGCCGGCGATTCAGGCTGCGGGGCGGCCTGACGCGCTTCTGACTCGGGGGCCGGCTGTTCGAGACGGGATGCGGCGACCGAAGAATTGCCAGCAGCATTGGGCGGGGCCGGCTGATGGTCGGGGAACGTCACGATCTTGTCCGGCACGATGGTTTCGACCGGCGCAGCCTTGGCGGAAGCAGGCGATTGCTGTTCGCCGGCAGAGGAGACGGCACGCTTGGCGCATCCGATGGTCGGGCTGAGCATACCGATGCAGAGGCATACGAAAGCAAACTTCCTTGTCTGGGATCGATCGATCATCGTGCACCCATGTGATGAGTGAATGAGGAGATTGCCCTTGCTCCAGGCTCACTTAAATAGCACGAGACGGCGGGTCTTGGCAAAACCCTCATCACAGGCTTCGCTGAGCGGCATCAGGATTGGCTCGAGCCTTCGCATGGCATAGGGCCCCTCGATAAGACAGGTTGTCCGGGGCGTGGGATGAAACGGACAATTTGTCCCAGCGGCAGGGCTCTCCCTCCAACTGGTTCAGTCGTTTTGGAAATCCCCAAAGAGATCCCTGGATTTTGGCCCGTGCCTCCCTGGGCGCCCCTAGTGCCATTTGCCGTCCCCTAGCAAGAGCTTTGCGAGGGCCTTGAGGCGGACCTAGGAGCCTGGGTACACTTCTTTCATATCCTCAGGTCGATTTCCCACACTTGTCGAAGCGAGGCTATCATGGCGGACACGTATCGCATCCTCTTAGCCGACGACCACGTGCTGGTCGCAGAAGGAATTCAGAAGCTGCTCGAGCCGGAATTTCAATTGATCGGCATTGTCGCGGACGGGCGCGCGCTCATCGCGGAGGCGGCGAAGCTGCAGCCGGACATCGTCGTCGTGGATATTTCCCTGCCGTTGCTGAACGGCCTCGACGCATCGGCGCAGCTCAAAAGGCACCAGCCGGACCTCAAGATCATCGTGCTCACCATGCATTCGGAGCAAAATTTCGTGACCCAGGCGTTTCGCGTGGGTGCGTCCGGCTACGTCCTCAAACAGTCCGTCGGATCGGAATTGGTCCAGGCAATCCGCGAGGTGGTCAAAGGCCGGACATTCGTGTCGCCGATGGTGGCGCAGAGTCTGGTCGATCAGGCGGTCAACAAGTCCTCGACGGAGACGTCCGTCGATGCGGACCGGGCCTTCGCGCCGACTCTCAGCTCACGTCAGCGCGAAGTGTTGCAACTCGTGGCGGAAGGCAAAGCGACAAAAGAGATCGCGTCCATCCTGAACGTATCCGTCAAGACGGTCGAGTTCCACAAGACCAGGATCATGAAAGAGTTGCGCTTGAGGACGGCGGCCGAGTTGACGAAGTATGCCATTGCGGCCGGATTGACCTCCATCCACTGACGGACGCAAAAAACGAAATTCGAAATACGAAATTCGAAACTCGAGATCCAAAGCTCCAAGCTCCAAAGTTCAAAAATCCGAAACGCGAAAGTCGAAATCCGAAACACGAACTCGAAGTTCTAAATTCCAAGCTCCAAGTTTCAAATATGAAAGACGAAGTGCGAAGCAGGAAATCCGAAACGCGGGACCAGGAACTTTTTTGGAGCTTAGAGCGACGTGATGCCTTGGGCGAGCGCAAACTTGATGAGGTCGGACGTGGTATGCACCCCGAGTTTCCTGGTGATGTTCGCCTTGTGAAATTCCACGGTCTTCATCGAAATCTTCAGCTCCTGGGCGATCAGCTTCGTGGACCGGCCGTCCGCCAGCAGCACCAAGATCTCACGCTGGCGGGCCGTCAGATCGCTTGAAAAGCCCTCCGGCCTGAACCATTCGTGCTCCATCGCCTCCCGGACTTCCGGATCGATTTTCGACGACAGGAACCGTTTGTTGGCCAGAACGCTGTCGATGGCCGCACGCAACTCGTCCGAGGCCGATTGTTTGAGGACGTAGCCGATGGCACCGGCCCGGAACGCTTCACTGATCGAGACGGCTTCGGTCAGCATGGTGACCAAGACGATCTTGACCGACGGCAACAGCTTCTTGAGTTGCCTGGTTGCGGCGAACCCGCTCATGCCCGGCATGCAGGCGTCGAGAAGAATCACGTCCGGCCGGCACTCCACGGCTTTCCCGATGATATCTCCCGCGTCCTGCACGGTTCCGACGATGGTGAAATATGGATCAAGGAGCTGGCGAATGCTTTCCAACACGAGGGGATGATCGTCCACCAGCAGGACTCTTGCCGTTTTCATGGGCGTGGCGCTTCCCAGTTCGGACGCGGTAGGCGGTCGTTCCGTGATCTCCCTATCATCGTACAGTTCTTCCGGCCGTTTCAAGACGGGTACCTCCCCAGTCTAGTAAAGAAATTATCCCCTACGTGACTGCCTGCAGAAACTAGGCCTGCCCCTAGTTCTTTGGGGGGAACCTGGGGAATTTCCGAGTGCCGTGCCACGGCCCTCCGGAGTACGGTGCAAAAATATGGACAGAATGGAGCGACGGCATCGCCGCGGTGGACTGTATCTGGAGTCCACGGAGGCGGAGAAGCTGGGAGTTCTTCCCGGGGAAGAACGACGAGTAGGCGACGTCATGGACCGGTGCCTGGTGACCATCGGTCCGTCATCGAGTTTGGTTCAGGCCACGGAGGTCATGCAACAACGGCAGGTGGCCTCCCTGATCGTGGGTGACAAAGCGGCGCCGATCGGTCTCCTGACGGAGCGCGACCTGGCCATGCAGCTCGCGTGCCCGGAGCCGCAGCGGGCGAGGACGGTAGGAGAAGCGGTTGCGGGACGGACGGTCGCCTGTCAGGAGGACGATATTTTGGCGGATGTGCTACCCGCGATGAAGGAGCGGAGTTTATCCGCGCTGCCCGTCGTGAACCGACACGGCATGGTGGTCGGCATCCTATCGCCGCTCGAAGTGGCCTCCGCTGCCGTGCCGGAACCGACCGCCGGGACGACGAAGCCGCGCCGACCGTTGCCGTCTAATGCTGCAACGGAACGGCGGCCGGATACCACGGGCGATCAGCGACGGGCAAAGGGAAGGAGGAGATGATGACGGATGGACAGTTTACCTTGGACATCAAGTCGATCCGTGAACGGGCGCGCCAACACATCGGGGACGGGGCGGTGACGGCCGGGTACAAGGCCAAGGCGCCGATCGTGCTCAATTTGCTCAACCACGCCCTGGCGACGGAGGTCGTCTGCGTCCTGCGCTATAAGCGGCACTATTTCATGGCGCAAGGACTCAGCTCGGAAAGCGTCAAGACCGAATTCCTGGAACATGCCCAAGAAGAGCAGGCTCATGCGGACGCCCTCGCCGAACGGATCGTGCAGCTGGGCGGGGAACCGAATCTATCCCCGGAGGGCATGCTGAGCCGCAGCCATTCGGAGTATGCAGAAGGGCATTCCTTGGAGGACATGATCCGTGAGGATCTCGTCGCCGAACGGATCGCAATCGACAGCTATCGGCAGATGATCGAGTACATCGGCGCGGACGATCCGACGACGCGGCGGTTGCTCGAGGAGATTACGGCCAAGGAAGAAGAGCATGCCGAGGACCTCGCCAGTCTGTTGGACAAGTCCTGAGCCGCCGGGCCGTTCCCGGCCCCGGCCCGAATTCGGAGCCTTGCCGAAATTACGGGCGTAATTCGGGCCGCCCTGACCACACGCGTTCGCGGCACCCATCTCGGGCTTCCGCCGCTGTTGCCGGTATCAGTATCGAGGAGGACGTGCATGGCAAGAATCACCGTGCGACCCGGCCACCCCTATCCGCTCGGAGCGACGTGGGACGGTGAAGGCGTCAATTTCGCCTTGTTTTCGGAGAACGCCACCGGAGTCGATCTCTGCCTCTTCGATCGGGCCGACCAGGAAAAAGAAACCCATATCATCCGCATGGAAGAACGCACGAACCAGGTGTGGCACGTCTTTCTTCCGGAAGCCAGGCCGGGACAACTCTACGGCTACCGGGTCCACGGTCCCTATGACCCGCTGGCGGGGCACCGGTTCAACCCGAACAAGCTGCTGATCGATCCCTACGCCAAGGCGCTCAACGGCGCGCTGCAGTGGTCCGATTCGATGTTCGGTTACCGGATCGGCGACGCGGACGCCGACTTGTCTTTCGACGAGCGAAACAACGCCTCGCAGGTGCCGAAATCGGTGGTGATCGAGGAGGCCTTCACCTGGGGGGGCGACGCGCCGCTTCGCCGCCCCTGGAGCGAAACGGTGATCTATGAGATGCACGTCAAGGGATTCACGATGCGGCATCCGCTCATTCACGAGGCCCTGCGCGGCACGTACGCGGGACTCGCGACGAGGCCGGTGATCGAATATCTGCAGCGCCTGGGCGTCACGGCCATCGAACTCATGCCCGTGCACGCGTTCGTGGCGGACAAGCACCTGGTCGACAAGGGGCTGACCAATTATTGGGGATACAATACGATCGGCTACTTTGCCCCCGATCTGCGATACGCCGCCCAGCCGGAACTCGGCGTCAACCAGTTCAAGACCATGGTCAAGACCCTTCACAGCGCCGGCATCGAAGTGATCCTCGACGTGGTGTACAACCATACGGCCGAAGGCAACCAACTCGGCCCCACCCTTTCCTTCCGGGGCATCGACAACGCGGCCTATTACCGGCTGATGCCCGACCAGCCCCGCTATTACATGGACTATACGGGAACCGGAAACACGCTCAACGTGCGCCATCAACGGACCCTGCAGTTGATCATGGACAGTCTCCGATATTGGACGCTGGATATGCATGTGGACGGATTCCGCTTCGACCTCGCCTCCACGCTGGCCCGGGAGCTTCACGACGTGGACCGGCTGGGCGGGTTCTTCGACATCATCCATCAGGATCCCGTGCTGTCGCAGGTGAAGCTGATTGCCGAACCGTGGGACATCGGCGAAGGCGGCTACCAGGTCGGAAACTTTCCCGCCGGCTGGGCCGAATGGAACGGCAAGTACCGCGACTCCATCCGCCGTTATTGGAAGGGAGACGGCGGGCAGGTCAGCGAGCTCGGCTACCGGCTGTCCGGCAGCAGCGATTTGTACGAAGCCAGCGGCCGGCGCCCGTTCGCCAGCATCAATTTCGTGGTGGCCCACGACGGGTTCACCCTGCGCGATCTGGTGTCGTACAACCACAAGCACAACGACGCGAATCTCGAAGGCAATGCCGACGGGTCGGACGACAATCAAAGTTGGAACTGCGGGGTCGAGGGTCCGACGGACGATCCCGCCGTCCGTGAATTGAGGGTCCGACAGCAGCGCAACATGCTGGCGACCCTGTTGCTGTCTCAGGGCGTTCCGATGCTCTGCGGCGGCGACGAAATCGGACGGACCCAGCAGGGCAACAACAACGCTTATTGTCAGGATAACGAGATCAGTTGGTTCAATTGGGAAGTTTCCAATGAAGAGCAGGCGCTGTTCGCATTCACCAGCGCGCTGATCATGCTGCGGGCCGCGCATCCGGTCTTCCGGCGACGCCAGTTCTTCCAAGGGCGGAGCATCTACGGCGCGGACATCAAGGACCTGTCCTGGTTCCGGCCGGACGGCGAGGAAATGACTGAAGCGGATTGGCAGCAGGGATACGTCCGCTGCCTCGGCGTACGTCTGGCCGGAGACCGCATCGAGGAAAAGGACCATCTCGGCAACCCCATCCACGACGATACCTTCCTGATTCTCATGAACGCCCATCACGAACCCATTTCATTCATGCTGCCTCCCCATCCGGCGAACGACCGCTGGCAGCTGGTGGTCGACACCACGCAGGAGCTCATTCCCGCGCGCGCGCCGCTCGTCACGGAAGGTACGCACTACGACCTGAAAGGCCGGTCCCTGGCCGTCATGCAGATCAGCACCGTCCTGCCGATCAAGCATCGTCCGCACCGTCCGTCCGCTTTTTGAGCGTCCGCTGCTTCGTCCTTCCGCGTCCCCGCGCCGCGTGATGATTCCGGAGAGTTACCTAGAGAATGTCTCGCGGCGTCCAGGGGGTTTTCCCAGAGCGGACTCGATCTACGCGGTGAAGACCGCCAAATA
>DAOLIU010000045.1:0-22121 GCA_035328385.1 Nitrospira sp. | reverse complement strand
CCGGCGCGATAGGGCACGCCGATGAACTCTGCGAGCCAGTCCGGAGCATGTTGAGCCGGTGTTGTCGTCATCATTAAAAGAGTCCCGGGAACGCGGCCGGAGTCATCGTATATTGCGGGTACGGCTCCAGATCATCTTCGTCGACCAGGAGATCGCCACTTACCGTCAACACGTCATAGCTGGTTTGCCTCAGCACCAGATCGGTAAAACTCGCCTCCAGCACCGTCGGTTGACTCGCGAGAAACAGATCCACCCGCACCGTCGGCGCCGGGGACGGCGGCAGACTGCGAATCGTCTGCACGATGCGCCGGTCCACATTATCGAGCACCAGCCTGAGCTTTGGGACACCCTCATCGGCATCGTCCGGCAGCGTGACCTGGAACGGAAAGGCCGTGAACGTCTGGCCGCTCGCCACCACGTCCGTGAGATTATTCACAAACCGTAGCGGCCCATCGAGAATCAGCGGATGACTGATCTCGGTCCGCGCCAGCACCACTTCGCCGGTCTCTTGCGCGTGCGCGACCTGCAGCATGAGTGTGGAGAGTGTCCGCATTACGGCACGATCTCCAGTTGCGTTGTGGCCCGCCAGACATCCGGCCCGAGATAGGCATACGTCGGAGGGCCGATAAACCGAAACGTCGCCGTCGCTTGCGTGCGCGGATGGGCCAATCCATCAAACGAGAGCGAGCCCCCCGCCAGGGTCGTGAGATAAAACGTGTCCAGCGTGGCGACTTGGGCTTTGGTGAGCATCCAGGTCATGGCAAACGGCCGCACCCCCGCCGTAAACCGCTGCCGGACCTTCGGAGGCCCCGCATCCATCGACGTGCGCACGACGGTATTCGGCACCGTTTCGGTATAGCCCGGTCCTTCCGGAGCTGTCGGCAATGTGCCAGGCCAGGTCGCCATCCGTTACCGCCTCCCTGCGGACGGGGTGAGATTGAAGCGCTTGCCGAACGGCGCATCCATATCGCCCCCCTGAATCATCCCCTTGACCATGTCGCGCACGGTCACATAGATCATCTGCCGGCCGTCCGGCCCACGCTGCGCCGAGGTCTGCACCTCGCTCTGGCCATAGTTATTCACGACGATGGAGACGCTGCCCCCTACCCCGGCTTTGATGTCGCTCACATCGCGGCGGGATAGTACAAATTCCCCTGGCGTCAACAACGCGGGGACCGTATCCCGATTGCCCGTGCCGAGCACCGGTCCGCCGCTCGCAAACCGCTGGATCATCCCGCCGGAGGCCGCGCCCAACGGCTTGAACAGATCGCCGGTAAATCCCGTATTGACCCCGGGAGAACCAAAGAAATTCGGCAGACTCCCGGCAAACGCCCCGGCGAGCTGCTTGGTAAATAGTTGCCCGGCCAGCTGGCTGGTGACCTGCTGGCCAAAGCTGAGCAGACTCGCAAACAGCGCCTTCGTGCCGTTAATCTTGCCCGCCATCGCATCGAAGAAGAACTGCTGGGAGAACTGCTCCATGCTCTGAAAGAAGCGCCGCGCCTGGTCCGCCCCCAGACCGAGCATGGTTTGCTGATCTTTGATATACCGCTGCAGCCCTTTGGCCCATCCGGCAAAGATATCGTCACTGACCTGTTCATTCGCCTGCGCGATCTTCGTGAGCGATTGCAGCATGATCGTTTCGCGCTGTTGCTCCGTGAGCGTCGTCCGGCTCAATACCGAGTCAGCGAGGTCTTGATCATGATTCTGCCAGGCGATGAGCAGCCGGCCGGTCTGGTCAGTGGTCAGATTGAGCTGCTGCGCCAGGGAGGCCCGCAGGAGATTCATCTCATTGGTATAGCGAAACTCCGCCGAGCCACCGACCTGGTCGTAATACGTCCGCCAGGCCTGGAGATTGTCGACGAGCTCCTGCTGCTGCTTCTGCTGAAACTCCGCCATCGACCGCTCGACAATCCGACGCCCGGCCGCTTCTTGTCGTTCGGCATGGGTATCCCCGGAAAAGTCCTGGTTGATCTGCTCGATCGTGCGGGCATTGTCGTCGATCAGCTCTTGAATGAGCCGGTCGACTTCGCTTTGCACCTCCTGCCGCATGCTGTTCGCGCCAGCAAACAGTAGGTGCAGATCCTCCATCGTCCGCTTGGAGATGATGTCGATTTCTTTATTCTGGAGATTCTTCTGATATCGATCGAGCTCTCGCAGAAAAGCCGCATGGGCTTCGTCGGCCTCCGTGGGAAAGAACTTCTCGACTTGCGCATTATCCGCCCCGGGCGGCGCCGGAAGAATACGGAGATTGCGCCCACCCTCTGACGGTTTCACGACCCCGACTTGCGGCGCCTCCACCTTATTCAGTCCCGCCAACGCCGTCGCGGCCGCATGGGCGTCTGTGACAATCGTGGTGAGCGCATGGGAGATCGCGTCGAACTTCGGAATTAAGGCCGAGCCGATATCGTTCGTGACGCCGCGAATGGCCCCATGCAGCTTCGTCAGCTCATCATTGAAATGCTCTGCCGCCCGCGCATCTTTCTCGCTCATGACCAGACCGAGCTTGTCGGCTTCGTCGAACGCCTCCCGCATATTGGAGTTGAGCAGAGGCAGGACATCCTTGCCGGTCTTGCCCAGCGACAGCATCGCCATCGCCGTCTTTTCCGGCCCGTCCGGCATGAGCCGGAACTTGTCGTTCATCTCGAGCAGCACTTGGGTCGTGCCCTTGAGTTGCCCGTTCGACGTGACGACCGAGATCCCGAGCCGATCAAAGGTCTTCTGAGCATCCACATTGCCGGAGGAGGCCGCGAGCATTTCTTTCGAGAGGAACCCAACCGTCTTCGAGAGGCCCTGCAGATCCGTATCTGAGAGCTTCGCAGCATGCTGCAACCGGGCTGTATCCTCGACGGAGGTGCCCATGCGCTGGCTCGCCTTGACGAGTTCATCGCCATAATTCGCCGTACTTTTGGCGATCGCAAACAGCGCCGCCCCGGCGGCGGTGAGCTGCGTCTTCCAGTCTTTGATAAACCCGTTGAAGTCCGACAGGACGCCCTGGCTCTTCTTCAGCTCCGATTGGAACTGATCCGCCACCAGCTTGAGGACGAGCGCGAGCTCCCGATTTTCAGCCATTAGAGCACCCCTACAATCTCGCTGACGTGTGGCATCGCACCACGGACCGCGCCCGCCGACGGCGCCCGCGCATCAAGCACGATCAGACGCACCACCCGCACAAACAGAAAATAGCCGATCGCAGCATTACTCCCAGCCGCCGCCCCGACCGTAACGACACGGGCGGAGCACTGTCCGACGGCAGTCCCCGCGCCAACACTCACACCTGATCCAGTCGCAATGGACAGCCCTTGGCCCGTAACGCCGCCACTGCCAGACGCCGCCGTGAGAGCGGCCCACATCCGCGCACTGCCCGCATCGCAGATCGCCGTGCCGAGGCTGGCCCCGTCGCTGGCCTTGCGCTGCACCGTGAGGCTATCGCCGAGCGCCCCGCCAAGTCCTGACGCGGAGGCCTGCGCGCCTGCGGTAACCCCACTCAGAGCTGATACCGAGACACTGCCGGAGGCAGTCGCATCTGATCCGGTTGACGCGGCATCGCTCCCCTGCGCCGTGGCTGATCCGGTCCCGCTCGTGGAGGCCACCGCCGCAAATCGATCAGCGCCCGCCCCTGATGGGACACACGATCCCGCAGATGATCCAACCGATCCAACGGTCGCTGAGGAGCTGCCCGCGAGTGCGCCACTGCCAGACGCGGAGGCTTGGACCGCCGTCGGCGCCGCAGTCGCGGAACTCGCCGACCCGATGCCGGCCGTGGCTCCGACACTGCCACTCGTCGCTCCGCTGACGCCGCTCGCAGACCCGACACCGGCTGAAGAGGCATCCGATCCGGACGCCGCCGCGTCGACGCCGTCCGCACTCGCCGTCCCGGTCCCACTCGTGGAGGCTACCCCAGCAAACCGATCAGCGCCCACCACAGACGCGGATCCGGCCCCGCTGACCGATCCCGATGCGACCGTGAGCGCAGACCCCATGACTGACGCGGCCCCAATGCCACTGACAGCTCCGGATGAGAGCGTGAACGCAGAAGAGAGCCCTGCGGCACTTCCGATCCCGCTGCTCGCCGTCGCCACACCGGCCGTTCGACCGCTTACTGCCTGGACGCTTGATGAGCCAGAAGATGCTCCATCGACCGCGACAATGGTCGATCCCCCTCCCGATGCAGGCTCTAGATTGAACGAGAAGCGTGGACTCCTAAGCTGGAGAAAGCTCATCGAATCCGCTCCCCGGTGCCCATATTATTCCCGACCTTGACGCCCTGATAGTTTCCGAACGTGACGGCGTTCAGATTCGCACTTAACTCCATCCACGGATTCAGATCGGTCGTGAGCGCACTCGTCAGGGCAAAATCGCTCGCCGCGTTCGTCCCGACCCGATAGGTATAGGATCCGGCCACCGATGGAGCCTGCGCATGCCCGCCGACCTCCAGCACCAGCCGAAACGGCTGCGAGAATCCCACCGACGTGATCGCTGTTTGAGAGAAGATGCGCGTCGCCGCCGTGGCCACAAACTCCGTGCCCGCATTTGTCATACTGGAAAACAGCGTGCTCAGCGCCGCGCCAGCAGCCGCACTCACGCCGCGTAGGATGACCGCGAGAAACACGTTGTTCGTCGTGGCATTTTCCAGCCCGCGCAGCACCATCGAAAAGAGTACCGACGCATCAAGCCGCACCGGCAGAAAGATCTGATTGCTGACGAACTGGTAGCACAAGATCTGCTGCGTCGTCGTGACCGGCACCGTTTTGGCGCTCGAATCAGCGAGCGCCGTGAGCGGCCCCTGCATGGATTTGAGATCCATCGGGAGCCGCACGGCTTGCCCTGTCTGCTCCCACCCCCCATCAAACGATGGCGAGATGACCGATGAGCCTGAACTGTGCAGATAGAACCGACTTGCCATGCTCGCCGATCGCTCCTAGTTCAACGATTCAAGCGAATATTGATGCCCCTGAATGCTGTTGGCCGCGTTCGAGGTGCCCCAGATTGCGGTAATCGCGAGTGCCGTATCCGCAGTGAGATCTGCCGTCACGGCCACCGGCGTCGTGCCGCCCGTCGATCCTGAGGCGATCGGATATGCTGAGCCCGCCGCTGTCCCGGTCGTGTAGAGCGTCAAATCGCCATTGGCCATCACACTCCCAGATGACCCGTTCGCTCGAATCTGAAGAATAATCTCGGCGGACCAGAGCGCCGTCATCGAGGCCCCTCCACCGACCCCAGACCCCGTGGTGATCGCCCCAGACTTGGCCAGCACCGTCCCTGCGACCCCGCCCCATCGCAGCGCGAAGGCCAGCGTCGGCGTCGCGGTAGTGCCGTAGCCACCATAAAATCGGAGCCGCAGCACGCGACCGTCCGACAGATAGTTCGCGGGAATCGTGATATTGCTGAACAGGATCGTTTCAGTGACGCTGCTCGCAATGGCCGTTCCCGACGCCGTGGCCCATGCAATCGCTTCTTGCCATGTTTGCCTAGACATAGATCCTCCGTGTGTTATCGAGCCAAGCCTGGCGCATACGCCCGAGGGCGCAGGGGCACCTTTCTGATCCATCCCCCCAACTCGCCACCCCCCGGCGACGGCCCTCCGCCCCCTCCGCTTGATTGCAGAAAGGCCGCTGTGATCGACAGAAAGTCGGCGCCCGTATCGAGGGTAAACGTGGGCGTTTCCGATCCGGCTGACGCGAGGTTGCGATCGACGGCAATAATACCATCTGAATTGGCGAGCGCCGTCCGCTTCGTATAGCTCCCCAGCGCCCCAAGATTCGTAGGGGCCGTACTGGTATCCATGGAGCCGACAATAATCAGATCGTTCGCGGTGCTCGTCGTCACCCCTGCCCCCGTCGCAATATCGGACGCCCCGGATGTGGCGGGCTCTGCGGTCTTTGCACTGGTCTCCAAGGGAGCCGTCGTGTCCACGCCGCTATACTCCAGGACGACAATGCGGCGATCCGTGACACTCGAGTTGAAATTGACCGTCACGGTATAGGCCCCTCCGCCGATATTCTTCGCAAAGAACATGGCAAAGCCCTGGTTATGGGTGAGGTCATACATCGTTGTCTGAATCTGCGCATAGGTATTAGGAGAGCCCTGCGAATCCGTCGGCGTATAGGTCGTCGTCCCCGCTCCGCCATTCGATGAGACGAGGATCACCAACAAGCTCCCCGACGAATAGGTGATCGAGGGCGCCACCACGGAAGTCGCCGTTCCGGCATCCGAGAGTTCAGACTTCTGCACAAACGCCCAGGCCATCTAGAGTGTCCTCCCAAACTTGCGGCGCAGGAGATCGCCGCCGATTCCACCTGACGGAAAGCCCTCGCCGACACTGTAGAGACTCGCTTTATTGGCGCTCACCCAGGCCGGATGATTCCCCGCGCCACTCTTGTCCGTAATGTCGTCAGGAGTCGGGTTGAGATTCAGATACCAGATGGACGCCGCGCCCGCGCCAGTGGAGAGCGGCGAGGCAATCTCACTCAGTATGTCCGCATCACTCAGCTTGTCGTTATAGATCTGAAATCCTCGGAAAATGCCATTGCCGCATTCTTGGCCATAGCGCCACGGCGCATCCCCCCAGGTGAGCGCAGGAGACGGTGGGTTCGTATCACCATAGGAGGCCGAGGACGACGTGTACGAAATTTTCCCGCTGGCCGTTTGATCAGGCAAATTCCAATAGAATTCATGTAGCTTCACGACGCCAGTGGCACCCCAGACTCGGAAAGCCTGGACATACCATTGATTTTTCACGACTGCGAAACCCGCGCCGAGACTGTCAGTCTGCTCAACCGATATTTCCCATTGATGCGTTGTCGGGCTCCCCCCGCCGCCATCAGGATAAGGATGCGCCCCATAATAGGCTCCAGCCTGGTCTACTCCGTTCACCCAGAAGAATGTTGAGAGGTCACCCACCCCATCATTATTTCCCCAGAAAAATGATGTATAGTATCCAGCTTGCTGATAGGGGAAATACCTCCAGATATAGGTCACCCCGCGCCCACTCGGACCATAAATCGGCAGACCATTGCTCTGCGGGTTCGCCCATTTCATCGCATAGGTAGTCCCATCCGCCACATCGGCATTGCCAGGGAAAATTAAACCTGTACTCATCGACACGCCTCCCACTTCCGGTCGAACCACTTCATCCACTCATACTGAAAATTCCGCCACTTCCCCTCGGTCAAATATTGCGGGGACCGTGGCGGAAGCGGTTCGCTGTCCCGCTCCGCCTGGCACGCCGTATTGACTACTGGAGGCGGGGGTTCAGCGGGGCCGGTGGAGCCTTCTGGTCGAAAGGGACTGGCACACTCAACGGGGATTCGTTCAGCGATTGGTCTCTCGCTGTGACGGCCGCCGCGCCTTCTTTCCCGACAATATCGAGCACGTACTGGGGGCTGACACCAGCCGCAGGCTGCAACACCGTACCAGGCTGCAACATGCTCGGGCTCTTGATGAGCACGCAGTTCGGCGTGAAGCAAGCATAGACTTGGTAGTCTTTCATGTCCGGCTCACTGTTCCGATCCCATGTCAGATTGGCTGACTCAGCCGACGACGCGAAGGCGCTGAGAACCAGAAGCATCACGACTATTCTTCGCATACATTCACTCCTTCTATTGGATCATCAATAGGCACCCTCTTAATCTTCCGTGATCGTCGAGGTCGTCTTCAGCCGCGGGATCACCCCGACAGCCATCGTGATATTCGGCGTGACGGTCCCGCTATACAGGATCTTCGTGGCGCCCCCGCCCGTCGGCCCGACGCTGAAATGCGTGATCGGCGATCCAGCAGAGGCGGTGCACTCGCCGAAATCGATATTCGCCACAGGGCTGACACTGTTGCCCGTCACGGTCCATCCGCCAGAGGTGCGCGCCACCGAGACCCGCGCATACCCGGTATAGGCGGTTTCGCTCGTGCTCTGCGTGCCGGACTCTCCCGGATCGGCGGTGTGCAGCGCGACCGCCAGATTGGTTAACGGAGAGGTCCCCGCATTGTCCGCCAGATTCGCAATCGCCGTGGCGTTGAAGATCAGCTTTAGTAGATCATTCTCGAAGGTATCGCTCTTTGACATAGTTCCTCCTCTTACCCGTTAGAGTTCCGGTCCATCCGCCATCAGTTCACCCGGTACAAATTGCGTACCGGCACATCAATTTCATATTTCAACTGCTTGGAGCCGTTATAGGTCACTTCCAACAACAACCGATGCCACTCCAGATCGTTCGCACTGTTCTGAATACTGTTGTCCGCCGAGTCCAGCGTGAGCGTGAGCAGCCCGCTGGTGGAATGGATCGACCCGCGCCCGACGTTCTTAATGTCCACATCATCGACCGTGTTGATGATGGGCTGGCCCGCTTCGTCTCGCGCATAGATCGTGAGCGTGGCCGTGCTAATCACCGCCAGCGGCACCGGGGCACCGGTCTCATCGAGGAGGGTCATGGTGATGACCGGCCCTGACGACTTCTCCGGGATCACCAACTGCTTCCCGTCGGCGTCCTTCAGAATGGTCCGGTTTTCATTGATCGGGATCGCCATCGTCTCAGACCCTCAGTTCGGTCGCTCAGTTCGGACACGTCCGGCAGGCTATCGCCAGTCCGTCCCCGAATCGTTGACTACACTCCGTCACGCAACTCCCGCCGCAAAACTGACCAACGACTTGATCCGTCCGCGGCGGCGCAGCGGTCGTCATCCAGGGCAACTGCACGCCGAACCATCCGAGGATGGCACGGTCCACGGTGCATCGCTCGATGCCACGCTGCAGGAACGGCTCAGAGTCGGCTGGTCCCCACTCGGTAAGGACGGTTCGGAGCTTGGTAACGTCGCCATCGGTAAGGGCGACGAGACTGAACTCAACCCACTGTCGCCAGGTGCAGGGGACTGCGCGAGCCGTTCGAGCTGCCGCTGAAGCACTTTTCCGCTGATGAGCATCGCCATCTGCGCCGGAGTATTGGAGCGAAAAAAATGAGGCCCAAACAGCGCCACCTCCCCACCGGTGAGATCTCCGGCGAACGCCTGAGCCCGCTCCTGAATCGCGCTGAACGGCTTCATCGAATGGGTCCGGCGGTCCTCCCCGTCAGCCAGCAGACAGATCGCCATGAGCAGCGGACCTTTCTCGCGCAACAGGTCGTGAATCACGGCATAGTCGAGCGCCTGCATATCGATGGCGCCGAAGAGATGTTCCCCGAGCCACTTATTCTGCTGCCAGGACAACGGCTCCAGGCGATAGCGCACCCCGCCGATCTGATAGGTTGTCTCCATCTCGGACTGCTCAACCGGCTCCATACTGATTTCCCTTCATTCCGCCCACTCAGGACTGCTCTAGGTATAGGCAATGCTCAGTTCATCGTTCCCACTGGAGCTGCTGCGCACGAGCGCACAATCCGCCTGCACGGTCGCAATGCCATCCCGATCGCCGTCGCCTATTTTCACGTACTGACAGGCCGGGGCCGAGAAGATGCAAATGTTGCCGGCGCTGCCGGTATGCTTCCAGGTGAGGGCGCCGGTCGTCGCCGCCAACCACCGGCCATAGAAATCGTGCGTGGCCACCAGCTCCAATTCAGGATCGAAGCTCGCCGTTGGTTTCCGCTTCGTCAAGAGTGTGCTGATGTAGCCGGAGGCGCTATTGATGTCGGCGCGGGGCGCGAGGGTGTTCCCCATATCGAAGGACACTTGCGAGACAAACGCGGCAAAGGAATTGATGCTGAACAGCGCCGAGAGCAAGGCGACCGGCACCGTCGTCTCCACACCGGACGGCGTCAGGAGGGATTGATCCGTCACGGCGTCATAGACACCGATGAAGGTGAACTCGAACACGCCCGGCTCGCCGTTCTTGGCGCTATAAGTGACGTTCCCGCGCGCGCCCTTGAGCTGCTTCCGTACCCCATCGATATAGACCGCGACGGTGAGCGTGGGAATGCTCGCAATGGCCGAGATGGGCGCATAGGTGACGCTCGTCACTGCCACGACGGTTTCCCCGAAGCCGCAGGCCTTAAGCAACTTCCCTAGGGCCGGAGCCGTGCCGGCAGTGCCTGATCCCTTGTTTTCGACTTTGAACGAGATCTGCGCCAGGCGCGTGCCGGGAATCTGCTTGAACGAGGAGAGCGACACGTCCATCAGCTCGCGCTGGAACATGCTGATATTCGGCTCGAACTTCGCCGGTTCGAGGATCTGCACATTAGCATCGGCGCCCGCCAAGGTTTCGGCGGTGCCTTCGGCGGCTTCGATCTTGGCCGCCACCACCTGGCGATTGCTGAGAATCCGTCCCATCGTATACGCTCCTTTCGCGCCTAATCGCGCTCAGATTTCTTCGGCGGCTCGACCAGTTCAGCGCTCCCGCCCCGCAGCAGGTAGTCCGCCTCGGCCTTCGGCAATTCCAGCACATCGCCCGGCTCGCCGGCCTTTTCATGTTGTTCGTTGTAATAGGTGCAGCTCAATCGAATCT
Source organism: Nitrospira sp. (assembly GCA_035328385.1). GTDB lineage: Bacteria > Nitrospirota > Nitrospiria > Nitrospirales > Nitrospiraceae > Nitrospira_C. The sequence goes on along the minus strand of DAOLIU010000045.1, from coordinate 11,698 downwards.
TCATCGTTACCCCGCAACAGTTGGATCAGTCAGGCTGTGCCGATAATGGAGCCGATAGGCCAGCGTGGCTGACAGGACCGGCACCCCTTCCTCGATTTGCACTGGGCTGATGGCCGTTTCCTTCGTGTCGACTGCCAGATTGCCCCGGCGCGGATCGACCTGGAGTGCCTTCTGGACGTCCGTAATCAGGCTATTCATCACTTCGCTCGCAGACCGTGCATCGATGTCCTCATCCTGCTGCACCGTCAGCACAATCCCGACAGCCAAATGGCGCGTCAGATAGCCGAGCGGGGCCTGATCAATCACGTCGTCATCCCCTTCGAGCACATAGGCCATCGGCGGCGCACTCGACTGCCCGCGCTGCAACGTCCGTTCGACCGCGTTCAACGTATTGGCATAGCCGTTGGCCACCGTGATGCCTTCGAGTGAGGATTGGATATTCTTCATGATGCGTTCCCGCACACTGTCAGCCATTGACCACCCGCTGCACCGCTGAACCGATCGCCTTCATCCGTCGATCCATCACGACCTGCATTGCCCGGTGCATCGCGTCACTGATCTGCTCGCCCGCCTTCGGGATCTCCTGCTGCCAAGGCTCCAGCACTTTGACGCGGGCCGGAATATGGACCGACTTGACCCGCGCAAACACCTTGCCGGATCCCGCCTTGCCGGTCTTCCGACTGAGAAACAAAAACCCCGCCCCCTGCGCCGTGATCGTCGCGCCCTCGACATGCGTGCGCACGATGCGCGAGACTTTATTGACCGCCTTGAGGCTGCTCAGATCGCTGCCCGTCGAGAACCCCTGCACGTTCTTATCTTTGATGCGTTTCCACGGCCCTCCCTCGATGCCGGGACGGCCGCTGAGCGATTCGACCTTGATGCGTTTGGCCACCCGACGCGCAAACCGAAAGAGCGGCGTCTTGACGAACTTGACCGTTTCGACCGGCGCATCGGCCAAGGCCTGCTGCAGCTCAGTGAAATTGACCGCGTCGGCAATGACGGCATCAGTCGGCATTTACCGCACTCCTCTTTTCACGCCTGCACCAGTATGCGAAAGAGCCCGGCATCGCTCACGACCAGCCCGGCGTCTTCCTGGACGATCTTATTCACCATGAAGTCGGTCTCCTGCGCATCGTTCAGATTCTTCTTAAACCGCACGCGGTCTTTCCGCACCTGGATCGTCGTCATCCCGTCGGTGGCATCGCACGGAATGAGCAGTTCCAGCGTGTTCGCGGGATAGGCAAAGCCCCCCGCCTGCTCCACCTGCGACGGCCGTCGCTCGACGATCGCCTTGAATGTCTTCTGCACCCCGCCATGCGGCGTATATGTGACGAGTTCTCCACCGAGCTCCGCGACCAGATTAACGGAATCGGACATCGAGACAGTCTCCCTATAGGGTCCGCCGGACCGGGATCACCGATCCGGCAGACTGGGCACTCTAAACGACCTTCTTCTTGCCGCCAGCGATCACACTGACCAGCGAGGGGCCGGTGACGATCGTCCCGACAAACCCGAGAAATCCGCCCACGACAGCCTTTGGATCAACGACGATCTTCGTGGTTGAGTTCGCGCCAGTTGTGCCGAATGTGGCGCCTGAGATATCGGCCGCGCCGGTGCCGTTGGCATCAGTCGCACTTTGCAGTTTTCCGGCAATCGTGCCCGTGACGGCGCCGAGTTGCAGGACGACCATAATTTCTCCATCATACGGACGCACATCGAGCCACTTCCCGCTGCCGCTGGTCGCGGCGGCAGTATTGGCGGCAGAGACCGCATCGATCAGCGAGGTCATTGTGGCGGCAGAGGCTTGACTGTTCAGCATGGGCTATTTCTCCTTCTTCTTGCCGGACTGGCGCTCACCCGCCCGGTCGTCCGGTTCAGTGGTTTTGGCGTTCGGCTCGACCGCTTTCGTTTCGGCCTCTGAGAGTGACGGCGCCTGCTCGTCAGCCGATTCGGCTTCGACTGGTGCCGGCGCCGGGACGTCTTTCACAACGTCCACCGCGCCGATCCCGACCAGGAACGTGACGAGCGCGCCATCCAGATCAGCCTCATCGTCGGCCTTGAGATGCTTGTCGACTCCGATACAAACCCCGCGACGCGCTCTGACTTTCATGTCCCGTCCTCCCTTAGACTGTCATCAACTGACGTTGCTGTCCGCTACCTCATGACAGATTCGTGCTCACCACGAAGGCCTGCGGGTAGCGGAGCAACACATCCACCATCCACATGGCCCGAATGCCGACTTGCGCCTGGTTGAACCGGGTGCCGCCATTGTCCATGGCGAGCTCCAGCACGCCCCAATCGCCGATGATGATTTCGCCGAATGACCCGAAGATGAGGTTCCCGCTCGCGAGCTGCTCGCTCGACATGGCGCGGAAGCCCACGCATTCGCCGTCGAGCATGTTGCCCGTCCAGAGCGGCGTATCGGTGCTGGTGAAGCGCTGCACCTGCATCAGCTTCGCGGCCCCGGCGGTATTGGCGAGCCAGCCAGGATTGCTGCGGATGGCGTTGCTCCCGCCGGCCGTGGACACAAAGGCAAGGATCTTGGCATAGGTCGCCGAGGCGGCGTCCTGACCGCTGGTGATGCCGGTGGTATTCTTAATACCGAGCGGCTGGGCGCCGCCGGTACCGTTGATGACACAATAGTCCACACCATCAATCGCAATGTCGGCGGCCAGGTCGGCCATGACAAACTGCTCGGCTGAGGGCGTGCTCTGCCGGAGTAACTGCTCTGACACGTCGGTGATCGCGATCGCCGTCTTGGGCGTCATGGACAACTGGCCCAAGGTCTGATCGGCTGCTGTGACGCTGGAGCCATCGCCGCCCTGCCAAGTGATGGACGGCTTGCCGGTCTGGCGCGAGAACGTGACGTTCCCAACCAAGCCCGACAGATTCCGCGCACCCATCGACATGGCCACGGAGCGATTCCGCAGGATGTCGATAAACCCCATGTTTTCGACGTTCACCAAATAGCCACCCTTGCTGCCAGGCTGGGTCGCCATGGCGCGGGAGGCCGCCTCACCCAGCGGACGCTGCAATACTTCGCCCGGAATCAGGATGTTCGAGGTGAGATCGCGATTCAGCTGCTTGGCCACCGCCCGCGAGCATTCGATCTCGAAGCCTGCCTCCTCGAAGAACTTAGGATTCGTCGTACCGAACTTCAGGGCGCGAATGGCGCGGAAGATGCTGTATTTCTGCGTCTCCTTGGCGGAGAGACCGACGGCGGAGGCCGCGACAGGCTTCTGCCGGCCGCGTTCTTCCATCACATCGAGGATCTCCTTCGCCACGATCGTGAGCGGCGTGCCGTCCTCGATCCAGCGCGCCTCAATGCGGGCGTCGATCTTGTTCGACTTGCACAAGTGCACAATCGCCGTGCGTCGTTCTTTTTCCGCCTCCACGGCGCTCAGTTTGCGTTCGCCAGCGGCCGCAGCGGCCGCCGCAGCGGCTTTTTCTTCTTCTGTCATAGCTCGCTCCTTTACTGTGGCGCTGGGCGCCGGTTTCGAGGCCCGGACCATCCGGACTTCATATTCCACATCGGCCATCCGCCCGATTCCAACGGTCGGATCGGCGGGCACCGTCACGATCGAGACCTCATAGGGCTCCCAATCGGTGATGGTGTAGGTCTCTGTGTTCACGTCTTCTTCGATTTTATTGATGCGATAGGCCAGTGAGACGTTGCGTAATCCCCCATCGATCATGGTCTTCACTTGGGCGGCGCGATCCGTCGAGAACAATTGCGCATCGACCATCAGCCGGTTATTCTCCATGCGCGCACCGGTGATCATGCCGATGGGGTCATCAACGTTATGATTGAAGAGTAATGGCATCGCGCCAGAATTCGCACGGTCCAACCGAATGGCCCCCTTGTCATGCGACAGCACTTCGATGCCGTACCAGCGATCGACCGGCTCTTCTGACGAGGCAGGAAACGTCAGGACATCCTGCTCATTCTTGCGTTCCACCAGGATCGTGGCGGCTTCCACACCACGGCGCAGCAGACCTTTTTGCTTAATGACCTCTTCAACGGCTTCCGCCATGGAATCCTCCTACGTTCTTCAGCATGTTTTCCGCTGTTTGCACCGTCGGATCCGTCCCAGCATCTCCTGATGGATCGGCGCTTGGGGCCGTCGGCAGTGCGGGATCAGCCGGGTTCTTGGCCGTTTCCTTCGCAGCAGACGGCACGTTCGGATCGGTATCGAACTGCAGGCCAGCCTCGGCCATCTGCTCCAATTCAGCCTCCCGCTCATCGAGCACGTCTTCCAGATCGCGGCCATCGCCGGTCGCGGCGATGACGGCCGAGTTCGTGGTAAAGCCGCAGCGCACGGCCTCCTTGTAGGCATTGACTTCCTTCGTCGGATCGACCCAGCTCCAGCCACGCGGCTTGAAGCATGCGGCTTCGAACTTCCTGGGATTCGCCGCATACTCCTGCACATTGATGCTCTGGATCGCGCCAGCCAGCACGGCCTGCTGCAGCCAGATCTTGTGCAGGCGCTGCCGAAACGACCGGATAAACCAGAGCTGCAGCACGCGCCAGAGATCACGGTCGTCAAGGAGCGCGAGCCGGGAGCTTGAATAATTGCTTTGCGAATAATCGCGGGAGAGACTTTCATAACTGCAGCCGACCCCGGCCGCCACTTCGCGCAACATCATCCGCATGAACGGATCGAGCTGGGCGTTCGGTCGGTTCGGACTGAAGCTATTGAACTTCTCGCCGGCCGCCAGACGCTGGACCACGGCTGGCTCCAGCTCCATCTGCAGCGAGCCGTCCTCCTGCTCCTCTCCGAAACTGGCATCGCCCGCCGGCGTTTCGATGATGCCCATATAGCAGGCGGCAGCCCGTGCGGCCGTAATTTCCGCTTCGGTCAGTCCATCCATATCGTTCAGCTTGCGAGCGGCGGTATGCATCCATGGAATGGCCCTGGTTTGCGGCCAGCGATCGATGATGCGCAGGTGTTGGATAAATTCGGCCGGCACGCGCTCCAGACGGCTGACCGTTTGCGGACGCAGCGGCATGAGATCGCCGGGGTGCAGCGTCCTGAACCAATAGGCCAGCGGCGCGCAGAATTCATCAATCTCGACACCGAGCCGGACCGTGGCCGAGCTCACGCCAGGCGAGGGTTGCAACTGATCGGCCACACGCTCCGGCTCGATGATTTCGAGGGCCAAGGGGATGGAGGACTCAGGTAGTTGTGTAAAATGGAAGCGGACGAAAATCTCACCCGCTTCGAAGACCTGCCCGATGAGCTGGCGCTCGAGATCAGCAAAGTGCAGGGAGCGGCCCATATGGCAATGGCTCGCCTGACACCACTCTTCAAAAGTCTCTTCGATGTCGTCATTGATCAGATCATTGAACGCGCCGCGGGTTGTCTTCACTTTGGCCTGCATGTTGATGCCGGACCCGATGACATTGTTCTGGATGATGAGCTTGGCGCGCTTGGCATAGGCGGCATCCCGCACTAAGGAGCGGGATCGGTTCCGGGCCATGGTCAGACTGGTGGTCAATTCATTGTCTTCGCTCGTTGTCGAATTGCCCCAGCTGCCGGTAAGCCGCGAGGCTTTCGCCATTGAATACATGCGTTGCGCCGTGGCCCGCTTCTGGGACGCTGGGGCCAGGAAGGACGCGAGTTGTTTCCGCAATCCCTCAAACACGGCTGAACCTCACCCCGATCCGGCGGCGATTGATTCCGGTGCGGGCTAGCGATTCCGCATCCGCCTCTTTCGCCACTTCCATCTTGTAGTAGCTGCGCCAGCGGATCATCTCTTCCGGGGAGAAACTCTTGATCCGGCGGCCGTTGATTTCCATTTCGAGCTGGGTTGACGAGGCCTTGCCTTCAAAGGCGGCCTCGATCGCGTCCAGCATGATCTTGGCGTGGGAACGGACGTCGAACGTCGTGGCAGCGGCCAGGTTTGGCAGGATCTCGATGGTGCCAGAGGCGACCGTGTAGATCTCCGTCGACTTCGTGACGCGGGCCATCCACTGATAGATCCCGGCGGTATAGGCTGCCGTCGTGGCAGCGGGAACCGATACAAGGAAATCGGCTCCGCTGGTCCCGGCGTTGATCGTGATTTTTGAGGAGGCGTTGATGAGGGTATAGGCGAGCGACCAGCCTTGATTCGCCGGATAGTCCGCGAGGGACTTCGTCCAGGTGAGGAAGTCACCCGCTCGGAATGAAGACGGTTCAGTTGAAGGAATCGTCGCACTCATGCGCGACGTTGTATCGGTGATCAGCTCGATCGTCTACGGCACGATGCCGGACGATGCCAGACGATGAGGGGTGACTTTTAGTCTATTTCCAGCCCGTGACAAATCGTGAAGATGGGCGCTGGCGGCGGGGTTGCTCCGTTTCCTCAACGGGAGACACATCACTATTTTTCTTCATCAGTTTTTTCACATCGCTTACCGGCACATACCACCCATCCTTGACCTTGAATGCGTTCGGGAAAATATCGCCATCCTTGATCCAGCGCCGGATGGTGTCTTCGTCTCGCTGAAACAAGTCGCAGAGATTTTTTACAGTGAGCAGTTTCGACAAGATTAGACCTTGACGCGACTGAAGTCAGGCTTGACTTCTTCCAGGACACTCTTGACTTGCTTGCCGTCAATTCCGATAAGCCCAGCGAGAAATACATCAAGGTGTTCTTTGACAAGCACCATGGCTTTTTTATTTGTGCTCAGCACAGTGAGGTTGACGCTCCATAGACGATTGCGTCGTAATTTCTTGGCTGCCATTGAGACATCTCCTTGTTATAAATTTTCTTCCCTATCAAACCCCGCTACATGCCAGGATGATCAATGGGACCTTTGAATTTATAGACGCCGATCATTTCTTGGAGAATTAGATCCTCGGATGCTGCGATCCATGGTGACGTTGCTAAGCCAACGTGCAGGTCGACCATCACCAAGAAAGTGGACTCATCATCATTCCTCTTCACCCAATACAAGCCGGGAGACGTAGGAATTGTCGATAGCCATCGATTAAACGGTCTTTCGTCACAGAACATACGAAACTGCCCCACGGAATCACACAATGCCGCATAGGACTTGATCTCCGCTATCGGCACGCGCCCAACTTTCATTTGCTCAAAAACCAGTTCACGTATGTAATCAACGCCAAAGCCATGCCCTACACGACGGTACAGGATGGTCACTAGGTACGAGAGCTGATAGAACGCATCGACGTGCGGAACAAGACCCAGTCCACTATTCGCTCCAGCCTTTTCCTTCAATCGAAAACTGTCCATTCCATTTTCTGTCACAGTATTTTTGAACGGCTTCACGGCGGATCCTTGACTCTTGGCGTTACATTCAAGACATAGATTCACCGGCACGCCGGCGGCGTTGCACAACATGAACAACTTGCCCTTCTTTCGCAGGCACAACCTGCATTTAACTCGAATACTCTTCATCTCATTCCTCCTCAATCCGTAACCGCAGGATCACGCTCGCCGCATGGCCGCCGTCGGCAACGAAAAGCTCATTAGTCGCATCGCCGCACCCCTACCTCCACCCTTTTACGAATCCCCGACGTGAGCGCTGATGCTGCGGTTTCATGCTGCGCTCCGCGGAAAATGGACGATCCGGTGCTGCTGGCGATGCCCCAACCGCTACCGGCTGCTGCTCGTCGTCTTCGGTCTCAGTCTTGATCTCGACCTGTGCCGGCCGTTCCATTTTAGCCGCGAGTCGTTCCCAGTTCGGGTTCAACAAACAGATCGCCGCGAGGTTGTAGACTTTCAAGTCGAGCGCTTCGTTCCGCGCCCGGATCTTCTTGTAGTAATACCCCGTGACGACGCCCCGATCATGCTTCAATCGACGCTCTTCACCAGTCAGCTGCGCAAAATACTCTTTGTCATAGGCCTGACTCTCAGGAAAGTGACAATAGCCCGGCCCCGGCGTGGCGAGCTTGAGCCGCGGGAAGATCGTATCCTTCGCCGCGACCGTCCCGACATGATACAGATGCACCGTCGCCCCGCGTGGCTTCGTTGGCCTCGGCGGCACCAGCGGAGCCCCTTGCTGATTGCTGCCCTTGATGGCATAGCACCGTCCCCGATAGCGCTTGACATACCAGTAAGCCTCTTTTGTGTGATGGCCGCCCGTGTCGACCACGACGCATTCCACGCGCAAGCTCTTCCCATAGGCGTGTGGCCGCGCAGGGAAGAGCCAATCGGTCACATCTTTCCAGACGGTCGGCTGCGCCGGGCTTCCGGGGAATACACGATACTCAATGCTCCAGGATTCTTCATCGATACCCCACCCGCAGATCTCCACTTCGAGCCGGTTGTCCTGCACGTCGATCGCCGCCGTCAGGACAAGGACACCTTCCGGGCAGACCGCCTCATAGACTTCCCGGCGTTGATAGAGTTCGCTCTGATTGACCTGCTCGCCTTTCTCTTCCCACGTCTCCGCCAGGATCGTCTGGATGAACGTCTTCAGCTGGCGCAGATCGCCCGCTTTGGCCTTCTCGTTGGCCACCAGCCACTGTCTGACCAGTTCCGCCCAGGAGAGCTGCCAGCCATAAGGCTGATAGAGCGCGTTGATGTGAAACGAGCGGACCGGGTTGTCAGGATCTTCGTGGATCCAGATCCCCTGCTCGAGCATGCGCGCTTTGGCGTGCTCAGGGATGAGCCCGCTGCACCCGGCACAGCGATACGCGGCGCGGTCTGGATCAATGCCGTCTTCGAATGTATAGACGAGCTGGCCCCATTGCAGATGCTGGAGATGCCCGCAGAAGGGACAGGGCACATGATAGCGCCCACGGCTGCCTGCCTCATAATCCGGTTCAATGCGGCTGGTATCAGCCTCCAACGGTGTCGACAACTCGAAGATCTTCCGCCGGGAGAACGTTGCGGTGCGCTTTTCGGCCAGATCGACCGGATGGCCTTCCCCGTTGACATCGAGTGGGCAGCCGTCGACTTCATCGATCATCACATATCGGGCACTAGTCGAGCGCATGCCGACGGCGCTGTTGCAACCGATGAAGTTGATGAAGCCGCCGAGGAATTTCTTGCGAAAGATGTTGTTGCCGCTGTCGCGGGAACGGACGTCACTCACCTTGCCCTTGAGACAGTCGGTAAGCTGCAGCATCGGATCGACTTTTTCCTCAGAGAGTTTCTTGGCGAGATCTTTGGTCGGTTCAAAGACGAGCATTGCCCCCGGCGCCCGGTCAATCACGAACCCCATCCAGTTCACCCCGAGCTGCGTGCCGCCGATCTGAACGCATTTCATGAACACGACTTTTTGGCAAGGATGCCGGGGCGACAGGCACTGCATGATCTCGCGCAAGAACGGCGTGCGATCCGTCCGCCACCGGCCCGATTCGGCGACATATTGCGGGAGCTGCACATGCTGATCGGCCCACTCATCGACCGTCTCATCCGGATCCGGCCGCAACCCGGCTCGAAAGGCCGTCGTCGCGCAGCGTGGGGAAGCAAGGGAGGCCGTAGTCACCCAGGAACCTCATTGCTCGGCAATTGAATCACAAGCGGACATGGCCACGAACCGACGTTTTTGCAGGTCTGACACATCGTTTCAGCGCCAAAATCCTGCCAGTCTTCCGACTCCTCCCATCCATCACCACCGCAATTCCAGCACTCATGCCGCTCACCGTTGCAATCTTCGCTAGTGCATACGCCTGTAGTCCTTATCGGCATCTCTAACAACTCTCCTTCCTTCCGCCAATCGTCATAGACGGCACGCTCGGCCGAGCCATGATCAGCCCGCCCGCGCATGATGGACATCAGCAGGACGATCCCACGATTGTACCAATCCAGCTGCTCCGCGCTGATGGCGATCACGCTCATAAGTCCCACCCCGTTACGCCCCCGTCTCGCGCAGGGCTTGAGCTACCACTTCCCGCGCTTCATGCCAATGTCCGTCAAAGTGGGAATTGTTACCAAATGATGGATCTTTACAATACGGTGCCTCTTCTGAACAATTAAACATCTTCCATAGTGTTTGCATATGCCCCCACAACCGCGCCACCTGTGCCCGCTCCCGCTCCACCGCCTGTACACGGGCAAGGAGGGCGTCGTAGTCAGAGGCGAGCACGTACTCGCCAGGCGGCATCGGTGCCGGTTGACCCACCACCAGATCCACCAATCTCGGAGCGTGTTTGTATCGCCGCACCTCGTTCATGGGGCCTCCTGCATTAGCTCGTAATCGTTTGAAGCGTCAGACTCCCCCGTTACGAACGTCACGCCCGGCCAGCATTTCCGCAGATTGTCGAATACCCACGCATGGCGAGTAGCGTATATACATCACTTCCCCTCCCCCGCCGCCTGGCGGATCTGCGCGGCGATTGTTAGTTGTGCGGAGATGAATGCGCCATTGCTTGAGTTGAGGTATTCCATGGCCTCTTCCGCAATCACCGCCGCCCGCTCCATCCCGTCCCGGCGCCCGTCGGCGTGGGCGGCGCGGTAGAGGAATTCCGAGAAGTGCAAACACGGAGACTGGTGAAACAATTTCAGAATATCATCAACTTTATTTCGCACGTCCGCGTCGGTCATGCCTTCCTTCCCTTCACGTTCAACGCGCAGTAGCATTTCCTTTGTTTCTCGTATTTCATAGCTACCCACCCGTCACCTCCCCCGCGCTCGACACATGCTCAAATTCAATCCGGTTCACACGCCGCGATCGATCGATCCTGTTGTGCAGGCAGAACATGTCAACGAACTCCAGGGGTGTCATCTCTGGAAAGCCTTCCCTGATCACTTCCTCGCGGCCATAGGCCTCGTCATAGATCAGCTTCGTGAGCGGCTCTTTCGTGATACGCACCACCCGCACCACACCGATCCGCTTCACGGCCTCACCCTTCTTGAGCCCCATGCCCTTCTCCACCGCGCAGAGCAATTGGCCGGGCAGCAAGAAATCCCAGCCGAGCCGCCGCGTCACCGTCTTTTCCCGGCGCCGCATTTGCTCGGTCGTCAATGAAAAGCTCATCAGCCTCATCGCCGCACCTGCAACACCGTCAACGCATGACACCAGTCCATGATCCGGATGCTTGGTACCCACCACGCATCCATTTTCAAAAAGCGCCGCTGAGAAATGTTGAGTTTCATGCTGCCTCCGGACCTGCCTGATCGTGAATCGATAACGCCTCAAGAGCCTGTCGCAGTTCCCGTTCGAGAAGATCGTGCACTTTGCGCTGATCACTCTCAGCCGCGATGATGCCGGCCAACCGCGACGGCACGTTCAGCACTGCATCGCGCACCAGCCGTCCGATCTGAAACATCTCTTTCTCAACCTCATCCTTTCGCACCAACGTCCCGACACGCTCTTCGTATTCCAGCTCCACCAGCTTGGCCCGAAACTCTTCCTTTTTCCTCTGGCTCTGCGCGAGCGCTGGATCTTCTGACGCCTCATGATCGTCGTCACCCGCATCCTCGCCGAGCGGATCGACTCCCGGATCGACATAGATCGGCTTGGCAAACTTCGCCCGGTCCGCATGCCGCGCCGCCGCGCGCAACCGATCCGCCTCCGCAAACTCAAACGGTTTGAAATAATCGATTCCCACACGCTTGAGCTGATCCGCCGCCGCCGTCTTCGTGATTCGCGCATGATTCGCATAGGCCGTGAGATACCCAGGCCGTCTTTTCCGTTCACTGTTGTCAGTCTCGTTTTCCATTTTTCTATGTAGTCAACTCCTACCTAAGACAACCTCGATTTCACCCCTGGCACTAGCCGAAAACTGCGGCTACGCTCACC
>DAOLIU010000044.1:0-22353 GCA_035328385.1 Nitrospira sp. | reverse complement strand
AGTACGTGCCCCCGATCGACACGCAGGCCGAGTACACGATTGCCTGGACCGAGGAGGCGTTGCGCCGCATGGAGAAGATTCCCGTGTTCGCCCGCGGCGTGGCCAAGACGGCGATTCACCGCTATGCCATCGAAAAAGGCCACACCATCATCAGCAACACGGTTGTGGACGCCGCCGTGGGCCACATTCTGCCGAAAGGCGCCATGGACGCGATGCGGGCGCTCGGCGGCAACCTCGAGGCCGCCGGCATCGATCGCGACAAGATGCAGGCCGATGACGCCGTCGCGAAGGATCTCATGGGTTCTACGCTCAGCGGCATGATGACCCAGGTGGTCGAGGAAAAGCCGGCCGCATCGGACGCGACCCAGGCCTATCTCGATCGCATGAGCCAGAACTACTTCGTGTGCGACGGGTGCGGATACATCGGCAAGGGCGACACCCCGGTGAAATGTCCGGTCTGCGGCGCCGAAGGCGGCAGGTTCAAGCAAGTGGACAAGAGCATCTTCGAAGCGGCCGCCAAGTCGGAGGGCGACCTCGAAACCGACGTGGCCTACGACGACGTGCCGATGCAATGGACCAAGGACGCCAAGGAAGCGATCCGCGCCGTTCCGGCCGGGTTCCAGCGTCGGCGGGCCAAAGCCAAGATCGAGAAGAGCGCCCGCAAGCTGGGCATGACTACCATCACGCTCGAATACGCCGCGCCGATGATCAAGGAAGCCTCGGAGGAAGATTACCAGCCGATCTTCGCCAACAAGGGCGCAGGGACCTCGGCGGAAGCCGAAGCCAAGCTGGCGGCCGCGAGCGCCAACGGAACGCATGAAAACGGCCACGCGACCGGCAACGGCCACACCGAGTCTTCTCCCTACACCTGGACGGCCGACGCCCAAGCCAGGCTGGACCGCGCTCCGGAAGGATTCATGCGGGATTGCACCAAAGCGCTTATCATCAAGCATGCCGAGAAGCTTGGAGTGACGATGATCACGTTGGAGGTTGCCAACGAAGGCATCGAGCAGGCCAAGGGCTACATGGCCGAAGCCATGAAGACCGGCAACTTGAAGGATATGATCGCCAACCTCACCAACACCGGAAAGAAAGGGTAGCGGCTTAAAGGGACAGCGGGATATCGCCATTTCCCAAGTGCGTTATCCCCTTTATCCCGCTACACCGCATACCACTCCAATTTCATGGGTAAATCGCTTCCCATTTTGAACAACCCTGCGCTCTCCGGAGCGCTGGGGTCGTTCCAACAACAGATCACGCAGTTTTTCACTCCCGCAAAGCAAGGCGACGGTCCCGGTCCCATGGACGGCCGGACCGTGGACGACTTCAAGCCCTATCTCGTAGCGCTGAACCTGACGAAGCGCTGCAACCTCAAGTGCGATCATTGTTATCTGGACGCCACCACCAAGGCCGCCGGCGGAGACGACGAATTATCCACAGAAGAATGTTTCCGGCTCATCGATCAAATCGCCCAAGTCAACAAGGGTTGCCTCCTCGTCATCACCGGGGGAGAACCGTTGGTGCGCCCGGATATTCTCGATATCGCCCGTCATGCCGTGAAGTCCGGTTTCATGGTCGTGTTCGGGACCAATGGCATGCTGATCGACGACCGCATGGCCCGCACGCTTGTGGACATCGGCGTCATGGGAGTCGGGATCAGCATCGATTCCCTCGAGGCGGCCAAACACAACGCGTTCAGAGGGGTGCCGGGCGCGTGGGAAGCCGCAGTCGCCGGCATCGAGGCCAGCAAGCGGAATGGACTTCAATTCCAGGTCCATTTCAGCGCGCAACCGATGAACTACCAGGAACTGCCGGCGGTGATCGAATGGGCGCACGGTTTGGGCGCGAGAGTGCTGAACGTCTTTTTCATGGTCTGCACCGGGCGGGGCGAAGAACTGACCGACATCACGCCAGCCCAGTATGAAGAAGTGCTCGGATACCTTGTGACCTGCCAGGATAACTACAAAGGGATGCTCGTGCGCGCCCGTTGCGCCCCGCATTTCAAACGACTCGCCTATGAGAAGGATCCCAATTCGCCTATTACGAAAGCCACGGGCTACATGGGCGGTGGCTGTCTCGCCGGAACGAATTATGCCCGCGTAACCCCCAACGGCGAGCTCACTCCCTGCCCCTACATGCCCTTGTCGGCCGGCAACGTCCGACAGCACAGCTTCGCCGACCTCTGGGAGCAATCCGACATTTTCAATTCGTTCCGGTACCCTCAGCTGAAGGGCAAGTGCGGCGACTGCGAATATGCGGACATCTGCGGCGGCTGCCGAGCCCGGCCGTATGTCGACCACGGGGATTGGCTGGACGAAGATCAGTGGTGCTTGTATACGCCCAAGGGGGGAGAGAAGATCAAGGTCGCCTTCAATACGCCGGAAGAATCCGAAGTCCTGTGGGACGAGGCCTCCGCGCTGCGCTTGAGCCGCATTCCTTACTTCCTCAGGGCGATGGTAAAAAAGGGCGTCGAAAAGCACGCCCGCGAGCATCATGTCACGCTCATTACCGTGGAGTTGATGGAGGAGCTGCGCAAGAAGCGGTTCGGGAATGACGCCCCTGTCTTCAAGTTTTGAGTGTTGGGTTGTGCGTGTTTAGTTTCCGCTGACTCAAAATTCAACACTCGACATTCAACACTTTACTGGTTCTCTTTACTGTATCTATGGACGCGCTTCAAAGCATCGTCACAGATCTCAACACGCTGATTCCGATCGTCAACCATTGGTTTCACCTCCTTTCCGCGGTCATATGGATCGGCGGCCTCGCGTTTCTTGTGATGGCGGTGACCCCTGGGCTGCAAAAGGCTGTTCCCAGACAGCAGATCAAACCGATCACAGACATCTTCTATCAGCACTACAAGAAAGTCGCCGGCATCCTGCTGGTCGTCCTCCTGTTCACAGGAGGCATCAATCTGCACTACGTCAACCAGGTGCTGGTGTCACAGACCGGAGCAGGAGTTCAGCATCACGCCAAGTATCTCATGGTGTTTTTTATCAAGCTGTTTCTCGTACTCTGCCTCCTGACCCTCTTCCTCTACACGGTTATTTTTAAGGATGAGGATGAACCCGACGAGACGGAAACCTATGAGGCCATTCCGTTTCAACGGGCGGCGTTATGGATGGGGTTCTTCATCATCCTCTGCGCTGCTGCCATGAAACACCTGCACCAATAGCCTCATCAGGCTCATTTGACGCAACCGGCGCCTGACCGGTCATTCCGGCAAATCGGGCTGCTCCTGCAGCCGAACTCCTCAAGCCCTTTGGGTTTTCTCTGTTCGCCACGCCTCCCGAGCCGAACGTAAGCGTCCGATGTATCTCTTTTGATAATAGGGGTTCCAGATCCGATACTGATTAGCATTGCTAATCTAATTGGCCTTCCGGTATTCTCTTCCGAAAACCCTCAAAAAAATGTCCTGCCAGTCAACAGCTTAGATCCAAGAATTCGATTTTCCCCACCCTGGTATGCCGGTTGCTCTAGGCCGGCGGCGGGACGAGACAACTCGAGCCGTGCTGAATGGAGCCGGCGGAGCGAGGCGCCGATGATGTCCACCGAGATAGACAGGAGCCTGTTCACCAGGTGGAACGACCTTCGGATCGTGCCCATCCGAAGCGACTTCATCGCCACGCGCTCATGCCGATGAGGCCGCGTGCGCCGCTAAGGGCGCGCGGCCTTTTATCGTCGCTACCGCAGGGCCTGATCCGCACGGACCATGATCGCCGATCACTCACCTCAAGCCGTGGAGGAACTCTATGGAAGCGCCGATGCCAGTGCCCTCAGTGCCGGACGAACGACCCCTCGGCAATGCCATCCCGGCGTCAGTTCCTGAAAAACGCCGCCACCTCCCGCCACGCAAAGTTCGGCTGACGGTCAACCTGCCTCAAGATTTGGTCGAACAGGTGCGTGATGCCGTTTTCTGGACGCCCGGACTCACCATCGCTTGGTTGATTGCACGGGCCATGCGGATCTCCCTGGCCGACATGCACTCCACCAACCACGGTCCCTTCCCAAGGCGATCAAGGCCTCTTCGGGCAGGCAGACCGAAATTGACCGGACAAACGATGAATCTCCAGATGAGCGGCAAGCCCTTGCCCTCCGCTCCGCTCAACAGACCCTAATCGGCCACATGGATCGATTGAGGGTTGGAAGGAATGCCCAGCGCGATCGGCGTGAAACAACCCGCTGGTTGGGGGATCATCTAGCGGCGGGGCGAGGACAATGCGCGCTTGAAGACGGTGCGAAGGCCAAAATAGGCGAAGGAGTCTTTGAGATTGGAATACAGCCGCTTGAAGGTTCCCATGTCGGGATTGGTGACATATTCCATCGTCAGGGCAATCCGTTCCTCGTTGGGGCCGAGCGGCGTCACGGCATGCCACAATTTGTCTCCATTGAAGATCACCATGTCACCCGGTTTGGTGATGAGTTCAACCCGCTTGGAAGGTTTAACGGGGTCGTCCTTGAAAAGCTCGCACACCAGCTTGCAGTGAGTGGACCGGTCCACCAGGCCCATGAGGATCGTATAGCGGCTTCCCTTGTAGTAGGACGTATCGTAGTGGAAGCCGATATGATCGCCAGGCTCCGTATAGTAATAGAGCGCACAGGAATGGGGATCGTTGTCGGGGCAAAGCATCAGTTTGACGTGGGACAGCCGACTGAGGAAATCGATGAAGGCCGGCGAGCGATAGAGATCGAGGAACCGGGGCGCTTTTTCCATAACCGTGTAGTAACTGACGCTGCCGCCTTTCTTGTGTCCGGGAATAAAGTTACGGTTGAGGTCGCCTTTCACCCCTTGAGCCTGCGGAACCAACCATTCCTCAACCAATGCTTGATCCAGGAACTGCGGGATCACCAGGAATTCGTTCTGCTCCCAATATGCTCGGTGAAGACGCTCGAAATTCAAGCGCGCCACGGCTTGATCTACTGCTTCGGCAATCGCACTGAGTGTCTGTGTCGTCATTGCTCCACCCATCGTCCCTTCATCAACAATTGGCATCCGCTCACGCCGGTGCCCTACGGCTGGCTCAGCACCGGCGCCTTGACCACTTCGACATCCGCGGGAAACTTGGGCTCAAACAGCTCGTCGCCCAACCCGACGTTGTCCTGGAGGGACGAAAACTCAAAATGAGACACGTTCCCGCTGTGCTCATGAAGCGAAATGGTCCGGATGAAATAGGTCTTGGGAAAGACTTCGATCACAATCCGCTGCAACGAACGCACCGTTTCATGTCCTTCGCCTTTCGGGAGCAGCGTGAGAAGGCGCAGGCCGCCGATCCCTTTGGCCTTCCCCGGCGTCGGTTCGACGACAAACGATTCCTCCAGTCTGGCCGCCCCCTGGAGCAATTCCAACGGAGCCCTGGATGCGGCCATCTGGGTCAACTTGCCGACCAGGACCTGTTTGTGCTCAGGCACATAGACCTTGACGTCGTCACGATTCACGTAGATATCTTCCGTGGACGGATCGAGATAATTCCACCGCAACCGCCCGGGCTTCTTGATATAGACCTTCCCCGTCGACAACATCGGCCGTTCGAACCCATCGAGGGTCGTCTTCTGAGTAAAATCCGCCTGCAGATCCTTTGTTTTTTCATACCGTGCCTGCAAACGTTTGACGATGTCCTGAATTTCTTTCCGCTCCTGCGGATCGGCCGCCGCATCCTCCGCCGCCACGGCCGCACAAGGACCCGCCAGAAGCCATACCGCCATTACCATCACGACGACGCGTCTCATCCTTGCGCCTCCCCCACCGGACCGCGGCGACCGAGCACCTCCCGTCGACCGTCACGGCCGGCGGCCCCGACCAATCCATCGCTTTCCATTTGCTCGATCATGCGTGCCGCGCGGGGGTAACCCACCCGCAGACGCCGTTGGATCAACGAGGCCGACGCTTGGCCCGTGGACAGGACCAGGTCCTTCGCCTGTTCGTAGACCTCATCCTGTGCCTCCTCTTCTTTGGCTTCTTCCAGCTTCAAGGACTGCAATTCCTGATTGTAACTCGGCTGCGCCTGCTCCTTCACGAATTCGACGACGCGGCGGACGTCGTCGTCGGAGACGAAGCAGCCGTGCAACCGGTTGAGACGCCCGGTGCCCGACGCCAAATAGAGCATGTCGCCGCGACCGAGCAGCGCTTCCGCGCCGTTCGCGTCGAGAATCGTCCGGGAGTCCGTCTTCGAGGAGACCTGAAACGCGATGCGAGCCGGGAAGTTCGCCTTGATCAATCCCGTCAGGACGTCCACCGAGGGACGCTGGGTCGCAAGAACCAGATGGATGCCGGAGGCCCTGGCCATTTGAGCCAACCTGGCGATCTTGTCCTCGACGTCTTTCGGCGCCACCATCATGAGATCCGCCAGTTCGTCGATCATGACGACGATGTAGGGCAGCGGTTCCGGAGGAGTTTGCGGCGGGGCGAACGACCCCGGACTCCCTTCGGGGACCGCGCTTTCTCCGGCGGCCAATCGCTCGTCTTCCGTCAAGTACTGAATCGGCAATTCCGGCTGTTCGGGCCTGCCCACGGCCTGGCCTTCGCCGAGCACACCCTGCGCTCCGGCGACCTTCAAATTATAGGCGTCGACGTTTCGCACGCCCGCTTCGGCCAACAGTTTATAGCGGCGTTCCATCTCCTGGACGACCCACCCCAGCCCGCGCGCGGCCGATTTGGGATCGGTGATCACCGGCCTCAGGAGATGGGGAATCCCGTCGTAGCTCTGGAACTCCAGCATCTTGGGATCGATCAGCAACAGTTTTACCTCATCCGGCCTGGCGGAAAACAGCACGCTCAGCAACATCGTATTCAAACTGACGCTCTTCCCGGCTCCGGTTGCGCCGGCCACCAGGAGATGCGGCATCGTCCGCAAATCGGCGGTGGCGGGCGCGCCGAAGATGTCCTTTCCCAACGCCAGCGTGAGCTTTGACCGCGCCCGAACAAAGGCGTCGCTGGTCACGACTTCCCTCATCGACACCGTCTCACGGTACTGGTTCGGCACTTCGATGCCCACCACGGACTTGCCGGGCAACGGAGCGACGATGCGCAGGCTGATCGCCTTCATCGCCAATGCCAGATCGTCGGCCAAGTTCACGATCCGCGCCACTTTCGTCCCGGGGGCCGGCTCGAATTCGTACATCGTCACGACCGGGCCCGGCCGAACTTCCGTGACCTTGCCGTCGATGCCGAAGCTCGACAGCGCCTTCGCCAGGATCTCGGATTGGATCCTGAGTTCTTCCTCCGTGACCTTCGAGAACGTGCCGCTCGGTTCGCTCAGGAGTTCGGCGGCGTCAGGCAATTGGTAGCTTCCTGTTCCGTCCTCCCTCTTGCTGCTGCCGATCCGGACGGCTTCCGGCTCGGTCACGACCGGGTCGATCGCGTCCTGTTCCGGAGGCGTCTGGATCACGGGGGGAGCCGAGGCAGGGAGCTCTTCCGCCGTCGGGAGCACCTCTTCGATGACGCTGCGGATGGATTTCGATTTTCTTGGCCGCGCGGTTTTCGGCGCGGCTTCTCCATCGGCCTCCGAAGCGCGGACCACCTTCGACGCGCGAACGCGCTTCAGCGTCCACTGCCCCCATTCGGACAGCCGGACGGTCAGCTGCGCCAGGGACAACGGCGCCGTAAAAAGCATCGCGATCAGAAACCCCGCCAGAATGACGATGTGTGCGCCCGTGCTCGCCAAGTAAGTCCGCAGGCCGTCCGCCAGCACTTGTCCGAAGAGTCCTCCGGCCAAGCCGCGATAAACCAAGCCGCTCGACACCGTCGGTACCGCCGTCACTTCCAGATGGAGGAAGGCGCTCAGAAACAGCAGCGCCACAAGCGATGCACCGGCGTTGCGGAGACGGATCGACAGGTCGCTTTGTGTAAAGCACCGCGCCCCCAGCAGGCCCAGCAGAATGGGGAACAGATAGGCCGCTCCGCCGATGAGGGAAAACAAGACCGACGAGAACACGGCGCCGGCGGTGCCGATAAGATTATGCGTGGGAGGCGAGCTCACGACCCCGGCCTTGGTGACGGCCTTGGGTTCGCCCGGAACGAACGACAGCAAGCTCAGCAACGTGAGCAGACTCAGCGCAATCAGGACCACGCCGATGACTTCTCGTTTAATATGGGAGGGGGGAGCGGGGGCGCGGCGGGCTTCGCTGCGCTTGCCCGGGTTGGTGACGCCCATGGCACGGATGCTAACACAGGGGGGAAGTCATTTCAAACGATCGACGGCGTTTCCATGCATACTTCTGCTGCGAATCCGCCGGCGTGTCGCGATTCGACGGACGAAACCGGATTTCGCTTGCCGTCCGAGGCGGGATGACTATGATAAGGGAAACACCTGATTCATCCTCGCATCATTATCGATCGATAAAACCATGACACCTTCTGGTCTCTCTCCGGATCGGATCATCGAGCGCCGCAAACACCGACGCAGCATGCTTCCCCCGGGCTCGCTTTTGTCGTTTTCCCCCGTCACCGCTTCCCCGGACGGCGCGTTGGATGCGGAGGGAGAAGGAATCCTTCTCGACCTCTCGCAGGGCGGCTGCCGTGTGAGCAGTGAAACCAGCGTCATTCTCGAGCAACCCTACACCCTGATCATACAACTCCCCGACTTCCGCCGTCCGGTGACTGTGGAATCGGCCATCGCCCGATGGAAGGGGACGCATACCTTCGGCGTCATGTTCATCGCAATGCGTCACGAGCAGGAACAATCGCTGAATGAATTCCTCCGTTACCTCCACTCGAACGCAGTCTAAGGCCGCCCGCCGAGACGTTCCAATCCGTTCCGAACCGTTCCTTCTGGTCCGGTTTTCTCCTGATCATCCGTGCACCGGTGCAGAACCAGACAGCCGCGCCTCTAAGGCGACGAATTGGGCGACAGAAAGGTTTTCGGCCCGCGCCGTGGCGGAAATGCCCAACGTCTCCAACGCTGCCGTCACCGACTTCTGATCGTAGGCTTCATCACGCAGCGAATTGACGAGCGTCTTCCGTCGGTGTGCAAACGCCCCGCGCACCAGCGCGCCGAATCGCGAGGCTTCTTCTACAGACCGTTCCGGCAGGTTCTTTGGACGAACCGACACGACCGCGGAACCCACGTCGGGTTTCGGCCTGAAGCAATGCGGAGAGACGTAGAATTCCTTGGTAACCTCCGCGACATGCTGCGCCATGACGGAAAGGACCCCGTAGTCGGGGCGGCCGGGGCCCGCGATCAGTCGGTTCACGACCTCCTCCTGCAGCATCAGCACCATCCGTGACCATCGCGCGCGCTGATCGAGCAACCGGAACAGCAGCGGAGTGGACGCGTAATACGGCAAGTTGGCGATCACCGCCGTGCCCATTGGAAAATGGTCTGTGGGATACGCCAGGGCGTCGGCGCAGACCAGTTCGACGTTGGGCCATTCCGTTTGTCGTTCTTGAAGCAGGCGGTGCAAGAGGGGATCGATCTCCACCGCGATCACGCGGCGCGCCGCCTTCGACAAGGCCGCGGTCAAGGCCCCCCGGCCGGGACCGATCTCGAAAACCGTGTCCCCGGATGTCACCGCAGCGGCGGTGAGGATCTTGCGGACGATATTGGGATCGATGAGGAAGTGCTGTCCGAGACGTTTGTTCGCCGGCGGGAACGGACGGTCCGGCACCAATCACCCGCCGCCGGTCGGACGTTGGGCCGCTTGAGCCGTCGTCTTCGACAAGGCCGTCAACGGACCTCTGAAACACTCGACAAGATCGGTAAACTCCTCGACCAGATCGTTCGAAAAGGAAGGGCCCGGCTGGATCCTGGCAAAATCATGTCCGGTTTTTTGTCCCAGTGCTTCGGTCAGGAGCGCCACCGTCTTGACTCTCCACTTGGCGACCCGTTCGGTCCCTGCCGTGGTATTGAGCGTTTCCATCGTCTCCTGCGTGATCCGATCGAGTTCCTTCAACTGCTGTTGAATGACTGCCAGCCCTTTGGACGCATCCTGCATCATGGCTCCAATGTCCTCCTACGTCGTCTGAACACGCTGCCGTCTCGCTGCGAGGTCCGCCGCCAACACGATGGCTTCGACAAGGCTTCCGGGATCGGCCACCCCCTTGCCGACGATATCGAAGGCCGTCCCGTGGTCGACGGACGTGCGGATGATCGGCAGGCCGACCGTGAGATTGACGCAGGTGCCGAAGGCCACGAGCTTGAGGGGGATGAGCCCTTGATCATGGTACAGCGCCACCACGCCGTCGTATTCTCCGCGCGCCGCCTTGCCGAACAATGTGTCTGCCGGCAGCGGATCGCTCGCCAGGATGCCCTTCGCCCTGGCCGCGCGGGCGGCGGGAAGGACGAGGCGCGCCTCCTCGTCGCCGAACAGACCGTGTTCGCCGGCATGCGGATTGAGCGCCGCCACTCCGATTCGGGGCCGTTTGAAGCCGAACAACTTGGTCAGCGCCATGTGCGCGAGACGGATGCCCTTTTCAATCTTGGGTCTGGTCAACTGCGCCGGGAGATCCTTGATCGCCAGATGGGTCGTCACGAACATGATCTTCAGCGGTCCGCCGACGATCATCATGCCGGATTCCTTCGCCTTCGTGAGGTCGGCCAGCAGTTCCGTGTGCCCGGGGAAATGGCAGCCGGCCATGTTGATCGCTTCCTTGTTGATCGGAGCCGTCACGATTCCGTCTAGACAGCCGAGTTGCGCAAGCCGTACCCCCTTCTTGATGAAGGCGACGGAGGCGGCTCCGCCCTGAGGAGACGCGACCCCCAGCCTGACGCGAGAAAGCGGCTGTTCCAGAGGGTCCAAGACCGAAATCTGACGGCCCCGAAACGCGGCCTCCCCATGGCCGTCCACCGCGACCACCTCGAGCCTGAGCCCCAGACGCTTGACGGTCTGCCGCATGATCGACTGCGATCCGATCACCAACGGAAGACATAGACGCCGCACTCGCTTCCCGTCCAGCGCCTTGGCGATCACCTCCGGTCCGATTCCAGCCGGATCGCCCATGGTAATGCCCAGCAGCGGTTTCGATTGACTGCGGATGCGGTTCCGTCCGGCGCCGGATGCCATGCTTGAGCCCATCGGTCACGTCCCTTCAGGTCCGATACAGATACACGGCATATCCTATATAAAGGAGGGCGCAGGCGCTCATCAACCAAGGCCGCCAGGTCCGACCCACGGCGGACTGGACCAAGAGGGTGAGCACTGCGATGACCGCCAGCATCATCGTCAAGAGCGCGGATGGGGCGAGCGCCCATTCGGTGCCGACCAATCCGACGGAGACCGGAATGGTGCCTTGAAACACCATGGCACCGGTGACGTTCCCGACGGCCAGGCGGTCCTTCTTTTGATAGAGCCACAGAAAGCTGTTCGACATCTCCGGCAGTTCGGTCGCCAGCGGCGCGATCAGCAGCGCCAAGATCAGCGGCGAGATCGACAGCAACTGGGCCGCGGATTCGGCCGCCGTCACGAACAGGTGCGCGCCGATCGCCAGGCCGCCCAAACCGGCCAGGGCTTGCAGCACGATCATGCCGTAGGACGGAATGTGAGCCCCTCGGGTGAAAAGCAGCGCGCCCAGTTCGTCCAGTTCCCCTTCTTCGTCGTCCTCCGTGTCGGCGAACTTCAACTTGACGTAGTAGAGATACCAGGCGACGAGGCCCGCCGCCGCCGCGATATGGACGGGAGCCGGAGCGAAGACACAACCGAGCGCCACGGCATAGGCCGCGGCGAAGAAGGCCAGGTCGATGGACACCTCTTTGTAGTTCAGCCGGAAGACGGCGTTCCGTTTTCCGAGGCCGGCATAGGCCACGAGCAGCAGGGCCAGGATCGGAATCACCAACGTGCTGAGCATGAACGGCGCACCGAGAATCGCGCCGAGACCGACTTCCGCTTCTTCGCGGGTCCCACCGAAAAAGATGGCGACGATCGGAATGGACGTCTCCGGAAGCGTGGTTCCGATCGCGGCCAGAACGCTTCCAACCGCTCCCTCGGACAGATTGAGCCGCTTCCCCAACCACTCAATGGCGTTCGTAAACAAGGCGCAGGCCCCCAGCGTCACGACCACCGAGGCCAGGAACAGAAGACCGTACAGCAGCAGGTTCACGCGCGTTCCTTCTTCGTCGCGCGGCCTCGGCGATACGCCGTCGCTGCCTCTTCCAGGACCGCCTTCACTGGACGTCCGGTCCGTTCGGCGATGCGTTTGCAGTCAAGGTACTCGGGTGCGGCCTTCGTGCGGCCTCCATCGAGGTCCGCCACCTTGACCCGGACCGATCCCCCGGGAAGCTGCACCGTCACGAATCGCCGGGGCAAGACTTGCCGGGCGATCTCCTGAACGCGGGCGCCGAGGGCGGTGGTCTCCTCGAACAACACGTCCAGGACAGCCTGCGCACGGTCCGGAGGGGCCAGCGCTGTGAGCACGATCCCCGGCCTTCCGCGTTTCATGATGACGGGAGTCAACGTGACATCGAGCGCATCGTGCTGGAAGAGCCGTTCCACGACATGTTCATATGTTTGCGGGTTCACGTCGTCCAGATTGGTTTCGATGTGTACGACTCGATCCAGTTCGCGGACCCGCTCGGCCTTCGACGAAGAGAGAAACACCCGCAGCACGTTCGGCCAGTCTTGGGGATTGGCGTCACCCGCGCCGTAACCGACCGCGTCGGGCGAGAGAAGCGGCATGGGGCCGAACTCGGTGGCGAGGCTCCGCAGGAGCGCGACGCCGGTCGGAGTCGCCAACTCGCGGGGCGGTCCCGCGCTGTAGATCGGGATTCCGGCGGCGAGAATCGCCACGGCCGGTCCCGGCGCCGGCAATGTCCCGTGAGCCGATTGCAGCGTTCCGCTCCCCACGTTGACGGGTGACGCCGTCACTCGGGACACGTTCAAGATTTCACAGCCGATGAGACTGCCGACGATGTCCACGAAGGAATCCAGGACGGAGACTTCATGGAAATGCACGTGAGCCTTCGGAACGCGATGCGCTCGGCTCTCGGCCTCGGCCAGCCGGTCGAACACGGTCCGGCTCTGCAGTTTGACCTGTTGGGACAGCCGGCTCTTCGACAGGATTGCGTGGATCTGTTTCAGGGACAGAGGCGCCCGCAAGCCGGCGCCAAGCAACACGTCGATTTTCGTCGCATGAAGCGCGGCCCGCCGCACCCGGCGTCGGCGCAGCCGAAATCCCGAGACACCCAGCCGCCTGAGGCCCCGCACCAGATCGTCGAACGGCAGCCCGACATCCACCAGCGCGCCCAGCGTCATGTCGCCGCTGATTCCCGAGAAACAATCGAAATGAAGATGCGCGCCCATCGGATACCTCACAGGCCACGACGAAAAAGAAGCGCGCCATCTTACCCAAGGCCGTCCTGAACGGCAATGCGCGCATTGACAGGTATGGAGCGCTGTGCTATCCACGGATGCGGACATTCGTCTCGCGACAATCTGTGAGCCGTCAGACAGCCGCATGTTGGTTTCGTCCCATTCCCCAGACAAGACCGCGAAGACCGGCGCGCCTCGCCGTGACGCTCGGGGTTGGCTCTGCCTCTCCTTGGCGATCCTGTTCCTCACGTCGGGACCGGTCCTCGCAAAATCGAAAACTCCACGTGCGCCGCGACCGGAACCGGATCTGAAAATTCTGGAATTCAAGATCAGTCCGACTCCTTACAGCGTGACGGCAGGCCAGCTGGAATTCTCCGCCGTGGTACAGCTTCCGAAAGACTTGGACGGCGCAACCCTGCTCGAAGTTTCGTCGCTCGTGACGTCTCCGTCCAAGACATCGATCCGCTTCCTCTCCACGCGCAAGCCGCTCGATGATCACGAGATTCCCGTGGCCACCCCCGCGGAGTTTCCACGGCTTCCCATCGTCCTGACGTGGGACGGGATGGATCATCAGAAGATGCCGGCCAGCGCGGGCCTGTATCACTACGAGGTGCGGGCCAAGCTTCTGGCCAACGGCGAGAAAGGGCCGAGAACGCTCATGGTATCGTGGCCGAAGCGTGGAACGGTCGAAGTGCGTTAACCGGTGCGGCCCGGTCGGTCCGCCTCGGCGCCAAGCACATTGATCCGGTGCGCCAGACATCCGGCGCCGAATCCGTTGTCGATGTTCATCACCCCGACGCCCGCCGCACAGGAATTCAGCATCGTCAGCAGGGCCGCCACGCCGCCGAAACTTGCTCCATATCCGCGGCTCGAGGGCACCGCCACCACCGGACAGGATACGAGCCCGCCCACGACGCTCGGCAGCACGCCGTCCATGCCGGCGATCACCACGATCACCCTCGCCGACAGCAACCGGCTGCGGCGATCCAAGAGCCGGTGAATACCGGCCACGCCGACGTCATAGAGCGTTTCGACCCGGCTCCCCATGGTTTCCGCCGTAATCTTGGCTTCTTCGGCCACCGGGACATCCGACGTTCCGGCCGTGACGACCAGTACCAGTCCCACGGGGCGCCGGCCGGGATCACGGACCGCGACGACACGCGCGTCCTCGTGGTACACGGCACGACGGTGAAGCCTGGTGATGACAGCGGCCACTTCCGGGGTCGCTCTTGTGGCCAAGAACGGCCGGTGATGCGCGAGCAGGGATTTGGCGATGCCTCGCACCTGGGCCGGCGTCTTTCCCTCGCAGAGGACGACTTCGGGAAACCCTTGCCGGATCGCTCGATGATGGTCGAGCGATGCGAAACCCAGATCTTCGAAGGGCAAGGATCGAAGTTGGTCCAGGGCCTGCGAGACCGACAACCTGCCGAGGCGTACGCGCTCCAACATCCGTTCGAGATTCCGGCGGGTCATGCGATGCCCTTCTCGGATTTTGCGCCGCGCTCCATCAGATCGGTCACGGCACGACGACAAGATTTCCCTTCGAACAACACGGCGTTGATTTCCTGCACGATGGGCATCTCGACCCCCGCCCGGCGGGCGAGCCCGAGCGCGGCTCTCGCGGTCCGAACCCCTTCGGCCACGGCCTGCATGCCGCTCAGCACCGTTTCAAGCTTTTCCCCCCCGCCCAACCGGACCCCGACCGTGTGGTTGCGACTCAAAGTTCCGGTGCAGGTCAACACCAAATCCCCGACACCGGACAGGCCGTAAAAGGTCCTTGGATCCGCGCCCATCGCCGTCCCCAGGCGAACCATTTCAGCAAGCCCTCTGGTGATCAGCGCCGCCCGCGTGTTGTGGCCGAGGCCGAGGCCGTCGACCACTCCCGCGGCCAAGGCCATGACATTTTTGAGGGCACCGCCCAGTTGGACTCCGATGAGATCACTATCGGCATAAATCCGCAGCGCCGGCGTCATGCAGGCGGCCTGGAAGGCGGCGACTAATTCACCGTCGCGGCCGGCCAGGCAGAGCGCGGTCGGCTGGCCTTGGCTGACCTCTGCGGCAAAACTCGGCCCGGACAGGACGAGAATTCGGTCGCGCATGTGCCGGGGAAGCACGTCGTCCATGATCTGCGATATCAGTTGAAGCGAATCTTCTTCCACCCCTTTCGTCGCGCTGACGATCGGAAGGCCCGAGGAAAGGAGCGGAGCCATTTCGCGCAACACGGGGCGGGCGACATGCGAGGGAACGGCGAACAGGAGCCCGTCGCAGTCCTGCACCGCCTCTCCCAGGATATGGGTGGCGGTCAGGGACCGCGGCACGATCACACCGGGAAGAAAGAGCCGGTTTTCGCGCGACGCACGAATCGAATCGACGACCTCCCGTTCATAGGCCCAGAGCCGCACGAGCAGCCCCTTCTCGGCCAGGTGCTTGGCGAGGGCAGTTCCCCAGGCTCCGGCACCGATGACTCCGATACGCGTGATTGGCATGGTGACTAGATTCAAGGTCGGAGCTGCCCTGCGCTGTTTGTGGCAGCCGAGCGTTGGTGGAGGCCGATTATAGAAATCCGCTCTTTCTACTGTCAATCGACGAGTGTTCACAACCCGTACAGCCCGAGTGACGAAACAGACAGTGCGGAAGAACGCGGCGGCTCGATCGTCGACTATTCAGGCCGTTGGCTCGCGGGCGGGTGGCACATGGCTTGCTCACCCTCTCCTGGATTTCACAATTGTCTTCGCAGGAATCCGATGGACCGATAGGATATCCAGAACCACATGAAGCCAGCGAGGAACCGGCACATGAGCATCACACGACTGAGCGGTTGGCCCATCGGATTGGCGACGATCCTGGGCTGCACCTTCGCGCTGATCACATCCCTGCGGGCGGAGACCTATGTCGGCGGCCAGGTCGGCATGACGTTCCCGCAGCCTCTGAGCAACGGCGAAGTCACCCAGAATGGCATCGGAGGCCTCACCATCGACTCGGATCAGGCGCTGAAGAATTCGATCTTGTTGGGAGCCAAGTTCGGTCATTACTTTTCGAAGGCACGTTGGATCGGCGTCGAGACCGGCTTGTCCTTTGCCAATCCCCACATCAAGCAGGGACCATTAACACTCAGCGGACCCGGCGGGACAGCTAACCTTGGAACATTCGCCGGCGTCTATCAGCGCATGATCATCTGGGACGTGGCGACCCTCATGCTGCGATACCCGAAATACCGTTTTCAGCCCTACGTAGGCGTGGGGCCTGCGCTGTTTTTCGGAAAACTGACCGGCCCGACCGCTCCTCCGGGACAATCGGCGACGAACATCGGCCTGAATGTAGAAGGAGGCGCCCGCTATTACCTTACCCGCCGATGGGCGGTCTTCGGAGAGGCACAGTATCACTGGGCCAGGATGAACTACTCATCGAACGACAACAATCCTGCCGCGGATCCGTTCGCATTCAAGGCAAACTATGGGGCGTTGAACCTCAGTCTCGGCCTCAGCTTTCACTTCTGACGGAAGACGTTTCCGCGGACCTGCCATCTAGCAAATCGCCGCGATTCCGTGTAGCCTCCCTCGGGAATCGCCTATGAAAACCTGCCCATCCTGCCGTCGAGAGCTTCCGGAACTGAACCGGTATTGCACGGAGTGCGGCCAACGTCTCGACGCCTATTCTTTTCTGGATCAGCCGGCCCCGGCCAAAACTTCCGCTCCCCAGGACGAGCCGGAACCTTTGAATCTTCGCGCGCTGTACAGTATGGCGGCGGCGCTCATCCTGGCCGTGGTTTTCCCTCCCTGGGAAACCCCCGCGTCGCAGGAACCGGAGTTCCTGGGACTTCGGTTCGTGCTTGATCCTCCGACTCCCGACGCCATCATCAGCCGCCTGCTGTTGACGATCGAACTCGTAACGATCGCCATTGCCGGCCTCTACGGGGCGTTTCTGTTCAGGAAAAAATAGCAGGCGAGATACCGAAGCTGCTCTCTACCGTACGTCACGGATGTTGAGCGACGCGAGACCGAGGCCGGCGGCGGGTTTCAGCTTCATGACAGCGCCAAAGTCAGGCACTTCGCGGATCCGCCCGATTTCATGAATTCGTCCAATGGAAGAGGATAGGGCCGATAGCCGTGAGACTCCAAAAGGGTCATGGTCTTGGGACAATGCTCCGGGAGCACCACCTGCCGGGCGATGCACACGGCGTTGCAGGCAAACTTGAGCGCCTCTTCCTCCGGTACCTCAAGCCGCCGCCCTGCATCGAGTCGCTCCATGATCGCGGCTCGCCCGTAGTCATCGAACGCGAGCGGATAGTACAGCAACTCTCCTCCGCTCAACGGGCAGAAGCAGGTGTCCAAGTGATAGAACCGACCGTCTACCAATTCGAGCGGGAGGATTTCCTTCCCGAAAAGATCGCTCAAGACGGGAAAAGCACGAATGTCCGACCGCTGCCTGTAGCCTCCGAACCAACCGTCGGGAAAACCCAAGAGATCACCGGCCCCTTCGAAGTACAGCCCTTCATCCAGGGTCGTGACGTCGTAACCGTGTTCTCGGAACCAGGCTTCGAAATAGATTTCCTCCCGCCGCCGCTCAGGATACCGAAACCGGCTCGGAACGGCCTTGCCGTCGAACACCACGCCCGCATTGGCGGTGAAGACGAGATCCGGCAGGCCCGGAACCGGCTTCATCCGTTCCAGCGTCACGCCCAATTCCCTTTCCAACACCTGGACGAGACGATGCCACTGTGCGACTGCCCGCTCTCTGTTGACCACATTGGACCGATGCATCCACGGGTTGATCTCATAATCGACGGCAAAGTAGTCCGGTGGACAAACCAACAATCGGCTCATCCCCTGCCTCCGTACGGATCGTGGTCGCTGTCGTCCCTCATACATCAGTCCCAGTCCGTTCGAATATCCGGGCGGCGTCGGCTCATCACCGGTCGAGGGGCCGCCGCGCCCATCAGGGGATTGCCCGACTCACAGCGTCGCTCCCAATGCGCGCGCGAGTTCCCGCAGGAATGAGGCCGCGTCCATGACCAGCCCGACAGCTTGAAAGCTCCCGCGGTCGGCCAACTTGGTGGGAACCGCCGGATTCACGTCGACACAGACCGTCGGAACCGTGGCCGGCAACAGGTTGCCTGTGGCGACGGAATGAAGCGTCGAGGCGACTAGCAGCGCCAGGCCGACCCCCGGGATTGCCGCCCGCATCGCCGCCTGCGCAAGGATCGAATCCGTGATGACTCCCGGCAACGGTCCGTCGTCGCGAATGGTGCCGGCCATCACGATCCGCACGTCTTGCCGCACGCAGGCTGCCATGATCCCTTGCTTGATTACCCCGCGCCCGACGGCGGCGGCAATGCCGCCGATCGCACGGATGCGGTTGATCGTCCGCAAATGATGCTCATGCCCGTGCGGGACGGCTCGGCCCGCCGACAGGCCGTAACCCAAAGAGGTGCCGTACAGGTCGGCCTCCATGTCGTGCGCCGCCAGGGCGTTGCCGCAGAACAGCACCTGAATGAAGCCCGCCTCGACGAGCCACATCAGGGCTTCCCGCCCCCCCGCATGAATAATGGCCGGCCCTCCCGCCAGCAGGACGTTGGCGTCAGGAAGCCCTTGGCGGCGGCGGTCGCGCAGGACCTTCATGCGCGAGGCCACATCGGCGATGATGTGGCCGTGCGGCCGCTCGGCTGAAACCTGCGACTCCATGAAGCTGAAGACGTCGTGCTCCTGGGGACGTTGGAGCGGGCTCACACGGACGCCCGACCGGCCGCACACGACCAGTTCACCCCGCTTCACGTCGCCCATCGGAACCGCTCGGGCACTTCCCGACTTCAGATCCACGACGATGCCGAGGTCCATTTCGATCCGCTCGACGTCCAGCCATTGGCCCTCCAGTCGCACTTGGGTTGGCAGGTGCGTCGTCGCATAGAAGTCCTCCGGGAAAACCCCGTCGGTCGGAGCGGCGCCATAGTGACAGTCGGATTCACGCTCGACGGCCGCGCCATGGGGCTGGACGGCCCGCAGGATGTCGGTCAAGAGTTGAGGGGATGAAGCCCGAACGAGAATACGTGCGAGAGAAGGCTCCTGTCTGGTTTTTCCGATCGACACATCGCGCAGGTCGAACGTGCCGCCCATCATCAGAATCGTGTCCAGCACTTTCGCCAGAATCAGCGAATCGATGATATGCCCCTTGAGGACGACCGTTTCCTGCGTTTCTGCCATACGGAGCCTCTCATCGATTTTATCACGCGGACCCGATCGGTGAAGCGGCGGAACCGTCGCCGTCGGGGTGAACAGACCCCGTTATTCTGAGGCTTTCATCAGCTCCCGCAGCACGTTGGTCGCATACGCGCCCGGAGGAAGTGAAAAACCCACGGTCAGCACGTTGCCGTCCAAGACCGACTCAACTTGGTCCAGCCTCACGCGCAGCGGCCGGCGTTCGCCTCGAAATCCGCAGGCCTTCGCGGCTTCAGTCAGACTTTCCGGCGTCGCGCCGTTTTCACTCACCACGGCCCGTTCGATCGCTCCCGGCTCCCCCTCGGCCCAGGACACGCGCGAGCCGAACAGAATCCCCGTCGGGCTGATCTCAAATCGGTCCGCCCGCAACTGCTCCTGCTCGGCGTTCTCGACGAAAAAGCACGCTCCGTTCTCGGTTTTCATCGCCCAATCGCCGGCGAACATCCGGTCCAGCCGATCGATCCGCCGGGCCAGAATCTGATTGAACAAATGAGACTGGAGGCTGTTCAGATACCACATGCGCTTGGCGCGGCTCATCTTTCGGCGCCTGGCCTCGTCCGTCAACAGCTCGGCTCCGACCTGATAGTTGTCCCCGCGCCGGCCCTGCCGCTGCGGGCCGAAATAATTTGGCACGCCGCGCTCCTGGAGCATCTGCAGGACCAGAGAAACGGTCCGGTGCGCGTGGTCCTCCAGATCCCGTATCACCAATCGGAATCGGTTCCCCGCATGATGCCCGGGACGCAGCCGGTTGCGGTGCCGGCCCAAGATCTCCACTGACAACACCTGTTCGTCGATTTTGATCCGGGCCACCCGCTCCGCGGTGACACCGTGCAGAGAGAGCATCTGAGTCGTGACCGCCCGCGCATCCTTGAGACCGGCGGATCCGATGCCTTGCACCTTGATGCCCAGGACCGACGAAATTCTCCGAATCAGATCGGGTGTGGACAGCAATCGCTTGGTGATCTTGACATAGAGATGCTCGCCTTCCCCGCAGGGAAGGTACAAGGGCATCTCTTCCACTTGAAAGTCCTCCGGGACGACCCTGATGCGACCGCCGATTCCCGGCAGTGAAGCCGTGAGATAGGGATGGCTCATGACAACGACCTCATTGCATACCGTCGACGAACGGGCCGTGATCGGCCGGCTTGACAGTCAGATTTCAACACCCATCATGGTATACTCTGCCATGATGGGTGCGCATTCGCTATACGCACGTCTAGTCGCGCCGTTTGCCATTTTCCTCGCCGTCACCGCGGCGTTCACGTCGGCGCAAGCGACACCGGCAGCCGACGACAGCGTCTTTCCGCGATTCTCTCGGCACGTCATCCGTTACGTCCAGCGGGATAAGGAAGCCTTCGCCCAGGCCAGCACTTGCTTGTCGTGGTTCTACAAAGGAACCAAGACCGCGCCGCCGGCCGTCCAAGGCATCCACTGGTACCCCAGCGCCTTCTCACAGCCAGACAAAGACTGTCCTGCGATCTACCCGAGAGGCATGGATGCAGCCCGGGACGACTTCGCCAAGACCCAGGCACAACTGTCCGTCGGTCTCACGGTGTATGAACTGGCCCTGGTCGCCGATCGAAACGACGATTATGCGTATAATGCCACCGAGCTTCGGGATCTTTTTGCCTCCCTCTCGCTGAAACTGGATCCGGGCGATCCGACACAGGGCCCCGTGGCTGCGCTAACGGAGCGATTCGACCGTTGGTATCAAGTTCGCAGCCTCGACGAAGTCATGAAAAGCATGAGCCTCCTCTACGACCGAGGTTATCGGGTCACTGCCGGGGACCGAGCCGACCTGGATCGGATCATGAAATGACGGTCCAGGCGATGAATTGGCCCGATCGTATCCGTTCGTGGGTCGGCTCTTGTCTGAGCGAGCCGCTCTATCGCCTCTTCAGCCTGGCACCGGAGTGGGAAGCCGGTCTGGGCGAGCACGAAATCACCACGATCACGCAGGTCCATGGTCCGCTCGCAGGACGCCGCGCCGTTCACCTGAGCGATTTGCATCTCGACCGCTACCAAGCGCGCCATGACCGAATCGTCGAGGCGGTCGATGAGCTGTCACCTGACTGGATCTTCATCACGGGCGACCTGTTGAACGTCCCGGAAGGGCTGCCGCATCTGTTTCGCTTTCTCGTCAACTTGCGCAATATTGCCCCGATCTTCGTCACCCTGGGGAACCATGACCATTACAGCGGCGTCCCGCCGTCGGATTTTTCGCATCTGGCGGAACGTCACGGGATCACGCTGCTGGTGAACCAGACGACCTACATCCCGACCGGAGTCGGCGAACTGGCCATCGCGGGAGTGGATGATCCCAGTCTGCATCGCGCCGATCTTTCATGCGTCCCTCCGCCCGCACACCGTCGCTTTACTCTGCTCTTGGCCCATGCGCCGAACATTCTCGACCAGTTGAAGGAGCATCACGCCGTCGATCTCGTCCTCTGCGGGCATAGCCACGGCGGCCAATGGCGATTTCCCGGTATCCCGACGTTCTGGCTTCCTCCCGGCTGCAACGGTCGAATCGCGGGAACGCATGAGACGAGCCGCCACCGCCTGTATATCAACCGGGGACTCGGCTGGTCGTTCATTCCGTTTCGGTACCGCTGCAAGCCTGAAATCGGGGTCATCGATTGGGTGAACGAACAGGCGGATGCGCGGGCGGCCTAACGATCCGGTTCTCACCTGCTCTTTAGGTTCCCATTCCCATCCGTTCCACCGCTTCCCTTGCGCGGCTGCGGACCGTTTGATCCCAATCTTCCTCCATCAGGCGCACCAGCCGGTCGCGCGTCTCGGCCGCACGAAGACGGCCCAGACCCAGGGCGGCGCAGGATCGGACATAGGCATGATCGTCTTCCAAGGCCTTGATCAGGACCGGGACGACGCTCTTGTCCTGCAGAAC